>DASSNX010000001.1:0-14528 GCA_035701185.1 Candidatus Limnocylindria bacterium
GGAAGGCGGACTTCATGCCGTTCAGCGTCAGCCATTCGAGGTCGTCCAGGCCCAGCCCGAAAGCATCCGACAGGGCCGCCAGCTCGCCGGACAGGGTGATGCCGCTCATCAGGCGGTTGTCGGTGTTGACCGTCACCCGGAAGCGCAGGCGCCGTAGCAGGCCGAACGGATGCTCGGCGATGCTCCGCGCCGCTCCGGTGTGCACGTTCGAGGTGGGGCACATCTCCAGCGGCACGCGGCGGTCGCGAACGTAGGCCGCCAGCCGTCCCAGCGTGACGCGGCCGTCCGGCCGGGCGGTGATGTCGTCCACGATTCGCACGCCGTGGCCCAGCCGCTCGGCGCCGCACAGCTGCAGCGCCTCCCAGATGCTCGGCAGGCCGAACCCCTCGCCGGCGTGGATGGTGAAGTGGAAGTTCTCGCGGGCGATGAGGTGGAAGGCGTCGAGATGGCGGGTCGGCGGGTAGCCGGCCTCGGGTCCGGCGATGTCGAAGCCCACCACGCCGGCGTCTCGGTGACGCACCGCCAGCTCGGCAATCTCCACCGAGCGCGCCGCCTGGCGCATGGCCGTCACCAACAGCCGGGCGGTGATCGGCCGCCCCTTCGCGCCCATCTCCAACCCGGCGAGCATCGCGGCCGTCGCCTCGTCCAGGCTCAGGCCACCATCGGTCAGGAGCTCGGGCGCCATCCGAACCTCGGCGTACACCACGCCATCGGTGGCCAGGTCCTCGATGCACTCGGCGGCCACCCGCTCGATGGCCTCGGGCGTCTGCATCACCGCGATCGTGTGGCGGAATCCCTCCAGGTAGAGCTCCAGCGACTTGCGGTCGGCGCCGAGCGTGAACCAGCGGCCCAGCTCGTCCGGATCGGTGGTCGGCAGGCCGCCGTAGCCGATCTCCCGCGCCAGCTCGATCACCGTCTGCGGCCGCAGCCCCCCGTCCAGGTGGTCGTGAAGCAGGACCTTCGGCGCACGGCGAATCGTGTCGAGCTCCAGGCCCGGTCGGGCGGCGGTGATCGTCATCGTGGCGGGCAGCCTAGCGGCCAAGCGGGCTTGCGGTCTAGGCCGTGCCGCGGACCCGCTACGCTGCGCGGGTGACCAGCCTGCCGTGGACGTTCGACCATCCGCCCCTCATCGTGGCTGCCGTCACGCCGCTGTCGGCGAGCGGCGACGAGCTGGACGAGGATGCGGTCTGGCCGATGTGGTCCTTCCTCTCCGACCACGGAGCCGATGGCGTCTTCGCCTGCGGCACCACCGGTGAGGGCATCAACCTGTCGCTAGACGAGCGGCAGCGCATGGCGGTTGCCTTCCGGGCCGCGGTCCGTGGCCGGCTGATCGTCCACGCCGGCGCCCAGACGACCCGCGACACGACGACGCTGGCTGCCCACGCGGCCGAGATCGGGGCCGATGGCGTGGCCGTCATCCCGCCGCCCTACTTTCCGCTTGACGAGGCGGCGCTGACCGCGCACTTCCTCGCCGCGGCCGCCGCCTGCGCCCCGCTGCCGTTCTTCATCTACGCCTTTGCCGGACGCAGTGGCTACCCGGCGCCGACCTCCGTGGTCCAGGGCGTGGCCGAGGCGGCCGACAACCTCGCTGGGCTCAAGGTCAGCGAGTCGCCGTTCGCCAAGGTCGAGCCGTATCTCGACCTGGGGCTGCCGGTGCTCATCGGCTCCGAGCCGCTGCTGCCGCCGGCGCTGGCGCGTGGCGCGGTGGGCTCCGTCTCCGGCATGGCGGCGGCGTTCCCAGACGTCGTGCGCGGCGCCCTCGATGCCCCGGAAGACGCGGGAGAAACCCTCCGCCAGGTCAGGAACGCCCTGGAGGCGGCGGGCAAGTTCATCGCAGCGGCCAAGCACGTACTCGCCCTGCGCGGCGTTTCGGTCAAGCCGGACGTGAGAGCGCCGCTTCAGGCGCTGTCGGCCGACGAGGCAAGGACGCTGGAGGCGGCCCTGCGTCCCTTCCTGGCCTAGCCCGACTCGGCGTCGGTGGCGACCGCCATCTGCCCGCCGGTCGCGATCCCCGTCTCGCGGTGGAACGGTGACGTGGCGGCGTCGTTCATCTCGAACCGGCTCGGCGGCGCAGCCTCGGCCAGGCGCGCGATGTCCTCGTCGCTCAGCTCGTAGCCGAAGCGCACCGCCGCCACGTTCTCGTCCTGGAAGCGACGCGGCAGCGAGTCGCGGATGGCCGGCTCGTCGAACTCGATCTGCGCCAGCTGCAGCAGTCGACCGAGCGCGATCATGTTGCCGAACAGCTCCTTGCCGAACTGCGCGCTGCCCAACGAGGCGAAGGGAATCTCCTCCGCGCCCGGGACGTTGAGGCCCAGGTCGGTGACCACCTTGCGGCCGTGGATGCGCAGATGGCCCTTGTCGGCCAGCTTCAGCATGATGTCCGCCTCCTCGACCACCGGGTTCGCGATCGGGTCGTCGTCGAAGATGACGAAGGCATCGGACATGGAGCCGCGGACGCTGGAGTCGTAGTCGAACAGCACGGTGACGTGCTTCCCCATGCGCGCCAGCAGCGCCCCGAGCACGCCGGCGATGACCCGCACCCCCTGCCCGCCGACCCCGTCCAGCGCGATGGCGGTGGTCACGCCTCCGGCTCCACGCCGGCCTCGCGCAGCGCCTCCTCGAGCGTGAGCTCACGTTTGGCGACTCGCAGCTTCAGCTCGGCGGGCAGCTTCTGCATCAGGGCCAGCTTGCGCTGCGCCTCGGCCTTGCGGGCGTCGGCGGCAGCGATCGGCGGCGCGGCATCCTCGAACGTGCGCGGCGCCACGGGCTGTGGGTCGCCACCCGGCGTGCCGCCAACCAGATCACGCTGCTCGGCGACGGCCTCGGCCTTCTGTGCGTCCAGCTCCGACGGCTGCGCCTCGGTCGCCGGATCGGTGCCGCTGGCGCTGATCTCGACCTCGCCGCCGGCGACGGGTGCAGCGGCCGGCGCGCTGGCACCGGTGCGCAGGAACTCGGGGACTTCCAGGCCCGCGGAAGTCAGCGCTTCGACCAGGGTCAGCTCCTTGCGGGCGATGCGCAGCTTCACGTCGGCCGGCAGCCGCGCCATCAGCGCCGCGCGCTCCTGGGACTCGGCCCGGCGTCGGGCCTTCTCATCGTCCCCGGCCGCA
This sequence comes from Candidatus Limnocylindria bacterium, assembly GCA_035701185.1. Taxonomy (GTDB): domain Bacteria; phylum Chloroflexota; class Limnocylindria; order QHBO01; family QHBO01; genus DASSCW01. The sequence continues at coordinate 3,108 of DASSNX010000001.1, forward strand.
GGCGTGGGCTTCATGGCTGCCGGTTCGGCGGTGGAGGTCATCGGCCCTGGCGGCTGCGCCGGCAGGTCGGCCGGTCGATCGGGCACCGCCGTCACGGACGTGCCGTTGCCGTTGGACGCAGCGACGCCATCGGCTCCAGCTCCATCGGCCTCCGGGTAGAGCACGCCGATCTCGAACGGGTTCAGCCGCACCGCATCCTTGGCCGCCCGCTTGTACGTCTTGCGGTAGAAGGTGAGCATGTCGTTCGCGCTGGCGAAGCCGATGCGCCGCCCGTTGTTCTCGATGCACTGGCTGGTGATATCGACGAACGCGAAGCCCGGATGCTCGATCGCCTCGCGGATGACGTTGCGCATGTGGAGCTGGTGGTAGACCGTCGTCTTGGCGTAGAGCGAATGCGGCGAGGAGCGCACCAGACCCTGCAGGTTGATGGGTGTGTTCGGGTTGCCGGCTGGGCTCGACAGGGTCTTCGTCCCGGTCGGCGTGGTGGGACCCGTCTGGCCCCCGGTCAGCCCGTAGATCTCGTTGTTGTTGCACAGCACAGTCAGATGCGCGTTGCGCCGGATCGCGTGGATCAGGTGGTTGCCGCCGATGCTGGCCGTGTCCCCGTCGCCTGCCACCACGATGACGTTCATCTCCGGCCGGACGGTCTTGATGGCCTCGGCCACCGGCAGGGTGCGACCGTGGAGGGTGTAGACCGACTCGTACTTCATGTAGCCCCCCATCCGCCCGGTGCAGCCGATGCCGGTGACGATGATCGTGTTCGTCTCGTCCAGGCCCATCTCGTCGAGAACGATGGCCAGTTGCAGCATGATCGTGCCGATGCCGCAGCCCGGGCACCAGATGGTCGGGAACAGCTCGAGCTTGAGGTGATCCTTGTAGCCCAGCTCGGCCATCGGGGCTTCCGGCATCAGCCGATCCCCAGCGGTGAGCGCGGCCGCGCCTCGGTGGGCTGCGGCGGGATGGGTGGTTCGCCGGGCCCGCCGGAGAGCACGCGCTCCAGCCCGTCCCGCACCGCCTCCAGCGAGATGCGCCCGCCCAGCAGCGGGACGCGCTTGACCTCGCGCCCCAGCGCCAGCGAGGCGAGGTCGGCGTACTGCCCGTCGTTGGCCTCGATGCAGACGATCTGCTCGTAGCGATCGGCAATCGCGCGCAGCTCGTCACCCAGCACCGGGTGGATGCGGATCGGCCGGAAGAGGGCGTAGTCCGGGGCGAGTGGGGCCGCCACCCGGCTGACGATGCCGTAGCAGATCACCAGCACCGGAGCATCGACGTTCCAGCCGTGCTCGTACAACGCGTAGCGCTGGGCCACCTCCAGATGCCGGTGCTTTGCGCCATAAAACTGGCGCAGGTACTCGTCGGCATCGGCCGTGGCCGGCTCACCGGCGTTCGGGCCGGACTCGTACATCAGCACGCCGGCGAAGAAGCGCGGGCTGCCGGGCTGGTGCTTGCCGAGCGGCGGATTGGAGCGCGGCACGACCGTCGCTTCGGCGGCCAGCTCGTCCAGGTCCACGACCTCGTTGAGGTGCGCGATGAACGTGTCGGACAGGACGACCACCGGGCTGCGCGACTCCTCGGCCGCATTGAAGGCGTGGATCGCGACCCGAAAGGCCTCCTCCACACCGTTCGGGTAGAAGGCGATGGGGGTGTAGTCGCCGGTGCTGCCGTAGCGCACCTGCATGATGTCGCCCTGGCCGGGCATGGTCGGCATGCCGGTCGCCGGCCCGACCCGTTGGACGTCGACGAAGACGCACGCCACGCCCACCTTCTGCGCGTAGCCCACCGCCTCCTGCATCAGGCTGAATCCCGGGCCGCTGGTGGCGGTGAACGACTTCGCTCCGGCCAGCGAGGCGCCGATGATCGCGTTGGCGCTGGCGATCTCGTCCTCGGCCTGCAGGAAGCGGAATTCGGGGTGCTCGGCCGCCCAGCCCGAGGCGATGTTCAGGATCTCGGTCGAGGGGCTGATCGGATAGCCGGCGTAGTAGTCGGCGCCGGCGGCCACCGCGCCGCGGAACACGGCCTCGTTCCCCTGGGTCAGCCGGCGGGTCACAGTCCGGCTACTCCGGCTTCGACTCGTGCGCGGCCACCGCAGCCGGGATCATCTCGATCGCCAGGTCGGGGCAGTAACGCTCGCAGAGCCCGCACAGGATGCAGTTCTGCTCCTCGATGATGGCGTCGTTGCGCAGGACCAGCGTGTCCTTGGGGCAGATGTCCACGCAGATGTCGCAGCGCTTGCAGAAGACCGGGTTCCAGCTGATGTTGGTGTAGTCGACCCAGCGGATCCCGTCCTTGTGATCGTCGGAAATTCCGGTTCCGAAGCCGATGGCGGCGGTCGTCCGGGCAGCCTCGCGGGGTTCGGTCATGGGCGGTCGATTGTAGCCCGATGCGCCCCGTCGCCGGCCTACGCCGGTGAGCCCCGGCGCCTGACGGCGACCACGGCCAGGGCGCCCAGCACCACCACTGCGGCCGCGGCGCCCACCACGACCAGCGGGTCGACACCCCGCTCTACCGGCCGCCCGGGCAGGTCTCCGACGACGGCGGTCGGCGTGGGAGTCGCGCTGCCAACGCTGGCCGAGGGCGTCAGCGCCGGGGTGGGGACGGGCGTCGGCGACGGCGTGGGAGTGGGCGTGGCCAGCGCCTGGCCCGTCACCGGGTCGACCATGGTGTAGTGCTTCCACAGGTACTCGCGAATGGTCAGCCCCGAGCGATGAATCTTGCGCGCGATGTCGCGCCCGACGTAGCGGTAGTGCCACGGCTCGTAGTGGAAGCAGGTCGCCTGCGAGAACAACGAGCCGTCGGGCGCCTTCGGGTAGCTCATCAGCCACCCGTAGCGCCAGGCATTGCCCTGCATCCACGCCCCGGACGGGTCCGTCGCCCAGTCCCCCTGCAGCGCGCTGCCGCCGCCGAGCGTCATGAAGTCGATGGTCAGGCCGAGTTGGTGCTCCGAGTGGCCCGGTCGCTGCGAGTACGTGATCGCGTCGTCGTAGCCGTCGACGCCAACCCAGCCGTTGAAGCTCGCCACCTGGTCGGCGTAGCTGCGGTACGGGCTGTTGACCGCGATCGGCGTCCCGTTGCGGGCGGCGGCCCTCGTCATGGCGCGCAGGTCGTCGATCGCCACGGCCCGGATCAGGCCCGGTCCGGCGATGCCCGCCTCGCCCACCGGCACCAGGTCCGGCGGCCGGTAGTTTCGTGGCACGCGGAGCAGCCAGTCGACCAGGGTCGTGCTCCAGCTGTCGTAGTCGTGCGGCACGGTCATGATGTTCGCCAGGCGGCATTCGGGCAGCGACCCCAGCGCATCCACCGTCGCGGGCCTGCTCGCCGACACGGTCAGCAGCGCGGCTGCCATGACCAGCACGGCCAGCGGCGCGCGTGTGAGGACGCCACGGACCTTCCTGGAACAGATCACCGCAACTCCACCACCCTGCCCGGCTCCGGTTCCCTACGATAGCGCCGTGCGCATCTCCGCCGTGAGACGAGCCTCCTCCCTCGTCGTCCTGCTCTCGCTGCTGGCTGCCTGCGTCAGCGTCAGTCCCACTGCCCCGCCCTCGTCCTCGTCGCCTGGCGCCTCGAGCGGGACGCCCTCGAGTGGCAGCCCGGGGGGTCAGCCGTCGCCGACGCCCTCGGGAAGCGAGCCGGTCAGCGTGCCGGCCGAGTTCCCGCTGGCCGTCGTCACCGGCATAACCAACCTGCAGTCCACCATCGGCCTGGACGAGGTCGCCACGCTGGCCAGCCGCGGCCGGCTGGTGATGCCCTGCGGGGTGGCGGTGAAGCAACCCAGTATGGACCCAGCCTCCGCCTGTCGACCGGCGGACCACATCGCCCGCTACATCGCCAATCACCAGGATCGCGTCGCGCTGCTGCCGGCCGGCCTGGTCGAGCCCGCGACCAAGGTGCTGTCCATCGCCGGCGACGGCCCGTTCGGCCTCTTCGGGCCCGATCTCTTCGGCGACCGCAAGTCGCGCGCGCTCGACTACCCGCTCATCGGCTCACCTGGTGGCGACGGTGCCGAGACGCTCGACCCGGCCTGGTTTGCCTACGATCCGTCGCAGATCTGGACGCTGACCAACATCGGCAGCCTCTGCTCGAGCCCGATCGTCGCCGAGCAGGCCGTGGTGCTCGGCAAGGGGTGGCCGTGGGCGTTCAACGGCGGTACCGCCCGCTATACGAGCGGCGCCCAGCTCGATCCGCCCGACGACGGCCCGTACTACCCGCTGACCACGGTCGAGACCGGCAACGACGGCGCCACGCCCGCCGTCCTGAAGCGCTCGGACCTGGCCATTGCCGATCACGAGTGCCCGATCGAGGCCGATTCCGTCTGGGGTGCGAACTACAGCGGCTCGCTGGTGTTCAGCGTGCCCGAGGCAGTGGTGGTCCAGTGGAAGAAGAAGCTGGGCCTGGACGCGGTCTACCTGGCGGCCAACCACATGAGCGACCGGGGCGTGGCCGGAATCGAGTCGACGCTGCGCATCCTGGACAAGCACCATATTCCGCGCACCGGCCTGGGCATGAACCTCCACCAGGCCCTCGAGCCGGCCTACCTGGAAGTGGCCGGCCTCAAGGTCGCCCTGGTGGCCTGGAACGACGTCGCCGGCGTGGCGCGGGCCGAGAAGGGGACGCCGGGCGTGCCATGGATCACTCGCTCGAACGTGTTCCGGGCGGTGCACATGGCTCGTGACGGCGGCGCCGACCTGGTGCTATGCGACCCGCAGTGGTGGGGCGGCGCCGAGTACCACGACGACCTGTGGCCGCTCCAGCAACAGCAGCTCAAGTGGTTCGACGCGGCCGGCTGCGACCACGTCATCGGCTCAGGCACCCACGTCGCCGGCCCGGTGCTGGTCCGCAACCGCGCGAATGGCCCGAGCGTGGTGCTCGTCTGCCCGGGGAACTACATGTTCGGCCAGAACTGGTGGCAGGAGGCCTCGGAGGGGATCATCCTGGACCTGACCTTCAACGGGAAGACGCTGGTCAACGTCCGGATGCGTCCCTACGTCATGCACCTGAACGCCCGGGCCAGCCTCACGGACCCGCAGGGCGACGGGCGCTACGTCCTGCAGCGGATCTTCAAGTACTCGACGTTCGACCCGCCGAAGTAGTCCGGAGCCGGCTCAGCCCTCGCGCAGCCGTCCCCGGATCTCGCGCTCCCACTCGGGAAAGTAACGGCCGATCAGCGGCAGCTCGAAGCTGCGCAGGATCGACTCGCGCGCCTCGCGCTCGAGCAGGAAGCGGAACGACTCGGCGACCAGGCGGCCGGGATCGCCGTCGGCCGGCGCCAGCTGGCGCAACGTCTTGCCGCTGACGCTCACCGCGTGCTGACTGGCCGCCGAGTCTTCCCCGACGGTCACGGCGCAGGTCCAGCCGTCATCGGCCCGGCGGCAGTCGACCGTGACCTTCATCAGGCCGCGTCGTCGGCCTGCTCGAGGCCGCCGGCCTCCGGCACCGGCCCGGTCTCCTCGGCGTCGCGCGGCCGGCCGCTGACCATGGCCACCACGGCGCCGATGATCAGCGCCGCCGCCACGATCGTGCGTGGCGTCAGCGGCTCGTTGCGGAAGAGGACGCCGAGTCCCACGGCCACGACCGGGTTGACGTAGGCGTAGGTGGCGACCGTCGTCACCGGAACGTGGTTCAGCAGCCACACGTAGGCGGTGAAGGCCGCCAGCGAGCCGAACACGACCAGGTAGGCCAGCCCGAGCAGTGACGAGCCGGAGACATGGGCCAGGTCCATGCGACCCGGCTCGCCAATGGCCAGCCCGGCCACCGCCAGCGCCACGCCGCCGGCCAGCTGCTCCATGCCGGTCCCCAGCAGCGCGTTGCGCGGCAGCGGACCCCGCCGCGCGTAGAGCGATCCGATGGCCCAGGTCATGGCGCTGATCGCCACCAGGCCCACGCCCAGCGGGTCGAGCGCGTCCAGCCCATCCGACGGCAGGAGCAGGATCACGGCGCCGATGAGCCCCACCCCGATGCCACCGATTGCCAGCAGGCTCGGGGCCCGTCGGGTGAGCACGGCCTCGAAGAGGCTCATCCAGATCGGGACGGTGGCGATCATCACCGCCGCGATGCCCGACGGGATGCGCTGCTCCGCCAGCGAAACGAGGCCATTGCCGCCGAGCAGCAGCAGCGTGCCGACGATGGCTGCTGTCCGCCATTCGACCAGCCGCGGCAGTCCAACGCTGGTCGTCGCCCCCCGGGACCGCCGCCAGGCCTGGTGGGCGGCCACGAACGCGATCAGCGCCGCCCCGGCGACCAGGAAGCGGGCGGCTGCCGCCAGCAGCGGCGGCAGGGTCTCGACGACGTAGGCGATGGCCAGGTAGGTCGAGCCCCAGACGACGTACACGGTGCCCAGCGCCACGACGACGGACAGCGTTGACGGAGGGCGACCGCGTTCGGGCATGCGGTCATTGTCCTCGACAACGACCTCGCGGCGCTGACTTGGGGTGCCGACGTCGAATTCCCGGGACGCGGGACGTCGTCAGAATGAGCGTGACCGGGCGGCCACGCCGTGCAGGAGGTATCGGTCAAATGAAGTACATGGTTCTCATCGCCAATGCCGAGGAAGGCTGGGACCACCTGGATGCCGAGGAGCAGCGCGCGCTCATGGGGCGCATCGGCTCCTGGTGGGACGAGCGGGTCGCCGCGGGAGAGATCCTGGATGGCTACCAGCTGCAGCCAGTCGAAACCGCCACCACGGTCCGCGTCGCGCGCGACGGCGGAGCGTCCGTCACCGACGGGCCATTCGTCGAGGGCAAGGAGGCGGTGGGCGGCTACGCGCTCATCGACGTCCCAGACCTGGACGCGGCCATTCGCCTCGCCTCGGGCTGGCCGGCGCCCGACGTGCTGGAGATCCGGCCGGTGGTGGATAACGCCGGCTGAGCCCGTTGCCTGACCGTCCCGGGGTCGACGCCTCGCTGGAGGCCGTGCTCCGCGAGGAGCGCGTCCGCCTCACCGGCGCGCTGGTCCGGATCATCGGCGACTGGGACCTGGCCGAGGAGCTGGTCCAGGACGCTGCCGTGGCCGCGCTCGAGCATTGGCCGCGCGACGGCATCCCCGACAACCCCGGCGCCTGGCTGATGACCACGGCCCGCCGCCGCGCCGTCGATCGCCTGCGCCGCCAGGCCCGATACCGGGAGCGGCTGGCCCTGCTCACCGCGGAGGCGACCAACATGGACAGGCCGATTCCAACCGGTGGGCCGATGGAGGCCGATGACCGGCTGCGCCTGATCTTCACGTGCTGCCACCCGGCGCTGAGCCGCGAGGCACAGGTGGCGCTGACGCTGCGGACGATCGGTGGCCTTGACACCCGATCGGTGGCCCGCGCCTTCCTCGTGCCGGAGGCCACGATCGCGCAGCGCATCGTGCGGGCCAAGCGCAAGATCCGTGACGCCGCCATCCCCTACCGCGTCCCGGAGCTCTCCGAGCTGCCACCCCGCCTGGGCGAGATCCTCTCGGTGCTGTACCTGATCTTCAACGAGGGCTACCTGGCCAGCGCGGGCGACGTCGCCGAGCGGCGCGACCTGGCGGGCGACGCCGAGTGGCTGACCTCGCTGGTGGTGCGGCTCATGCCCGATGAGCCGGAGCCGATGGGCCTGCTGGCCCTCATGCGCCTCCACCTCGCGCGGGCCGGCGCCCGCTTCGCCGCCGATGGCTCGATCGTGCTGCTCAAGGACCAGGATCGCGCCCAATGGGACGCGGCGGCCATCGCCGATGCCGGCCGGCTGCTGGAACGGGCGCTGCGCATCGGCCGGCCGGGCCCTTACCAGCTGCAAGCGGCCATCGTCGCGGTTCACGCCGCCGCGCCACGCTATGCCGACACCGACTGGGGCGAGATCGTGGCGCTCTACGACCGGCTGCATGCCATCCATCCCTCACCGGTGGTGGCGCTGAACCGCGCCCTGGCCGTGGCCGAGCTCGACGGACCGGAGGCCGGGCTGGCAGCGGTCGAGCCGCTGGTGGACCGGCTGGACGGCTATCACCTGTTCCATGCCGCGCGGGCTGAGCTGCTCCGTCGGCTCGGCCGCGACGCCGAGGCGCTCGATGCTGACCGTCGGGCGCTGGCGCTCACCGACAACCCGGCCGAGCAACGGCTGCTCGCCGAGCGGATCGCGGCAGCCTCCGCGTAACAGCCCTTCCTGCTCCTGCGTTACGGGGTCGCTGCGCCACCCGGCGCGGCGCCTCATTCAGCCTATGGAGCCTTCATCCCGTGAAGACCGCCCACCACGCCACGCCAGCCCCGGCCATCGCGGCCCTGCTCCTCGTCCTCGCTGCCTGCCAGGCTGTCGCTCCGGCGACGGCCGGAACTCCGTCGGCCGCCACCTCGGCCAGCGCGCCGGCCACGCCATCGGCTTCGGCTTCGGCTCCGGCTTCGGCCAGCACTCAGCCGACGGTCCAACCAACCCCCGATGCGGGGCCCTTCAGCTGCGACTTCCCGGTCAAGGGCAAGGCCACGATCCAGCGCGCACAGCTCGTCGACGTGCGGGTCGGCACCCACGCGGACTACGACCGCGTCGTCTTCGAATTCGCCGAGGGCGTCCCCGCCTTCACGCTGAAGAAGGCCACCCCGCCGCTGCTCGAGGATGCGAGCGGCGAGACGCTCGACGTCGACGGCAACGCCTTCTGGGAGCTGGTCATGCGCGACGCCAGCCGCTCCGATCTCATGGGCCACCCGATGTTCACCGACACCGACTTCACGCCGGGCTTCGCGAAGCTGTCGGAGCTGATCGAGGGCGGCGACTTCGAGGCCGTCAGCACCTGGTACTTCGGGCTCGAGTCGGAGTCCTGCGTGCGGGTCCTGACCCTCCACAACCCCTCGCGTTTGGTCTTCGACATCCAGCACTGACGGCGGGGCTCGGCTAGCATCGGCCCTCCCACACGCACTTCGCGGGAGAACCGATGGCCGACCAGCCGATGCCGCCCTCTGGGGCGCTCGACACCTCAAAGTCGTACCAGGCGCGATTCAAGACGGAGCGCGGCGACATCGTCGTCGAGCTCTACGCCGACAGGGCACCGCTCACGGTGGAGAACTTCGTCAACCTGGCCCGCTCGGGCTTCTATGACGGCACCACCTTTCACCGCGTGATCGCCGGCTTCATGGCGCAGGGCGGCGATCCGACGGGCACCGGTCGTGGCGGCCCGGGCTACCAGTTCGGCGACGAGTTCCATCCAGAGCTGCGCCACGATGGTCCCGGCGTCCTGTCGATGGCGAATGCCGGACCGGGCACCAACGGCAGCCAGTTCTTCATCACCTACGGCCCCACCCCGCACCTGGACGACCGCCATTCGGTGTTCGGTCGCGTGACCGAGGGCATGGACGTCCTGAACTCGATCCGCGAGCGCGACCCGGGCCGCGACCGGGAGCCGGGGGACCGCATCGACACCATCGAGATCGAAGAGCGCTGACGAGCCGGTGGCACGCCGCCTGACGCTCGCCGACATCTCGCATCTTCCCTATCCCGGCACCGCCGTCCCCGGCTCGATCCAGTTCAGCCCCGACGGCAAGGCGCTGACCTACCTCCACAGCCCGGAGGGCACGCTGGTGCGCTCGCTGTGGTGGCATGACCTGGCGTCCGACGAACGGCGGCTGCTCGCCAGCCCGCTGCCCGAGACCGAGGACGAGGCGTCCCTCTCGCAAGAGGAGCACCTGCGCCGCGAACGGATGCGGACGAACGAGCTCGGCGTCACGGACTACGCATGGGCGGAGAGCGCAGCCCGGCCGACCATCATCGTGCCGCTCGGCGGCGAGATCCTCATCTCGCGCGACGGCGCACCGACCGTTGCTCTGCCCGGCATTCACGGCGTATCGGCGGCGGCGATCTCGTCGGACGGCACCCACGTGGCCTACGTCGTGGAGGGAGATCTCTGGCTGGCGCCGCTGGAGGCCGCGCCGGGCCGGCGCGTGACCAACGACGCGGAGCCGGGCGTCTTCAACGGCCTGGCCGACTACGCGGCCGCCGAAGAGCTCGACCGCTTCGACGGCATGTGGTGGAGCCACGATGGCGCCGCCCTGGCCTTCGCCCATGTCGACGAGCGCAACGTGCCGCCCTTCGTGATCGCCCACCTCGGCGCCGAGCGGCCGGAGCACGAGGAGCACCGCTACCCGTTCGCCGGCGGTCCGAACGCCCAGGTCAGCCTGCGGGTGTGCGCCGCCGATGGCCGGGAGCCGATGGAGGTGCCGCTGGACATCGGCGACGGATACCTGGCGCGCGTTGTCTCGCATCCGGGTGGCGGCTGGCTGGTCGCCCTGCTGCCGCGGGACCAGCGGTCGCTCCGCTGGCTGCGGGTGACGCCCGACGGCCAGGCGCGGGACCTGTGGGTGGAGACGGCAAGCCCGTGGATCAACCTCGATCACGACACCCGCGTGCTGGCCGATGGCCGCATCCTGCGCACGACCGAGCGCACGGGCTTCCGGCACCTGGAGCTGCGCAACGCCGATGGCAGCCAGGGACCGAGCCTGACGGCAGGCGACTGGATGGTGACCAGCGTCGTCCAGGTCGACGAGCCCGGGCGGCAGGTCCTCTTCATGGGCACCGCCGGCGGGGTGATGGAACGCCACCTGTACGCCGTGCCGCTAGACGCCGCGACGCCGGTCACGCAACCCGAGCCGCTCACCGTCGAGCCCGGCTGGCACGAGGTCGTGGCACGTGACGATGCGACGGCGTGGGTCGACACGTGGTCGACGTCCGACCGCTCGCCGCAGGTCGTCCTGCATCGCCGCGGCGACGCCAGCGAGTCGGTCATGCACCCTGCCGTCGAAACGGCCACGTCGCGTGGGATCCAGGCACCGGAACTGCTCGAATTGGTCGGCGGGGACGGATCGACCGTCCTGCACGCCGCGCTCTACCGACCCGCCAAGCCCGCCTCCGAGCCGCCGCCATGCGTCGTCTGGGTCTACGGCGGTCCGCATTTCCAGCACGTCACGCGCTCCTGGTGGCTCCCTGGAGCACAGGAGGGGCTGCGCCACTACCTCGCGCAGTGCGGCGTGGCAGTCCTGGTTGTCGACAATCGTGGATCGGCGAACCGCGGACTCGCGTTCGAGGGGGCCATCGCCGGGCATCTCGGATCGGCGGAGGTCGCCGACCAGGCCGCCGCCGTGGAGCAGCTGGCGGCCGCCGGCGAGATCGACGGCAGCCGGGTGGCGATCACCGGAGGCAGCTACGGCGGCTTCATGACGCTCATGTGCCTCATCCAGCGACCTGACATCTTCAAGGCCGGCGTGGCGGTGGCCCCCGTGACCGACCAGGCGGGATACGACACGGCCTACACGGAGCGCTACCTTGGGAACCCCAACGCCGACCCGGCCGCTTACCGGCGCTCGAGCCCGCTGCCGCGCGCCGCCGAGCTGCCGCAGTCACTGCTCCTCATCCACGGCGCGATCGACGAGAACGTCCACTTCCGCCACTCGGTCCGGCTGGTGGCGGCTCTGCAGGCCGCGGG
>DASSNX010000002.1:0-31420 GCA_035701185.1 Candidatus Limnocylindria bacterium
CGTGGGACTACCTCCTTTCGAAGCGTGCTGCTAGGCTATCGGTCCCTGCCAGAGCCCCGCACGACCGACGTGCCCAGGCCGTCGCCCGAAGAGGAAGGAGCCAGCCCGTGGTCTTCGGATCCAAGCGAGACAGCAAGTCCGACGCCTTGTCGCGCGAGGATGTCGTCGGCAACCTCTATCCGGATAGCCTTACCAGTGAGGTCGATGTGACGCCTTCACCGACGGAGTACCGCCGCAATGACGCCGGCAACGAAAGCGTCATCGATCCCCATGCCCGCTTCAACGGCAAGTACGTCTCCGACCGTGACCTGCGGATCGAGGGCGAGGCCCAGGGCGAGATCGAGTGCCAGGGCACGCTGATCATCAGCCCCCAGGCCCGCGTGCGCAGCGGCATCACCGCGCACAACGTGATCATCAACGGCGACTACGAGGGCGACGTCGACTGCGGCGGGCGCTTCGAGATCGGGTCCACCGGCCGCGTCAAGGGCCAGGTCAAGACCCAGGTCCTGGTCGTCAAGGAAGGGGCCCACTGGGAGGGCTCCGTGATCATGACCCACGACGCGGCGCGGCCACCGGCGAGCGGGTCGAGCAGCAGCTCGTCCAGCACCAGCTCGTCGAGCAGCGGCTCCGGCTCGCAGGGATCGCAGAAGTCGGCCCAGCCGGTCGGCGCGGCGGCGCCGGCGGGCCAGGGCAGCATCTTCAGCAAGCAGGATCGCGACGCCGCGGCGAGCGGCGACCGCACGGCGACCGGGCCCGGCAGCAACGGGCAGTAGGCCGCGGGCGGCGGCGTCGAGTGCGCCGCCGGTCCTGGTCGAGGTCACGCGCGGCGAGACGGTCGAATCCCGCCATCGCGGGGCGGTGGCGCTGGTCGATGCCGACGGGCGGCTGGCTGCGTCCGTCGGCGATCCCCGCAGCCTCGTCTTCATACGCTCGTCGGCGAAGCCGTTCCAGCTGGCGCCTTTCGTGGCGTCGGGGCGCTTCGACGCCTACGACTTTCCGGCGCCGACCGAGGCGCTGGCCATCATGGCCGCCTCGCACGCTGGCGAGGACCGGCACGCGCGTACCGTGCAGGGCCTGCTGCGCGCCGGCGGGCTGACGCGCGAGGTGCTGGCCTGCGGCACGCATCCCCCCTACGACCGCGAGACGGCGCAGCGGCTGCTGCGCGACGGTGAGCCGCCCTCGGAGCTGCGCCACAACTGCTCGGGCAAGCATGCCGGCATGGCGCTGCACGCCAAGGCGGCCGGCTGGCCGGTGGAGAGCTACTGGCAGGCCGATCACCCCATCCAGCAGGCGGCGCTCGACACGGTGGCCACGGTCACCGGCCTGGCTCGCGACAAGATCGTGACGGCCACTGACGGCTGCGGTGTCGTGACCTTCGGCCTGCCGCTGGAGCGGCTGGGGCGCGCGTTTGCCGTCCTGGCCGATCCGTCGGGTCTGGCGGATGATGCCCTGCGGCGTGCCCTGGAGCGCATCCGCGACGCGATGATGGAGCACCCCGAGCTGGTCGCCGGCGAGCGGCGCCAGCTGGACACCGAGCTGATGCGGGCGGCACCCCACAAGCTGCTCTCCAAGGGTGGGGCCGAGGGCGTCCAGGCCGTGGCGCTGCGCCCCGGCGGACATGCGCGCGGCGGGGCGCTGGGCCTGGCGATCAAGATCGAGGACGGGGACGGCGCTCGTCGCGCGCGGAGCACGACGACCGTTGCCGCGCTGCGGCAGCTGGGCGCCCTGGACGACGACGCTTTGGCGGGGCGGCTCGCCGAATTCGCGTCGCCGCCGATACGCGACCCGCGCGGCGACGCATCCGGGGAGGTGCGGCCGGCCTTCACGCTCGCTACCATCGGCGGCCCATGACCCGGCCGATGAGCGACACCAGCGAGCTGTCCATTCGCGTGCGGATGGCGCCGAGCCCCACCGGACCGCTGCACATCGGCACCGCGCGAACCAGCCTCTACAACTTCCTGTTCGCCCGCCACGTCGGCGGGACGTACGTGCTGCGCATCGAGGACACCGACCTGGCCCGCAGCACGGTCGAGTACGAGCAGGACATCATCGACAACCTGCACTGGCTGGGGATCACGTGGGACGAGGGTCCGCAGGTGGCGCGCGGCGACGACATCGGCTCCTACGGGCCCTACCGCCAGTCGATGCGGATGGAGCTCTACGCCGCCGAGGCCGCTCGGCTGCTGGCGTCCGGCGCCGCCTACCACTGCTGGTGCACGCCGGAGGAGCTGGAGGCGGTTCGGCGCGAGCAGGAGGCGAAGAGGGAGGCGCCCCGCTACAACGGCCGCTGCCTGCGCCTGACGGATGCGGAGCGGGCCCAGTTCGAGCGCGAGGGTCGCCAGCCGGTGGTGCGCCTCAAGGTCCCGCCGGAGATCATCCGCTTCAACGACCTGATCCGCGGCGAGGTCGAGTTCGACAACGCCCTGCTCGGCGACTTCGTCATCGTGCGCGCCAATGGCGTGCCGCTCTACCACTTCGTGGTGGTGATCGACGACGAGAAGATGGACATCACCCACGTGATCCGCGGCGAGGACCACCTCTCGAACACGCCGAAGCACATCGCGCTGATCCGGGCGCTGGGCTACCGCGAGCCGCGGTTCGGGCACATCCCGCTCATCCTCAACCCGGACCGCTCGAAGATGAGCAAGCGCAAGTCACAGACGGCCATCACCGCCTACCGTGAACAGGGCTACCTGCCGGAGGCGCTGGTGAACTTCCTGGCCTTCCTGGGCTGGTCGCCGGGCACCGAGGAGGAGATCTTCACCCTCGACGAGCTCAGCCGCCGCTTCGACCTGGCCCACGTCCACAAGGCCGGCGCCGTGTTCGACGCCGATCGGCTGGACTACCTGAACGGGGTGTACATTCGAAGCCTGACCGATGAGCAGCTCGCCCTGCGCCTGCGCCCGTTCCTGCCCCATGCGCTGGACGACGACGCCGTGCTGCGGGTGACGCCGCTGATCAAGGAGCGCCTGGTGCGCCTGGCCGACGCCACCGAGCTGACGGCCTTTCTGGTCGAGTCCGACGCCGAGGTCGCCGCCCACTACGAGGCCGATGCGCTGGTCCCCAAGGGGCGGGCCCCGGCCGATGCCGCGCGGGCCCTGGCGCTCGCCCGCGAGACGCTGGCCGCCCTGACCGATGGCGACTTCAGCGCCGACGTGCTGGAGACCCGCTGTCGCGCGGCCGCCGAGGAGCTGGGCTGGAAGGCGGGCGACTTCTTCCGTCCGCTGCGTGCCGCGGTGACGGGGCGCAGCGTCTCACCGCCGCTGTTCGGCTCGATGGAGCTGCTGGGCCGCGACCGTGTTCTGGCGCGGATCGACGCGGCCCTGGGCAAGGTCAGCGCCGAGGCGCCGACGGCATGACGGAGTCGGGCCTCGGGGACCTCCTGGACATGTCGCTCGTGGTGCCGATCCGCTCCTCGTCGGGACAGGCGGTCGATCCGGCGCGGGTGCCGGTCGACGGCATGCGTCACGGGACCGATGAGGCGGGCCGCTTCCTGGCCGCCTACAGCTCGGCCGAGGCCTATCACGAGTTCGGGCCACCGGGCAGTGACGCGATCGAGCTGCCGGCCCGCGAGCTCTTCGCCCGGGCCGAGGCCGCCGGCGAGCGGGTCGTCATCGATGCCGGCGCGCCGGCCGAGCTGGAGGTGCCGGCCGCGGTGCTCCCGTTCCTGGCGGCGGGAATCGACCCGTCGACGCCGGAGGCCATGCGGGCACGGCGACCCTATGGTGAGCTGCCGCCGCTCGAGGCACCCACCGAGGTCCCGCAGCCTTTCGCCGGGGAGCTGCAGCGCGCCCTGGCCGAGCTGCCGCAGGTCGCGCGGGCCTGGCTGCTGCGCGCCGGCACGAGCTGGACGATCGGCATCCAGATGGCACCCGAGGCCGACCTGGCGGCGTTCGACGAGGTGCGCAACCGGCTGCACGCGGTGGCCAGCGATAACCTCGGCTCCCGGCGCGAGCTGGCCGTCACCGACCTCGGCGCGGCCTCCGTCCGCGAGGCGTACGAGTCGGTGTCCGGGCCGTGGTACGTCGCCGCACCGGAGAAGCCGAAGGGCATCCTGGGTCGCTTCTTCAGCGACTGATCGCGCCGCCCCTCATGGGACGAGCACGAGCCGGCCCCTGACCTTGCCGGCCAGCAGCCGGTCGTGCGCGGAACGGGCCTTGCGCAGCGGCATGCGCTCGACGTTCCAGCGCAGGCGGCCGCGCGTCGCCAGGCGCACGACCTCGCGCAGGTCGTCCAGCGAGCCCCACGCGGCAGCGGTCAGGTAGCTCTCGATGGGCGGCTGCTCCATGCCGAACGCCAGCCGCCCGCCCGCCTCGCCGACCAGGCACACCAGCCCGCCGGGCTCGACGTTGCGCGCGGCGTAGGCAAGGGTGTCATCGGTCCCGACGAAGTCGAACACCACGTCGGCATGGCCGCCCAGGCCCAGGTTGACCAGGGACTCGTCGCCGCCGAGCACGCCCAGGTCCGCGCCGAGCTCCTCGGCGATGGCCAGCTTGTCGGGATCGAGCTCCCGCACCGCGATCGTCAGCCCGCGCAGGCGGCGCAGGAACTGGATGGCGAACTGGCCGAGTCCGCCGAGGCCGATGAGCAGCACCCGCGCGCCGGGATTCAGCCAGGGGCGCGCGCGCGTCACGGCGCGATATGGCGTGGCACCGGCGTCCGCCAGCGGGGCGGCCTCCACCGGATCCATGTCGCGCAAGGGCACCAGATGACGGGGATGGGGCACGAGCATGAACTCGGCGTAGCCACCGTCGAGCTGGAATCCCGGCGACGCACCCTGCAGGCAGCGCTGCTCCTCGCCGGCAGAGCATTCGCGGCAGGCGCCGCAGCCCCAGCCGCCGAAGACGATGGCCGGGTCGTCGAGGTGAAGGCGCGCCCGGCCAAGGAAGCGACCGGCCTCGGGTCCCACGGCGTCCACCCAGCCGGCGACCTCGTGGCCCAGCGTCAGCGGCCTGGTGACGCGGAGCCGATCCGTCCGGGCCAGGTGCAGGTCGGTGTGGCACACACCGCAGCCGGCGACGCGGAGGCGCACCTCGGTGCCGGTCGGTTCGGGAATCGGCAGCTGCTCGAGCCGCAGCGGTTCGCCGGCGACGTGGGAGCGGACGGCGAGCACGGCGGCGCCTGCCTCTAGCTCGGTGGGTTGATGGCCTCGAGCAGCCGAGCCACCAGGCCGCGCGGCTCGGCGCGCGGCACGATGTCGAGGATCGTCCCGTCCACGCCGACTGCGAAGGCCGTCGGCTCGGCGTTCACGTTGCCGCGTTCCACGCGGGTCGGGATGCCGAGCAGCTCGACCGCAGTGCGCCGCTCGTCGCAGTACAGCAGGTACGGCAGGTTGAGCTCCTTGACGTACTCGGCCTGCTGCCGTTCGGAGTCGGTGGTCACCGCCACCAGGCCGATGTTCGCGCGCTCAAGGCGGGGATAGGCATCGGCCAGGGCGCGGGCCAGGGCGTCGCCCTCCTCGCGCCGCGCGCCCCGCAGGCTGGGACCGGCGAAGAAGACGACGATCGACGGCTTCTTGCCGACGAACGTGCGCAGGTTGAGGAGGTAGCCGTCGGTCGCACGCAGTCCGACGGACGGCATCTGGTCGCCGACCGACACGCGAAGGCCGGCACTGCGGGCAATGGTCACGACTCGATTGTAGACGGGGAGCCGTTCGCCGCCCTGCCGCCGAGCCGCGCCAGGCTCCCGCTGCGATGCGCCAGCCCGTCACGCTCCAGGCCCTCGAGCACGAGGGCTGGGTTGGCGGCGACAGCCGCAAGCCCCGCCAGCGGCATCGCATGGCCGGGCGCCGCCACCAGAGCGCGCACCACCGCGCCGCGCTGGGCGCGCAGCGATCCGCCGAACGGTGGCTGCCGGGTCACCGGCACACGGCGCGGTGCCAATCGGCTCGGACAGCCACGCGCGATGGGGCAGACCTCGCAGCGCGGCCGGCGCGCAGCGCAGATCGTGGCCCCGAACTCCATGCTGGCGTGCATCCAGCTCGCGGCCTCGTCCGCGGGCGTCCGCGCCCGGTCGGCCGCCGCCAGGGCATCGGCCAGGGCCTGAAGGTCAGCCGGGGACGTTGCGTCGGCCAGGCCAAAGCGCCGGACCAGCCAGCGCCGGACGTTGGTGTCCACGGCGCCGACGGGGATCCCGAAGGCCAGCGCCGCTACCGCGCGAGCGGTGTAGGCGCCCACGCCGGGCAGGCCCAGCAGGCCGTCGACGTCGCGCGGCCAGCCGGACGCCGCCACCGCCTGCGCTGCGCGGCGCAGGTTCAGCGCCCGCCGGTTGTAGCCGAGCCCGCTCCAGGCGGCCAGGACATCGGCCTCCGAGGCTTCGGCCATGGCGCGTGGAGTCGGGAAGCGCTCGAGGAAGGGCGGGAAGCGCTCGGCGATGCGGCCAGCCTGGGTCTGCTGCAGCATCACCTCGCTGACCAGCACGGCCCACGGGTCGCGCGTGTGGCGCCACGGCAGGTCACGATGCTCACGGGAGAACCACGCGAGGATCTTGCGGCGGATGGCCGCACGCGAGGTGGCTGGCATGCCCGGCAGCGTAGCGGGCTGGCGACGGGCGCAGGACGGCTGCCGTACAGTGACCGCACTTCGGAATTCGCTGGCTGCCTGGAGGGACCCGTGCTGCGCCGACCTCGACTCGCCGCCCTGACCGCCATGGTCCTCGCCTTCTCGATCCTGCTGCCAGGCACGGCGGTGGCGGTGACCCCGCCAACCCTCGCCGGCCGCGTCGTGCAGTCCGGCCTGGTCATTCCCTGGGACATCGCCTTCGCGCCGAGCGGCCGCATGATTGTCACCGAGCGCCCGGGACGCGTCCGCGTCTACGAAAGCGGCAACCTGAACGCACCGCTGATTGCCACCAGCACCATCGGCCGCGTCCACGCGGAGGGTGAAGCCGGGGTGATGGGCATTGCCATCGACCACGATTTCGTGAACACGCGCTGGGTCTACATCTGCGTCTCTCGCAATGACAACGGCGCCTGGCGCAACCAGCTCATCCGCTACCGCATGACCGCCGGCTGGCACCTGGACTTCAGCAAGTACCTGATCCGCAACGGGATGCGGGCCAACACGATCCACAACGGCTGCGCAGTGCAGGAAGGTCCTGATCACAAGATCTGGCTGAGCATGGGCGACGCGAACCACTCGATGGACGCGCAGGACCCGAACAAGCTCAACGGCAAGATCCTGCGCGTCAACCGCGACGGCAGCATCCCCGCCGACAACCCCATCTGGCCGGGCCACAGCAGCCCGAATCGGGTGTACAGCATCGGCCACCGCAACCCGCAGGGGATCGCCTTCCACCCGGAGACGGGCCGTGTCTACGCCGTCGAGCACGGACCGGATCGGGACGACGAGATCAACTGGATCCGCCCGGGTCGCGACTACGGCTGGCCCTGCGTCACCGGCCGCAACCACTTCAACATGTCGTGCCCCGGCCACCCCGCCTTCACCCTGCCGGCGTTCTCCACCGAGGGCCCGACCTGGGCGACATCGGGCGGCGTCTTCGCCAACGGCGCGAACTGGGGCGACTGGGACAACAGCCTGCTGGTCTGCAGCCTGAAGGAAAGCGACCTGCGCCGCTTCAGCGTGGCCCTCGACGGCTCGCCGGTGACCTACCACGCCCTGCTGTTCAACAACCGCTGGGGCCGGCTGCGAGCCGCCGTCCTGGGGCCGGGCAACAAGCTGTACATCACCACCTCGAACGGGTCGAACGACAAGGTCGTCCGCATCACGCCCAGCCCCTGAGCCGATGCAGCTGAGCCGATGCGGCGCGGCGCGGGCCACGGCGCGGTCAGCCGAGACTGGTCAGGGGGCGAGGTCGATATCGGCGGTGTCGCGGAACCAGTAGCCGGCGTACGGCCCGGACACGATGTACAGCCACTGTCCGCTGCGGCCCGGCACGGCTGCCCGGACCGCCGCTGTCCCCGACCGGTCCACCGTCGGATGGCGCCAGATCCGGCCGAGCTCGGTGCCCTTGGAGTTGAGCCGGTAGCCGATGTGCACCGCCGGCTGGAACGTCACCGCTCGCGGTGGATCGAAGGCCTGGGCGCCGGCGAAGGTCGTCGCCGGCCGCATGGCATCGGCGTCGCAGCCGAAGCCCTGGTGCTCGACCTTCACCGTGGTGCCCGCCCCGGGAGCCGGGATGTCAACCACGGCCCAGGTGCAGTTGTCGTCCTCGATCGACTCGTCGTAGTCATTGCGCAGGTCGACCGTCGCCCGCACGCGGTAGCGGCCGCCGGGCAGGCCGCTGATGTCGACCCACTGGAACACGAAGTTCCACGGGTAGTCATCGCCCCAGCCCACTGACACGCCGACCCGGTTGTGCAGCACCGACCGCGTCCCGCACCACTCCTGCTGGTAGTAGCCGTGCTGCCGGGCGCCGGGCAGGCCCAGCCGCCACGGCGTGGTGTCGAAGAAGCAGAAGCCGGTCTTGGCGCCCCGTCGCGTGTTGGCCAGGTCGCCGATGCGCCAGACCTCGTAGATCACCACGTTCTGCACGTGCCAGTGGTCGTGGCCGTCGCCCGCGTACCTCGCCACTGCATCGGTGGGGATTCGGCGGGTGGTGCCGTCCCAGCGGTACATGACCTGGTCCATCGACATCGTCCTGTCGCGGGTCGAGGACCGGTGGCCGCGCAGCTCGAAGGGGCCTCTACCGGCGTTGACGAAGATGGTGGTGAAGCGCAGCAGGCGCCGGCCGTCCACGAACTGGATGTGCCAGTCACGCAGCCGCGTCATCTGCAGGTTCGGCCGCCGATCCCCTTCCAGGGCGACCACCCGGGCCGGTTGCACGAGCAGCAGGGAGGAACCGGCCACCACCAGGCCGATCACGGCCGCACTGAGCCGATGCGAAACCTTCACCAGCACCCTCCTCGCCGGCCGGGGAGCGGGGTCGCCGGCGGCCCGCTAACCATAACCGCGCCGAGCCGGGCTAGAGTGCCGCGATGGAGGGCGTGGTCGTCGACAAGTTCGGCGGCTCGGTGCTGCGCCGTCCCGAGGACATCGCCGCCGCGGTGGGTGCCGTTGCCGAGCAGCGAGCTGCCGGCCTGCGCCCGGTGGTGGTGGTCTCGGCCTTCGAGGGCGTGACGGACGCCATCCTCACGTCGGCGGCCGTGCTGCTGCCCGGTGGCCGGGCCGCGCTACGGGAGCCTGCCCACGAGCCGGACGCCGCCTTCGCCCGCGAGGCGGACCGGGCGCTGGCCACCGGTGAGGCGCTATCCGCCGCCCTCTTCGCGCTGGGCCTCGGCGCGCATGGCATCCCAGCCCGGTCGTTCAGCGGCGCCGAGGCGGGGATCCGGACCGCGGCCGCCCACCTGGGTGCCGAGGTGCGCCGCGTGCTGCCGCGCCGACTGCGGGCGGCGCTGAGCGACGGGATGGTGCCGGTCGTGGCCGGCTTCCAGGGCATCGGCTCGCACGGCGAGCTGACCACGCTCGGACGTGGCGGCACCGACCTTTCGGCGGTGGTGCTGGCGGTGGCGCTGCGCGCGGAGCGCTGCGAGCTGTTCAAGGACGTGGGTGGCGTCATGGAGGCCGATCCGCACCTGGTCCCCGCCGCCCGCCTGTTGCCGGCGGTCGACGCGCTCCAGCTGGAGCTGCTCGCCGAGCTTGGTGCCGAGGTCGTCCATCCGGTGGCGGTGCGCCGGGCTCGCCGCGGCCGGCTGGCGCTGGAGGTGCGCTCGCTCGACAGCGCCGGGCCACGGACCGCGGTCCGGGTCGCGCGGGGCCGGCGCGCGGCCGGCGAGGGCAGGCTGATGCTGGCGGTCGATCGCAAGGACCGGATCGCGCGGGTCAGCCTGGTCGGCCCGGCCGCCCTCGTGCCGGAGCAGCTGCCCATCCCCGCCCACGGAGCCGGCAGCTTCGACGAGGGAGCATTCCGGGTGACGTGGGCGGAGGTCCCGCTTCAGCAGGTGGCGCCCGCGGCGCGGGCCGTCCACGCCGCGCTGATGGCCTAGCCGCTACAGCGCCTCGTGGTCGGCGGTCTCAGCATGCGGCCGCAGCTGCAGGAGGATGCCGGCCGCGATGATCAGCAGCCCGCCGACCAGCTGCGCGACCGCCGGCCGCTCGCCCAGTAGCCATGCCGCCAGGCCGACACCCACCACCGGCTCGAATGTCGCCAGGATCGAGGCCGTCGGCGGTCCCAGCCGTCGAATGCCGGTGATGTAGAGGAAGGTGGGCACCCCCGCGCCCACCACGCCGGCCAGGAACACCGGCCAGAGGGCGGGCAGCGAGCGCATCGGCTCCACCAGGGTGGCCGTCCCGGTGATCGCCAGCGCCAGCAGCAGGTAGACGACGGTTGCGCCGGTCATGGTCATGATCGCCGCCTGGGCTCCCGGGATGCCGGCGAAGCCATGGCGTGCGGTCAGCACGTAGAAGGTCTGGCCGATGCCGCCCAGAAAGGCCAACGCGATACCCAGCGCATCCAGCGAGCCGATGTTGCCCGCCCCGGCTACGACCAGCACGCTGCCGGCCAGTGACATGCCCAGCGCCGCCCAGCGGATCCGGTCGAGCCGCTCCCCGAACCAGGCCACCGAGGTGAGCGCCACCCAGGCCGGGTAGAGGTAGAACATCAGCAGCGACAGGACGATGCCGACGCGCGCGAAAGCGATGAAGACGGCCAGGTTCAGCAGCGCGTTGACGATGGCCGCCGCGGCCACCCACCCACCGTCACGGGCCGTGATCCGGCGGAGCGGGACCAGGGCGGTGGGACGGCCGAGACCGCGCGCCACCACCAGCACGGCCGCGACGCACAGGGCGCCCAGCGCCGCGCGCCAGGTGGCGAAGGTCAGGCTGCTGACGCCGGCTTGCCCGGCGAAGTCGGACAGCGGCCCCAGCGTCCCGAAGCAGGCGGCAGCGCCCAGCACGATCGCCGCGCCGACCAGGTCGCGGCGCGGGCGGGCGTCCCTCACGACCGCGAATCGGCCGGGGCCGGCTCCGCCTCCAGCGCCTCGAGCTCGGCGCCGAGCCGCGCCCACTCGGCGGCGAGCCGGTCGCTGCGGTCGCGCGCGGTGTTGTGCCGCTCGATCAGGCCGCGGATCGCCTCCGGGTCGGCGTAGGCCGCGGGATCGGCCAGGGCCTCGGTCGTGGCCGCCAGCTCGGCATCGGCGGCGCGGGCCTCGGCCTCCACCCGGGCCAGGCTGGCCCTCAGGTCGCGGGTCCGGCGGAATCGCCGGTTTCGAGCCTCGGCCTCGGCGCGCTTGCGCGCCGCCGCCGAGGCGGCCGATTCCCGGGGTCGCGCCGCGCGGCGCTCCAGCCCGCGGGGCGTGGCGCGCCCCTCGACCGCGCCGCGGGCCTCGATGTCCAGGCCGCGCTTGGCCGCGTAGTACTCGAAGTCGCCGAGGAACGGCGTGGCGGTGCCACCGTCAACCTCCACGATGACGTTGGCCACGCTGCGGATGAGGTAGCGGTCGTGGGTGATGAGCACGATCGTGCCCGGGAACGCGTTCAGCGCGTCTTCCAGGACATCGCGGCTGGCGATGTCCAGGTGGTTGGTCGGCTCGTCGAGGCACAGCAGGTTGGCCGGATCGGCCATCAGCTTGGCCAGGGCCAGGCGCGTCTGCTCGCCGCCGGAGAGGACGCCGACCGGCTTGTCCACCGCGTCGCCCGAGAAGAGGAAGGCGCCCAGCAGCTTGCGCACCTCGCTGCTCGTCATTCGCGGCGCGGCGCCCGTGAGCTCCTGCAGCGCGGTGTTGTCCGGGTTCAGCGCCTCGATCTGGTGCTGGGCGAAGTAGGCCACCCGCACGTTCGAGCCCAGCTCGCGGCTGCCGCCCTCGAACGGCAGCACGCCCGCCAGGATCTTCAGCAGCGTGCTCTTGCCGGCGCCGTTGGGGCCGATGAGGGCCACCTTCTGGCCGCGCTCCAGCACCAGGTCGAGCCCGTCGTAGACGGTCTGTGCCCCATACCGCTTCACCACCCCGGCCAGGGTGATGACGGTCCGGCCGCTCCGAGGCGGGTCGGGGAAACGGAACTTGACGCTCTTCGCCTTCGGCGCGGGGGCCGCCACGCGCTCCAATCGGTCCAGCGCCTTGATCCGGCTCTGCACCTGCCGCGCCTTGGTGGCCTTGTAGCGGAAGCGCTCGATGAAGCGCTCGACCTGCGCGATCTTGCGGCCCTGCGCCGCGGCCTGGCGCTCGAGCTGCGCGATCCGCTCCTCGCGCTGCTCGACGAAATCGGCGTAGTCGCCGCTGTACTCGGTCAGGCTGCCGGCGTGGAGCTCGGCCACCCGGTTGACGACGGCGTTGATGAAGTCGCGGTCGTGGCTGACCAGGATCACCGCCCCGGCGTACTCGGCCAGGAAGCCCTGCAGCCACTCGACCGAGGCCAGGTCCAGGTGGTTGGTGGGCTCGTCCAGCAGCAGCAGGTCGGGGTTCTGGAGCAGCAGCCGGGCGAGGGCGATCCGCATCATCCAGCCGCCGGAGAACTCGGTGGTGCGCCGCTCCATGTCCCGCTCGGCGAAGCCCAGTCCGGCCAGGATGCGACGCGCCTCGGCCTCCAGCCCGTAGCCGCCCATGGCCTCGAACCGATGCTGCAGCCGGCCGTACTCGTCCATCAGCTCGGCCAGCTCGTCCTCGGCGCTGGCCTCGGCCAGCTCGGCCTCGATGTGCCGCATCCGCCGCCCGATGCCGGTCACCGCACCGGCCCCGGCCAGCACCTCCGCGATGGCCGTCTGGCCGCGCGCCTCGGCCACTTCCTGGCGCAGGTAGCCGATGACCAGCTCGCGCGCCCGCGTCACCATCCCGGCGTCCGGCTCCTGGTCTCCGGTGATGATCTCCAGCAGGGTCGTCTTGCCCGCTCCGTTGGGCCCGACGATCGCCAGCCGGCGGCCGGCGCCGACCTGCAGGTCCACGCCGTCGAACAGATGCTGGGCGCCGTGGCTCTTCGCCACGCCGGTGAGGGTCAGCAGGCTCATGCCAGGTCGACCTGCCCCTCGGCGGCTGGCGCCTCCGGCGTCGACAGCCGCGCGCCGGCGGTGTCGAAGCGCAGCCGCGTCGCCATGCCGGCCACGCCGGCCGCGTTCCAGGCCTTCTCCACGCCGTGCGCGCTGATGGGTGAGTCGCAGATGGCCAGCACGCTGGGCCCGGCGCCGGACAGGCAGGCGCCCGCTGCCCCGCGCTCGTAGGCCAGCTCGATCAGGTCGGCGCTGCCCGGCAGGAGCGGGAGCCGGTAGGGCTGGTGCAGCGTGTCGCGCATCGCCTCCCGCAGCATGCCGGCGTCCGAGGTCAGGATGGCGGTGGCCAGCAGCGCGCTGCGGCCGGCCTGCAGCGCCGCCTCGTGGTGCGGCACGGCCAGTGGCAGCGCCGCCCGCATCTGCTCGGTCCGGCTCTCGGCAGCCGCCACGAAGACGACCGGGATCCACGCCTCGGGCACCCGGAAGCGGCGGAAGGAAAGCCGGTCGCCGTCGCCCCCGACGGCCAAAGTGAAGCCGCCGTACAGGGCGGCGGACACGTTGTCCGGGTGGCCCTCCAGCGCCGCCGCCAGGCCCAGCAGGGTGTCGGGCTCCGGGGCGCTGCGCCCGACGCTCGCCCCGAGCAGCAGCCCCGCCACGATGGCTGCCGCCGAGCTGCCCAGGCCGCGGGCGGCGGGGATCATGCTGCTCACTTCCAGCCGCCACGCGCCGCTCCCCGTGGTGGCGCCGTGCGACGCGCGCATCCCCTCGCGGAAGGCCCGGATCACGAGGTTGGCTTCGGGGTCGTCGTCGGGGCGCGGCACGCCCTCGCCGTGGGCGTTGAGCACGATCCCCGGCTCGTCGCCGTCGAACAGTTCGGCGCGCAGTTTCAGGCTGAGCGCGGCGGCGAAGCAGTCGAAGCCGCTCCCCAGGTTGGCGCTGCTGGCCGGAACGTCGACGGAGGCGATGGGCGGCATGGCCCGGCGAGTATAGGTAGCGCCGCCGGTCGCTCCTCAGCCCAGTGCGGCCACCTCGGCGTGCCGGAAGCAGTCGACCACGTGGTCGTTGACCATGCCCGCCGACTGCATGAAGGCGTAGCAGATCGTCGGCCCCACGAAGCTGAAGCCGCGACGCTTCAGGTCCCGCGACAGGGCGCGGGAGGCATCGGTCTCGGCCGGGACGTCGGCCACCCGAGTCCATCGGTTCTGGACCGGCCGGCCGTCCACGAAGGACCAGACGTGGTCGGCGAAGGAGCCGACGTCATCGGCCAGGCGCAGGCAGGCCCGGGCGTTGCCGACCACCGAGGCGACCTTGGCGCGGTTGCGCACGATCCCCGGATCCGCCAGCAGCCGGTCCACGTCCGCCTCCTCGAAGCGCGCCACCGTCTCCGGGGCGAAGCCGGCGAAGGCGTGCCGGTAGCCGTCGCGCTTGCGCAGGATCGTGATCCAGGCCAGTCCGGCCTGCGCGCCCTCCAGGCAGAGCAGCTCGAACAGCGCCCGGTCGTCGCGCATGGGAACGCCCCACTCGCGGTCGTGGTAGTCGACGTAGAGCGGGTCGGACGCGCCCCATGCGCAGCGGGTGCGTGCGTCAGATGCCGGCATCGGCCGAATCTAGCAAGACGGGTTCGACCCGGTATCCTCTGGGCGTGACGGAGGACCGCGAGCGCATGCGCATCATGCTCGTCGACGACCACGAGGTCGTGCGGCGCGGCCTGCGCGGCTTCCTGGAGCTGCAGCCGGACATCGAGGTCGTCGGTGAGGCGGCCGATGGGCTGGAGGCGGTGCGGCTGGCGGGCGAGCTGGCCCCGGACGTGATCCTGATGGACCTGCTGATGCCGAAGATGGACGGGCTGACGGCGATCGCGGCCATCAAGCACGCCACGCCGATGATCGAGATCATCGCGGTCACCAGCTTCATCGAGGAGGAGAAGGTGACATCGGCTCTCGAGGCGGGCGCCTCCGGCTACCTGCTCAAGGATGCCGATGCCGAGGAAGTGGCCGCCGCCATCCGCTCGGCGCATGCCGGTGAGGTGCACCTGGATGCCGCCGTGGCCCGGATGCTTGCCCAGCGGCTGCGCACGCGCCGCGAGGAGGAGCCGGTGGAGCCGCTCACGCCCCGCGAGAAGGAGGTGCTGGCGCAGCTGGGCAAGGGCGCGTCCAACAAGGAGATCGCGTACGAGCTCGACATCACCGAGCGCACCGCCCGCACCCACGTGTCGAACATCCTCGGCAAGCTCGGCCTGGCGTCGCGTACCCAGGCTGCCCTCTACGCCGTGGAGCACAAGCTCGTCGACGCCGGGTAGGTCGGGGGCAGCTCGTTCCAGCCAGAGCATCCAACGGACACGGAGTGCCCGCATGCGGTCCTCAAGTTGCTCAGAACGGCAACCCCTGGACAGAAATGTGCCCGATTGGGGCCGGAATCGTGCTGCTCTTCTCCCTTAGATGCCGTACGCGGAACACAGACTCATGCGGCGACAGAGACTGACCGAGACATGAACGAGCCCCGACCGCGGAACGTCGGTCGGGGCTCGTGCCGTTGGAGGCTGGAGTCAGGCAGCGGCCATGTCGCGGCGATTGCCGCTTCCGAAGACGGACTCGACCGCGGTGCGGACGAGGCCCTGCGGGCCGCCGTAGACGCGGAACACGTCGATGGCGATCAGGCTGATCAGCGTGACCTCCACGCCCTTGGCGAAGTAGGCCAGCGGGAAGTAAGGCCCCTGCACCGCCCAGGCCACGATGGTCACCGCGGCGTAGCCGGCGAGCGCGACGCGCGGGAACCAGCTGAAGCGCGCGACCAGGGCGATCGGCGCCACGCTGCCGATCACGTACAGCGCCGCCAGCCCGGCGTAGCCGAGGGCGTTGAGGGTGAACAGCAGGCCGCCGAGGCCGAGGTGGATGTAGCCGGTGGTCAGCGTCAGCGCCACGATGGCAACGGTCAGCGCGGCACCGAAGGCGTGGGATTCGCGGGTTGCCGGGTGGGTATGTGCGGTCATTGGACGGGTCTCCATGTGTCGCTTCGGTTGGCGCGCCGCCGATCGACGACGTCTGCCACGACGGTAGGCGCGCGGCGCCGGCGTGCCATTGGGCGCCGGCACGAGCGACGTCTTGATCATTGGCCGATGCACTCCTCGGCCAAGTGACGTACGTCCCCGCCCGGACAGGCGAGCGCTGGGCTCGGCTCGGGACGATCCCGTATCCTCTCGGCTCATGACGGCCGATGCCGAGCTACTCAAGAGCGCCGTCAGGGAAGTGTCCCGCCTGCTGCAGGCCGACGGCGCGATGATCTACCTGGTCGACGAGACCGGCGAGATTCTGCGCTTCGCCCACGACGCGGGCATCACCGACCGCAAGGCGCGACGGCTCATCCGGGACCTGTCCCTGCCCATCGGGGTGGGGATGTTCGGCACGGCCGTCGCCAACCGGGAGCTGACGATCACCGACGACTACGGCGCCGATCGCCGCTTCGACCACTCTCCGGTCGCCGATGAGATCGTCCGCGCTGCCGGCATGCGCTCGATGGCCGTCACCCCGCTGATTGCCAACGAACGGGTGATCGGCGCGATGGGCGCCTACTCCTCGCGGCCGGTCGCCTTCAGCGAGGCCCAGGTGCGCCTGCTCCGGGCGCTCGGTGACCACGCCGCCACGGCCATCGCCAACCGCCAGCAGGCCACCGAGCTGGCGCGCCGGATCGAGACGCAGCACACGCTGCAGAAGATCACTGCCCGGGTCACCGCCAGCCGCGATCCAGAGGCGATCCTCCAGCAGGTGGTGGACGGCGCGAAGCGCCTGCTCGGCTCGGACGGGGCGCACCTCACCCTGCGCGACCCAGATCGCCCGATCCTGCGCCCGTACGTCATCGCCGGCGGCGTCGACGCCGCCACCCGCGACTGGCTGGCCGAGCAGGAATTCCCGATCGGCGGCGGCATGAACGGCCTGGCCGTCGAGCTCGCCGGCCCGGTGTGGACTCACGACTACCTGGTCGACCCGCGGGTGCCGCACACCCGCGACGACCAGCAGGTGGCGAAGCGGATGGGCCTGCGTGGAATGGCCGTCGCGCCGCTGCGGGCGCAGGAGGGCGAGATCGTGGGCACGCTCGCGATCTCCTACGACCAGCCGCGCGACATCCCGGCCGAGGAGCTGGGGTTGCTGCAGGCGCTGGCCGACATCGGCGCCATCGCCATTGCCAACGCCCGGCTGGTGACGGACCTGGCCGAGTCCGGGCGGCGCTATCGGTTCCTGGTCGACAACTCACCGGACCTCATCTGGTCGGTCGACCGCGAAGGCCACTTCACCTACCTGTCGGAGACGTCGCGCACCCTGATCGGCTGGGCGCCGGAAGAGCTCATGAGCAGGCACTTCGCCGAAGTGGTGGCGCCCGAGTCGCTGCCGAACGTGCTGGAGCACTGGCAGCGCCTCCAGGAGGAGCCGGAGCAGACCCAGCAGTACCGGCTCAACGTCCTGCATCGCGACGGCACCCACATCCCCATGGAGATCAACGGCCTGGGGACGATGGTGAACGGCGAGTTCGCGGGCAGCCACGGCTCGGTGCGCGACATCCGGGAGCGCGTGGCGCTGGAGGAGGGCCTTCGGCGACGAACGGTCGAGCTGTCGCGGGCGGTGGAGGTGCAGCGCACGCTGGGAGAGATCGCGCGGCAGATCGTGGAGGTCGACGACTCGCGCGAGACGCTGCAGCAGGTGGTCGATGCCTCCAAGCGGCTGCTCGGCTCAGATGGCGCGCACCTGACCCTGATGTCGGAGGATGGCGCGGCGCTGATCCCCATGGCGGTGGCCAACGACACCGAGCCGGCCACCCGCGACTGGCTGCGCACCCAGCGCTTCCCGCTGGAGGGCGGCATCAATGGACTGGCGGCGACGACCGGCAAGGCCGCGTGGACGGACGACTACCTGGCCGATGTGCGCGTCACCCATGAGCAGAAGGACGAGTCGGTGGCACGCCTGGGGCTGGGCGCAGTGGCGGTGGCGCCCCTGTTCGGCTCCGGCGGGGAGGTGATCGGCACGCTGGCGATCACCTACCAGCAGCCGCGCAGCCTCGACCCACGCGACATCGCGCTGCTCGAGGAGCTGGCCGGCCAGGGATCGATCGCCGCGCGCAACGCCCGCCTCTACGAGCAGCTGCGCG
This sequence comes from Candidatus Limnocylindria bacterium, assembly GCA_035701185.1. GTDB lineage: Bacteria > Chloroflexota > Limnocylindria > QHBO01 > QHBO01 > DASSCW01. Next base: position 18,013 of record DASSNX010000002.1, read on the forward strand.
ACTCGGAGCGCCGCTACCGCCACCTGGTCGACAACTCGCCGGACCTCGTCTGGTCGGTCGATGCCGATGGCGCCTTCACCTACCTCGGCGACGCGCTGGAGCGGATGACCGGCTTCAAGCCGGACGAGATCCTGGGCAAGAGCTTCCAGATCCTGAGCTCGCCGGATACCGCGGCGGTGGCGCTGCAGGCCTGGCGGGCCATGCAGGAGCACCTGGACGAGGAGCAGCAGGTCCGCCTGGAGCTGCCGCTGGCCGGCGGCGGCAGCATGCCGGCCGAGATCAGCATGGTCGCCACCGTGGTGAACGGCGAGTTCGCCGGCGCGCACGGCTCGGTCCGCGACATCCGGGAGCGCGAGCGCCTGGAGCAGGACCTGCGACGCCAGGCGGCGGCCATCGCCGCCAACGAGGAGCGCGCCAACCTGGCGCGCGAGCTCCATGACTCGGTGACGCAGGCGCTGTTCAGCATGGGGCTGACCATGCGGGCGTTGGAGCTGCTGCTCGATCGGGATCCCGAGGGCGTGCGCCAGAAGCTGCACGAGCTGCAGGAGCTGCAGAAGGATGCGCTGGCCGAGATGCGGACGCTGATCTTCGAGCTGCGGCCGCAGGGGCTGGAGACGGACGGGCTGGCCCAGGCGCTGCGCAACCACGGCGCGGCGGTGCAGGGACGCACCGGTCTCTCGGTGTCGGTCGAGGTCGAGACCGAGGAGCGTCCGACGCTCGACGTGGAGGAGGCCTTCTACCGCATCGCCCAGGAGGCGCTGCACAACGTGGTCAAGCACGCCAACGCCAGCCAGGCGTGGATCGGGCTGCGGCGGGTGGGGCGGGAGCTGCGGCTGACGGTGGAGGATGACGGCATCGGCTTCGATCCCGACGCGGTGCCCCGCGGCCACCTGGGCCTGGTGGGCATGCAGCAGCGCGCGGAGCGCATCGGCGCGGAGCTGGAGATCGGCTCACGCCCTGGACGCGGCACGCGGGTGCGCGTGACGCTCAACCTGCGGGACGGCCGGCGGGCGATCACCCCTGCCCTCGCCGGAGCGGCCGCAGCAGCAAGGGCAGCGACGGCAGAATGACGTAGTCGCGCCTCCGTCGCTCCGACGACGACGGGGTCGAGGCGCGGGCGCATCATCGGCACATGGCAACAACGGACCTGGGGATGGCCCCGGGCAATCACGGCAAGCAACCCATTCCAACCAATCACCCCCGGGTCGCCGTCATCGACGCCGACCGTCGCGTTCAGCAATCCATCGCGGACGTCCTGCGGGTCGCAGGCGTCGAGGTCATCGGCACCGCCGGTGACGTGCGCTCGGCCATGGAGCTGGTCGAGGCCAGGCAGCCGAGCGTCCTGCTGGTCGATCCCCGCCTGCCCGATATCGACGCCGGGCGCGCGTTGCTCTCCGGCATCAACCTGGGCTGGCCCTCGGTGCGCCTGGTCCTGATGGGCTGGACCGATGAGCGCGAGGGCGTCCCCACCGATGCGCAGTTCGTCTCCAAGACGGCCTTGCCCGAGGAGTTCGTGGCGGCCGCCCTCAAGGCCTGCGACTGCTGAGAAGCATGCGATGATCTCGCGATGGCGGAGCGAGGTCGTCGCTCGCGACTGATCGTCGTCCGGGCCGCGTTCGCGAACCCGGCGATCCGTCGGGTGCTGCTTGCCTTCATCGGCTTCAGCCTGGCCGAATGGATGAGCTGGATCGCCATCCTGGTCTACGCCTTCGCCCGTGGGGGAACGACCGAGACCGGCGTCGCCGCCCTCATCCAGCTCGCCCCGGCGGCCCTGGTGGCGCCGATGGCGGCCACCTTCGGCGACCACTTCCGGCGTGAGCGGGCGCTCCTGTTCGCCTACCTGCTGCAGGCCGCCGCCATGGCCATCGGCACGGTGGCACTGGGCGTGGATGCGCCGAGCTGGATCGTCTACCTCGCTGCGGCCCTGGCCAATACCAGCATCACGCTCACCCGGCCGATCCAGGCCGCGCTGCTGCCGTCGCTGGCCCGCACGCCGTCGGAGCTGACAACCTCGAACGTGGTCTCTGCGACCGTCGAGACCGGCGCCATGCTGCTGGGACCGGCGCTGGCCGGCCTGGCGCTGGCGCTGACGGGGCCGGCGGTCGTGTTTGCGCTCTCCGCCACCGTGCTCATCGCCGGCGCGGCGCTGGTCAGCGGAGCCCGCACCCATCATCCGCACGAGGAGCCGCTGCACGAGCAGGCAGGCGGCTTCGCGACGGCAGCAGCGGACATGTTCACCGGCTTCCGCCTGGCGTTCCGCGAGCGTCAGCCGCGGGTCGTGCTGGCCATCATCGCCGCCGGCTCGGTGCTGTGGGGCGTCCTCGACGTGCTGCTGGTGGTGCTTGCCATCGACGTGCTGCGGATCGGCGATTCGGGCGTTGGCCTGCTGAACGCGGCGGTCGGCGCCGGCGGGCTGCTGGGCGCGGCCGCGGCCAGCATGGCCCTCATCGGCCGCCGGGGACTGGCGACGCCCGTCATGGTGGGCGTGCTGCTGTGGGCGATCCCGCTGGCCGTGCTCGGCCAGTTCGCCAGCGTGCCGGTTGCCATCGGCCTGCTGGCGGTTGCCGGTCTGGGCCGGATGCTGCTCGACACCTCGAGCAGCACGCTGCTGCAGCGGGTCGCGCCGGACCGGATGCTGGCGCGCATCTTCGGCATGCTGGAGGGCGTTCACATGGGATCGCTGGCCATCGGCTCCATCCTGGCGCCGTTGCTGGTGGCCATTGCCGGGGAAGGGACCGCGTTCCTGGTCGCGGCGGGCGCGATGCTGGTGACCGCGGCCGCGGCGTGGCCGGCTTTGCGACGGCTGGACACGGTCGGCGCCGCGCGGCAGCAGGATGTGGACCTGCTGCGCGGAATCCCGATGTTCGAGCCGCTCGGCCCGGCGGCCATCGACCGCCTGGCCTGCGCGTTGGTCCCGGTCCACGCCCATCCCGGCACCGTCGTCGTCCAGCAGGGCGATCCCGGCGACCACTTCTACATCGTCACCAGCGGGCGGGTGGTGGTCAGCATCGACGGCCGCCAGGTCCGCGAGGAGCAGGCGGGAGAGTCATTCGGCGAGATCGCGCTGCTTCGCAGCGTGCCGCGGACCGCGACGGTGGAGGCGGTCGAGCCGACCGAGATGGTGCTCCTCGAGCGTGCTCCCTTCCTGGAGGCTGTCACCGGGCTGCCGGCCAGCGAGGCGGTGGCCCACGCCGTCGCCGACGCGCGGCTTTCCGGCGACGCGGAAGCGTCGGGCGCCGAGCCACCGGCACCGCTGACGCCGGTGGCCGTCGAGGTGCCGGTCCGCGCCGAGGACGAGGCCAATGCGGGCGCGTGACCTGGGCATCGCGCTGGGCGAGCTGCCGACCGGCCGCCTGAACGCCATCACCGACGTCGCCGGCGTGCGGGTCGGCCACGCCACCCTGATTCGTGGTGACAACGTGCGGACCGGCGTGACGGTGATCCTGCCGCACGAGGGCGATGCCGGCACGCAGCCGGTGTTCGCCGGCACCCACACGCTGAACGGCAATGGGGAGATGACCGGCCTGGAGTGGGTCCGCGAGGCCGGAACGCTGGTCACGGCCATCGGCCTGACCAACACCCATTCGGTGGGCGCCGTCCATCACGCGCTGGTGGCCGCCAGCGTGCGTGCCGCCCGGCACCCCGACCATCCGCGCTGGTCGCTGCCGGTGGTGGCCGAGACCTGGGACGGCTACCTGAACGACATCGACGGGCAGCACATCACCGCCGACCACGTCGACGCCGCGCTGGCTGCGGCGGAGGGCGGTCCCGTGGCGGAGGGGAACGTGGGTGGCGGGACGGGCATGAAGGCCTTCGGCTTCAAGGCGGGCATCGGCTCCGCCTCGCGGGTGGTGGCCGACGAGCACGGCGGGTACACGGTTGGTGCGCTGGTGCAGGCCAACTTCGGCCGGCGGGAGCGGCTGATGGTCGACGGCGTGCCGGTCGGCCGCGAGATCCCGCGGACGGAGATCCCCGGCCCGGACCCGGCCGTGCCGGCCGCGGAGGGCGGCTCGATCATCGTCATCCTGGCCACCGATGCGCCGCTGCTGCCCCACCAGTGCCGGCGGCTGGCGCAGCGCGCGAGCATCGGCGTGGCGCGGACGGGCGGCGGCGGCGAGCACGACAGCGGCGACATCTTCCTGGCCTTCGCCACCGGCAACCGGAACCTGCGCGCCGAGGACCAGGCCGATGCGGTCACCCGCGACATCCGGATGCTCGACGACGACCACATCACGGCGCTCTTCTGGGCCGCGATCGAGGCGACCGAGGAGGCGATCCTCAATTCGCTGCTGGCCGCCGAGACGATGACCGGCAACGGCGTCACCTTCCATGCGCTGCCCGCCGACCGCCTGCTGGAGATCCTGCGCCGATACGGTCGCGGCCCGGCTGGCTAGAGCCCCATCGCGCTCCGGATGGCGCCGATATCAGCCGGCACCGGGTTGAGCGTCCCTTCCTCGGGGGCGATGGCGTCCGGATCCTTCAGGCCGTGGCCGGTCAGGATGCAGACCACGCCCTCAGAGGCGTGGATGCGGCCCTCGGCCGCCATGCGGGCCACACCCGCCACCCCGGCCGCCGAGGCGGGCTCGCAGAAGACGCCCTCGAGGCCGATGATCCGGCGCTGCATCTCCAGGATCTCGGCATCCGAAACGGCCTCGATCACGCCACCGGATTCGTCACGCGCCGCCTCGGCACCAGCCCAGGACGCCGGGTTGCCGATCCGGATGGCGGTGGCCACCGTCTCCGGCTGCTCGACCGGTGCGCCGTGCACGATCGGCGCGGCACCATCGGCCTGGAAGCCGAGCATCCGTGGTCGTCGGCCGGATGGCGTGATGCCTGCCTCGGCGTAGCGCTTGAATCCCGCCCAGGCGGCGGTGATGTTGCCGGCGTTGCCGACGGGCAGCGCCACCGCGTCCGGCGACTCGCCCAGCGCGTCCACGATCTCCCAGGCGATGGTTGACTGCCCGGCGATCCGGTCGGGGTTGATCGAGTTCACGACCACGGCCACGCCCTCGTCGCCCAGGCGCCGGACCGCGGCCAGTGCCTCATCGAAGTTGCCGTCGACCATGACCAGTCGCGCCCCGGCGGCCAGGGCCTGGGCCAGCTTGCCGCGCGCCACCTTGCCCGCGGGCAGCACGACGTGGCATGGCAGCCCGGCCGCCGCCGCATACGCCGCGGCTGAGGCGCTCGTGTTGCCCGTCGAGGCGCAGATCACGGCTGCCGCCCCGCGGGCCACCGCGCGGTTCACGGCCAGCACCATGCCGCGGTCCTTGAAGCTGCCGGTGGGGTTCGTGCCCTCGAACTTCAGGAAGAGGCGCTCCAGCCCCAGCTCCTCGCCCAGGCGCCGGGCGTGGATCAGCGGCGTGCCGCCCTCGCCCAGCGAGATGGGGAACCGCTCGTCGGCGTCTGACGGGTCGACCAGCAGCTCGCGGTAGCGCTGGAGCAGGGCCGGCGATGCGGGCATCCGGCGGCTAGGTCGTCAGCGCGTCGTGGACGATCCGGGCCTGCTCCACGCCATGGGCCGTGGGATAGCCCTCGGCCGGGCGGGAGCGCTCCGGGCGGCTGATGTCGCCGAGCGGGATGCGGAACGGCACCAGGTGGCGGATCTTGGGCAACACGAACTTGCGGGCGCCCATGTTCCGCGGCTCCTCCTGCACCCACGACACACGCTCGACGTTCGGGTAGCGGCCCAGCACCCGGCCCAGCTCGTCGGTGGGGAAAGGGTAGAGCCGCTCGACCCGGACGATCGCCAGCTCTGGGTGCGCGGCGCGCTCCTCGGAGGTGATCAGGTCGTAGTAGACCTTGCCGGAGCAGATGACCACCCGGCGCACCGCCGCGGCAGCGGTGTCATCGGCTCCCGGGTCGTCCAGGACCGATGCGAACGTGCCGGTGGTCAGCTCGGCCAGCGTCGAGCCTGCCTCCGGCAGGCGCAGCAGGGACTTGGGCGTCATCACGATCAGCGGCCGCAGGTCGGGGTGTCGGGCCTGGCGACGGAGGAGGTGGAAGTACTGCGCCGGCGTGGTCGGGTAGCAGACCCGGATGTTGCCCTCCGCCCCCAGCGCCAGGAAGCGCTCCAGCCGGGCCGATGAGTGCTCGGGACCGGAGCCCTCGTAGCCGTGCGGCAGCAGCAGGGTCAGCCGCGACGTCTGCCGCCACTTCGCCAGCCCGGCGATGATGAACTGGTCGATGATGATCTCGCCGCCGTTCACGAAGTCGCCGTACTGCGCCTCCCACAACACGAGCGCCTCCGGCGCGGCGACGGCGTAGCCGTACTCGAAGCCCATGGTCGCGTACTCGGACAGCGGGCTGTTGTGCAGCTCGAAGGCGGCGGCAGCCCCGTCCAGGTGCTGGATGGGGGTGTAGGGCGCGCCGGTCTCGGCGTCCCACAGCGTCTGGTGCCGCTGGCTGAAGGTGCCGCGCACCGTGTCCTGGCCGGTGAGGCGGATGGGGACGCCGTCGAGCAGCAGCGAGCCGAAGGCCAGCGCCTCGGCATGCGCCCACTCCAGCCGGCCATCGTCGGCGGTGAGCGCGGCGCGCCGCCGCTCCAGCTGCTTGGCGAGCTTCGGGTTGGGGTGGAAGTCGCTCGGCCAGGTGTACAGCTGCTCGTTCAGGCGCCGCAGGACGTCGGCGGGCACTGCCGTCTCGGGCTCGGCGGCCTCCTCCACGTCGAGCGCCTCCGCGCCGCGGTCGAGCTGCGGCTCGGAGTGCTCCTGGCGCACCGCGGCCTGTCGCGCGGCGAGGTCGCGGGCCGGCGCGGCCGCGATCGCATCGGCCTCCTCCTGGGAGAGGACGCCGGCACCGACCAGGATGGCGGCGTAGATCTCGCGGACGGTCGGATGCGCGGCGATGGCGGCGGCCATCTGCGGCTGTGTGTAGGCGGGGTCGTCGCCCTCGTTGTGGCCGTAGCGGCGGTACCCGACCAGGTCGATGACCACGTCGGCGTGGAATCGGTCGCGGTACATCATCGCCAGCCGCGCGGCGGCCAGCGAAGCTTCGGCATCGTCGGCGTTGACGTGAATGATCGGCACGTCGAAGCCCTTGGCCAGGTCCGACGAGTAGTCGGTCGAGCGGCCCTCGTTCGGCCCGGTGGTGAAGCCGATCTGGTTGTTGGCGATGACGTGCACCGTGCCGCCGGTCGAGTAGCCGGCCAGCCTGGCCATGTTGAACGTCTCGGCCACCACGCCCTGCGCGGCGAAGGCGGCGTCGCCGTGGATCAGGATCGGCAGCACCCGCTGCTGGTCCAGCTCAACGGTGTGTCCGCTGCGGTCGCTCTGGAGCGCTCGGGCGCGTCCCTCGACCACCGGGTTGACGGCTTCGAGGTGGCTCGGATTGGGCGAGACGGTGATGGCGAGCTCGGCACCGGCGTCGGTGCGATAGTGCCCCTCGGCGCCGAGGTGGTACTTGACGTCGTCCGACTCGCCCTTCGGCGCGCGGATGCCATTCCCGGCGCGTCCCGCCTCGAACTCGGCGAGGATCGCCTCGTACGGCACCCCTACGATGTGCGCGAGCACATTCAGCCGGCCGCGGTGCGCCATGCCGATCACGGCCGATTGGGTTCCAGAGGCCGATGCGTCCGCCAGTACCTGGTCGAGCACCGGCACCATCACGTCCAGCCCCTCGATGCTGAAGCGCTTCTGGCCCAGGTAGGCCCGATGCAGGAAGCGCTCCAGTCCCTCCACCGCGGACAGCCGCTCCAGCAGGCGCTTCTGCTCTTCGGCGCTCAGCGGCCGGCGGTGCTGTCCCGACTCGATGACCTGCCGCAGCCAGACCCGCTCCTCGTGGCTGGCGATGTGCTCCACCTCGTACGCGATCGAGCCGCAGTACGTGGCTTGCAATGCGGGCAGCGCCTCGGCCAGGGTGGCGCCCGGCACGTCGACGCGCAGCAGGTCGGCGGGGATGCGCGCCATGGATTCCGGCGTGAGGCCCAGCGGACCAGGGTCGAGGGCGGGATCGCCGGGCGGCGGGCTGCCGAGCGGGTCGAGCTGCGCGGCCAGGTGCCCGAAGGAGCGGTACGCTCGCACCAGCGCGACGGCCGCGGCCACGTCCTTCAGGTCGGCGCTGGAGGCGCTGGACGCGGTGGACGCCGTGGGTGCCGCCGCCGGCGCCGTTGCCGTCGGCTGGGCGCCCAGGGTGGCGAAGACGTCCTCGTAGAACTCGTCGGCGCCGGTCAGCAGCGCATCCACGCGGCGCAGGAACGCCCCCGACTCGGCGCCCTGGATGATGCGGTGGTCGTAGGTCGAGGTGATGGTCATCACCCGGCCGGCGCCGGTGTCGCGGATGGCCCCGGTGGCCACGATCGTGCCCTGGCCCGGCATGAGACGCGGCACCGAGGCGGTGGTGCCCAGCGTGCCGGGGTTGGTCAGGGTGATCGTCGCGCCGACGTAATCGTCCGGGGACAGCTTGTTGGCGCGCGCCGCCTGCACCAGCTCCTCGTAGCGGGTGCGGTACTCGGCGAAATCCATCGAGTCGGCGGCCTTGATGACCGGCACGACCAGGAAGCGGCTGCCATCGGCCCGCTCCACGTCGACGGCCAGGCCCAGGTTGACGGCGCCGGGATCGACGCGGTGGGGAGAGCCATCGGCCTCCAGGAAGTAGTGGGTCATGCCCGGCTGCTCGGCTGCGGCCCGCACGATGGCCCAGCCGATCAGGTGCGTGAAGCTGACCTTCGCCGGGGCGATCTGCGCGTTCAGCGCGCGACGCCGTTCCTCGAGGGTCGCCACCGGGATGTCACGGAAGCTGGTGGCGGTGGGCACGGCCAGCGAGGCGGCCATGTTCTGCGCCAGGCGGGCGGCAGGACCCTTGATCGGCGTGGCGCCAGCAGGAAGCGCGGCGGCGGCAGCGGGCTCAGATGCCGCGGCGGCGGCAGCCGGCTCAGATGCCGCGGCGCCATTGCCGGCCGGTTCGGCAGCCGGAGCCGATGGCGCAGGAGGCGACGATCCGGGCGTCAGGCCTGACTCAAACAGGGCGCGCCATTCCCCCTCGACGGACGACGGATCGCGGCGGAACTGCTCGTAGAGCTCCGCCACGTAGCCGGCGTTGACGACGTTCATCTCGTCCAGCGTCCGCTCGACCTCGGTCGGCGGTTGGGACGCGGGCGGAATCGGCTCGGAGGGCATGTGCCGCTAAGGAGAGGCGGCGGGTGCTCCAGAGTCAGATGGTCAGGTCGATGACTCGGCTGATCGGCCCGACGTCACGCCGCGGATGAGCACCACCACGCCGAGCACGATGATCACGGCCGGCAGCACCCAGCCCGGCAACGGCAGCGGCCGTCCGCTGATGCCGATGACCCCCTCGAAGAACAGGTAGCCGGCGACGAACAGCCCGATGGCGATCACGATCTGCCAGAAGCCGTCGCGCGCCATCTTTCCGTTGCCGCTGCGGACGCCGTACAGCAGCATGCCGAGGCCGCTGCCGCCGGGGCCGACCAATGCCCAGGCATAGGCCCAGCTCTCCCAGTGATCGGTCGCGTTCTGGTACAGCAGCACCAGGCCGACGATGGTCACGATGCAGCCCGCGGTCGTCAGCCCCGATCCGTTCCGCTGGGTGAGGCCGATGGCCGCCAGCGCCACGCCGGGCGCGATGACGTAGAACGGCCAGGTCGCGGCGCCCCAGTCGAGCTCGGCCCACTGGCCGATGAGGAAGACGCCGCCCAGCGCGATCAGCAGCAGGCCCAGGATCGCGGTTCCGGACGTGCCGCGGTGCTCCGGCCAGGCAGGCGCCGCACCGACGGGCGGCAGCGGTGGCGCAGATGGTGGCTGGGGGGACGTGGGAGCTGCCGGCGCCTCCGGCTCGGGCGGAGCTTGCTCGGTCATGCGCCGATCCTACCCCCGGCGGCAAGCACCGCCGGCCCGTCGCGCCGGGCCAGCCACTCGCTGTAGCCGCCCACGTATCCGTGCGCTTCGCCGTCGCGCACCTCCACGATGCGATCGGCCATGCGATCGAGGAAATAGCGGTCGTGGCTGATGAAGATGGCCGTACCCTCGAAGGCCTCGATCGCCGCCTCGAGGGTCTCGATCGACTCGATGTCCAGGTGGTTGGTCGGCTCGTCCAGGACGAGGAGATTCGCGCCGGAGAGCATCAGCAGCAGGAGCTGGAGGCGGGTCCGTTCGCCGCCCGACAGCGTCCGGATCGGCCGCCGCACCTGCTCGTAGTCGAACAGGAAGGCCATCAGCCGTGAGACCGATTGCTCCTCGGTACCTGGATGGGCGGCGCGCAGGGTAGCCAGCGGCGTGGCATCGGGGTCGAGGGTGTCCTGGTCCTGCGCCAGGTAGCCGATCCGGATGGACGGACCGACCCACACCTCGCCCTCGGTCGGGGCGATCTCGCCGACGAGCGTCTTGAGCATCACGCTCTTGCCGGCGCCGTTCAGCCCAACCACGCCGACCCGCTCGCCGTGCATCACGGTCAGGTCCACGCCAAGCAGCACCGGGTGATCACCAAAGGCGACGGCCACCTGGCGCAGCTCGGCGGCGCGCTTGCCGCCGCGCTGGTGGGGATGCAGCTCGAGCCCGATTCGTCGGCGCTCGAGGACCGGCCGCTCCACCTTGTCCATGCGCTCGACTCGGCGCAGCGCATTGCGGGCGGCGTTCATCAGCCCGGCGTTCGACTGGCTCTCCGGCACGGCCCGCGCCCACTGGATCAGGCGTCGAGCGGCTTCCTCCAGGCGCTCGATCTCCTTGCGCTGGGCCAGGTAGCGCTCCTGCTGCCGCTTCAGCTCGAGCTCGCGGGCCACGGCGTAGGCGGTGTAGTTGCCCGGCCAGACCCGCACCCGGCCGCCATCCAGCGAGGCGACGTCGGTGACGGTCTCGTCCAGCAGGTAGCGATCGTGGCTGACGGCGAGGAAGCCGCCGCCGAAGCCCTGCATCAGGGTCTGGAGCCGCTCGCGGCCCTCCAGGTCCAGGTGCGCCTCCGGCTCGTCGAGCAGCAGCAGCTGCGGGTCCTGGATGATCGCCGCCGCCAGGCCGATGAGCTTGCGCTGGCCGCCCGACAGCACCCGGGTCGGCAGCTCCAGCTCGCGCTCCTCCAGGCCGATCTCGTTCAGCATCGCCCGCAGCCGCCCATCGAATGCCGGTCCGCCGGCCTGCGCATAGCGGTCGAGCAGGCGTTGCTGCTCGGCCAGGACGCGCTCCATCTGCGTCGCGTCGTTGTAGACCGATGGATCGGCCAGCCGCTCGTTGCACGCCGCCAGCCCGGCGTCGATCTCGCGCAGGTCAGCCCGTGCGTCATGCAGCGTCTGCCCGGCCGTCCGCTCGTCGCCGAGCGGGTGCTGAGCCAGCATCGCCAGCCGCAGGCCGCGCTGGCGGGTGATTTGGCCAGCATCGGCCTCCTCCAGGCCCATGACGATGCGGAGCAGCGTCGACTTGCCCGAGCCATTCGGCCCAACGAGGCCCATGCGCGAACCCTGGGGCAGCTCCAGGTCGACGCCGCGCAGGATCTCGCGGCCGCCGAAGGCCTTCGTGATGCCGCGTACCGCCAGCAGGGTCATCCGTCCAGCGCCACGCGGTAACTGGCCACGTCCACGTTCCGGCCGGTGAGCACGACCGCCACCCGCCGCCCAGCCAGGCCACCCAGCTGCGCGCGGAGCCCGGCCACGCCCAGGGCCGCGCTGCCCTCGACCATGAGGTGATGCGCATCGGCCAGCCAGTGCATCGCGTCCGCGATCTGCTCCTCGTCGACCAGCACCACCTCGTCCACGAGCTGCCGCGCCATCTTCCAGGTGATGCTGCCGCGCTCGATGTTCCCGGCAACCCCGTCGGCCAACGTCGGGGCGATGGGCATCGGCTTCTGGGAATCCGACTCGAAGTAGGCATACAGCGGCGGCGAGGCCGCCGGCTGGACCCCGACCAGGCGCAGGCCCGGACGCACGGCCTTGGCCCACAGGCCGATGCCCGAGATCAGCCCGGCGCCCCCGACCGGCACCACGATGGCATCGCAGGCCGGCCAGTCCTCCATGATCTCTTGCCCCACGGTCGCTGCGCCGGCCACGACATCGGCGTCGTTGTAGGGCGCCACGTAGGTGGCGATCCCTTCGTCGTCCCGCCGCCGGGCCTCCGCCTCCACCTCATCCGGGTCGCGGCCGAAGACCTCGATCAGGATCGTGTCCGATTCCAGCGCCCGCAGCCGCTCCAGCTTGGCCGGGGAGACGGAGGCCGGCACCAGCACCGTCAGCCGCATTCCGTGGCGTGCGGCGGCGGCCGCCACCGCGATGCCGTGGTTGCCAGTGGACGCCGCCACCAGCCGCTGCGTTGGATCCTCGGCGGCGAGCAGGGCAACCTTGTTCTCGGCGCCACGGAGCTTGAAGGCGCCGGTCGGCTGGAGGAGCTCCAGCTTCAGGCGCACCTCGGTGGCGCCGCTCTCATCGGCCAGGCGGGGTGACGGCTCGAGCGGCGTGTGCACGGCCACGCCGCGCAGGCGCTGCGCAGCGGCCAGGACGTCGCCAACGGTCGGGAAGCGGGCCATGGAGCGGCCAGTCTACGAGGCGGGCTGCGCGCCGCATACTCGGTACAACTGACAGTTGTGCAACGACACGCCGGCACGGCCGGATACAAGTGGGGCTTGTGCGGGTACGCGCATGGAGCGCGGTCGGATGCCCCGCACAAGCGCTGCCATGTGAACGAGCACAGATCGGGCCCAAACCGGTCGATTTCACAAGCCCTGGTTGTGCCCGGCCAGCGTTGCGTGCGGTGGCACAAGCGCCAGTTGTCCCCGCGCACGAGCGCGCGCCGGCATACAAGCCACGCTTGTGGCGCCGCGAGGTCAGGCGGCGTCGGGCAGGAAGCCGTCTCCGTCGCCGCCGGGGCGCGTCATGGTCTTGAGGCGCCGGCTGATGCGCATCAGGGAGCCGAGCCGGTCGCTGACGCGGGCACGCTCCACCGGCGTGGCCCAGTGGCGCAGCGTGTAGTCGATCTCGTGCTTGTGCCGGGTGGCGGTCATGAACAGCTCCTCGATCCGATCCTCGAGCTCGGGATCCGGATCCGACGCGAGCAGCTCGCGGCGCGCCTCCAGGATCTCGAGGTAGTAGCTCGTCGTGAGCCGATCGAGATCCCGATGCGCATCGTGTGTCCACGGCTCCGGCGGGCCGCCGAAGCCGTAGCGCCGCCATTCCTTGGATTGAACGCTGTGTACCACGAGCGCACGGTATGCCGGCCCACGACGCGCGAACAGCATCCGACCGGGCTATTCGGGGCGTGTACCAACGGCGGCGAACGCCAGCCTGCCGGGTCAGTGCGCGGACGCACCGCCGCACGGCAGAGGCGGGACGCGAAATCGAAGCGGTCGCATCGGGCTGGTAAAATCGATCGGCCTCGCTGGGGTGTGGCCAAGCGGTAAGGCGCCTGACTCTGGATCAGGAGATCGAAGGTTCGAATCCTTCCGCCCCAGCCAACGTTCCCTTTCCCGCGCCCGCAGGCGC
>DASSNX010000003.1:0-25583 GCA_035701185.1 Candidatus Limnocylindria bacterium
CCCGATGGCGCCGCCCCAACCCGCTGGGTGGGCGAATCCGGGGTGGCCAGCTCCGGGTGCGCGGCCTCCAGGTCCTGCAGCTCCCGCAGGAGGTGGTCGTAGACCTGGTCCTCCATGGTCGGATCGTCCAGGACGTGGTAGCGGTAGTTCGCTTCGTCGATGATCCCGCGCAGCTCGGCCGCGCGCTCCGCCGGATCCGCGGCGGTCTCGCTCACGCGTCTTCCTCGTCGCCGCCCTGCGCCTCGTTGAACCAGGCGCGCAGGTCGAGAGCATGCTCGCGGTAGTGCTCCGCCCCGTCGTCCTGGATGACGCGCTCCAGCGAGTCGCCGTAGCTCACCTTGTCGTCCAGCACGGCGGGATCCACGCGTCGCAGCCGGGTCAGCATCGCCTCGTAGGCCGCCTCCTCCCGCTGGCGCACGGTGGCCAGATCGGTCTCGGCCGCCACCCGGGCGACGACGGCGTTGCGCTCGTCCACGTCCAGCTCGTCCTCGCCGAACTCCGCCAGGCGGCCCTGCTCCGCGCTGTGCAGCGCCTCGGCGGCGTGGCCGGTCCAGTAGCCGAGATGCGCGATCAGCTCGCGGGCGCTCCAGTCCCCGACCAGGCCCGGCGCCAGCAGCAGGTCCGGCTCCACGTCCGAGAGCGCCGCCAGGAAGTCGCCGCGCGCCGCCTCCAGCTCGTCGACCAGCGCCTGCACCTGCTCCGGACCACGTTCGATCATGGGCCGATGCTACCGGCTCAGGCCCGCTCGAGGCCTGCGTAGGCAGCGATCAGCCGCTTCACGCCCTGCCCCACGAAGGCGACGGTCACCTCCTCGTCGCCCTTGACCCACTGGCTGGAGACGACGATCCCCTCGCCGAAGCGCCGGTGCACGACCCGATCCCCGGCATGCCAGGCGAGCTCACCGGCCCCGATCTCCGGGCCGCGCGGCGGACCGCCCGCGGGCACGCCGAACGTCCCCGTCCCGAGGTCAGGCGCCTCGGGGCTGGCGTAGGTGGCATCGGCGGCTCGGCGCCGCGCGGCTTCGAGCGAGGCGCCGACCGGGTTGGCAACCGGAGCCGACAGGTCGGGCAGCGACACCGGCCGCAGCGGCTCGCTGATCCGGTTGCGGATCGGCGCGCGATAGCCGGACGGCAGCCAGGCGTCGTCGTCGGTGCCGCGCCGGTCGCCCCAGCCACCGCCGCGCCGGAACGGGGCGCCGGCGGCCTCGGGCGGCACGTCGAGCAGCTCCTCCGGCAGCTCAGCCAGGAAGCGGCTGGCCTCGGCGGCCGCGCCCACGCCCCAGGTCGAGCGGTGCCGCGCGTGGACCAGGTACAGCCGGTCCTTCGCCCGCGTCATGCCCACGTACGCCAGGCGCCGCTCCTCCTCCAGCTCGCGCTCGTCCTCGAGCGCGCGCTTGTGCGGCAGCAGCCCCTCCTCCAGCCCCACGATGAAGACCACCGGGAACTCCAGGCCCTTGGCGGCGTGCAGCGTGATCAGGGTGATCCGGTCGGGCCGCTCCTCCAGGGTGTCCTGGTCGGAGACGAGCGCCACCTCCTCCAGGAAGCGGGCCAGGCCCTCGGGAACCGCCAGCTCGTCGAATTCGGCGGCGTGGTTGCGCAGCTCGAGGAGGTTCGTCCAGCGCTCTTCGCCATCATCGGTCCCATCCTGGACGGCGGACTGCAGCCCCGACCGTTCGAACACCGCGTCGAAGATGGCGGAGGGCGGCTCCCTGCTCGCCAACTCCATGAGCCCGGCGGCGATGTCGCGGAACCCGCCGAGCGCCGCCCGAGCCCGCGGGGCCAGGTTCGGGTTCGACTCGGCGGCCTGCACCGCCTCCCACAGCGTGCCGCCACGGGCTTCGGCGGCGGCCCGCAGCTCCTCCAGCGTCTTCTCGCCGATCCCGCGCGCCGGGACGTTGATGATCCGCTCCAGCGCCACGCGATCGGCGCTGTTGCGGGCCAGCCGGACGTAGGCGAGGGCGTCCTTCACCTCGCGGCGCTCGTAGAAGCGGGTGCCGCCGACGAGCTGGTACGGGATGCCGAAGCGCATACACGCCTCTTCCAGGACGCGGCTCTGGGCGTTGATCCGATAGCAGACCGCGATCTCCCCGTAGCGCAGCGCCCCGTCCTCGTCGTCGGCGCGTCGCGTCAGCAGACCCGTCATGCCACCGCGTCCGGAGCCGCCGACCAGGCGCTCGACCTGGCGCGCCACGAACTCCGCCTCCTCGTACTCGTTGTAGGCGTCAAAGATCGTGATCTGGGTGCCCGCCCCGCGATCGGTCCACAGCTTCTTGTCCTTGCGGCCCTCGTTGCGGCTGACGACGGCGTGCGCGGCGTCCAGGATCGTCTGAGTGGAGCGGTAGTTCTGCTCCAGCTTCACCACCTTGGCGTCGGGGTAGTCCGTCTCGAAGTCGAGGATGTTGCGGAGGTTGGCGCCGCGCCAGGAGTAGATGCTCTGGTCGTCGTCGCCCACCACCGCCAGGTTGCGGTGCTTGCTGGCCAACAGCGAGCAGATCAGGTACTGGGCGCGATTGGTGTCCTGGTATTCGTCCACCAGGATCTGCTGCCAACGGCCCTGGTACTTGGCCAGCACCTCGGGGTGCTGCTCGAACAGCTCCACCACCCGCATCAGCAGGTCATCGAAATCGACCGCGTCGTCCTGGCGCAGCTGACGCTGGTAGGCGTCGTAGACGCGGGCCGCCGTCTCGTCGTAGAAGTTCGCCGCCTGGCGTTGGGCCGTGGCCGGATCGGCCAGCTCGTCCTTGCGCTGCCCGATCCAGGCCAGCATCCCGGCCGGCGCAAAGCGCTTCTCGTCGAGGTCCAGCGCGCGCAGCACCTGCTTGGCCAGCGCCACCTGGTCGGCGCGGTCGTAGATCGTGAAGCTCCGGCTGAGCCCGATCTTGTCGCCGTCGCGGCGCAGGATGCGGGCGCAGATGGCGTGGAAGGTGCCGATGGTCGCCTCGCGCGCCGCCTCCTCGCCGATGAGCCCGGCGATCCGCTCGCGCATCTCGTTGGCGGCCTTGTTCGTGAAGGTCACGGCCACGATCTGCCAGGGCTTGATCCCCGTGGCGACCAGGTAGGCGACCCGATGCGCCAGGACCCGCGTCTTGCCGCTCCCTGCCCCGGCGAGGATGAGGAGCGGTCCCGCCGGGTGCGCCACCGCCTCCCGCTGGGGCGGGTTGAGCCGTTCCAGGATCGCTTCCGGGGTGCGCGGAGCCGTCGCCTTGGCCGTGGTGGGCATCGGCTCCGATTCTAGCCCGCCCACCCCCTGGCCAGCGGCCCCGGCCTATGGCTCGCGGACGTACACGCCCTGCAGCTGGACCGTTGCGTTGGCGTGCCGCCTCAGCGACGGCCACTCGGACGCGATCTGCAGCGCCTGCTCCTGGGTCTCGGTCTCCAGGATGATGAAACCGCCGAGGATCTCCTTGGTCTCCACGTACGGGCCATCGGTGACAACCACCCCATCGCCCTGGCGGCCGCGGCGCAGGGCCTTGACATGCTGCGGCCAGTCGAGCTCCTCCCCGCCCTGGATGTGGTCGGCGTGCTTCCTGAACCAGTCACGGACCAGGTTCACCTCGACGCTCTGCTCGTCGGGTTTCATTGCCTCCCAGGCGGCGACATCGTCGGGATCGACGTAGGTGAACATCACGTAGCGCATGGCGTCTCGAGTCCTCCGCAGCCGGCGCTCTTCAAGTCGGCGCCGCGACAGTACGACGCGCGGCGCTGCCGCGGGCTGGACAAAAAGCAGCGAGGGCGCCCGTACGGACGCCCTCGTCTTCTTCGCCGCTGCGCCGATCAGTCGGCGCCGGTCCCCGGCTGTCGCGCATCCTCGCCCTGGTTCTGGTTGCCCCAGCCGGAGCTCGTGCTGCCGGTGCTGCCCTCGCCCGGCTCGCCGGTGCCGGCATCGGTGCCGGCGTTGGTGTCGCTCTCGCCGGTGCCCATGCCCGGCGTCATGCCCTGATCCCCGGTCTCGCCGAGGCCCGAGCCCATGCCGCCACCACCTGCCCCGGTGCCGCTCGTGGAACCCGTTCCGCCGGTGGTGCCGCCCATGCCGGCGTCGCCCTGGTCAGAGCCCTGACCGTAGGTCTCGTCGGCGTTCGGCATGTCCATGTCGCTGGTTCGCTCGTCCGACATTGTTCACCCCTTCTTCGAGCTGGCCCGGTCGCACGACCGCGCTCACCACGGCGAAATGCACTTCTCGTGCCGAACACGCCGAAGGCCCCGGCTGGTGCCGGGGCCTTCGGATCGGCTTGGGGAGAGGCGGACTAGTAGTCCATGCCACCCGGTGGCATGCCGGGGACGGCCTTCTCCTTCTCGGGCAGGTCGGTGACGACCGTCTCGGTGGTCAGCATCAGGGCGGCGACCGAGGCGGCGTTCTCCAGCGCGGAGCGCGTCACCTTGGCCGGATCGATGATGCCGGCCGTGAACATGTCGGCGTACTCGCCCTTCTGGGCGTCGTAGCCGTTGCCCGGCTCCATCTTGCGCACCGCGTCGACCACGACCGAGCCCTCCTGGCCGGCGTTGACCGCGATCTGGCGCAGCGGCTCCTCGAGCGCTCGGCGCAGGATCGTGACGCCCACGGCCTCGTCACCCAGCGCCTCGACCTTGTCGAGCGCCGGCGTGGCGTGGATGAGGACCGAGCCGCCACCGGCGACCACGCCCTCCTCGACCGCGGCGCGGGCCGCGGACAGGGCGTCCTCGATGCGGTGCTTCTTCTCCTTCAGCTCGACCTCGGTGGCCGCGCCGACCTTCAGCACCGCCACGCCGCCGGAGAGCTTGGCCAGGCGCTCCTGGAGCTTCTCACGGTCGAAGTCGCTGGTGGTGTCCTCGATCTGGAGCTTGATCTGCGACTTGCGCGCCTCGATGGCGCTGGCGTCGCCCTTGCCCTCGACGATGGTCGTGGTGTCCTTGGTGGCGGTCACCCGACGCGCCTGGCCGAGATCCTCGATCTGGACGCTGTCCAGCTTGCGGCCCAGCTCCTCGCTGATCACGCGGCCACCGGTCAGGACGGCGATGTCCTCCAGCATGGCCTTGCGGCGATCACCGAAGCCCGGGGCCTTGATGGCCAGCACGTTCAGCGTGCCACGCAGCTTGTTGACCACCAGGGTCGGCAGCGCCTCGCCGTCGACGTCCTCGGCCACGATCAGGAGCGGCTTCCCCTGCGCGACGACCTTCTCGAGCGTGGGCAGGATGTCAGCCACGGCGCTGATCTTCTTGTCGGTGATCAGGATGTACGGGTTGTCGAGCACCGCCTCCATGCGGCCGCCGTCGTTGCTGGTGGCCATGTAGGCGGACAGGTAGCCGCGGTCGAGCTGCATGCCCTCGACGTACTCGACGTCGAGCTTCAGGCCCTGGCTCTCCTCGACGGTGACGACCCCGTCCTTGCCCACCTTCTCCATGACCTCGGCGATGAGCTCGCCGATGTCCGAGTCACGCGCGCTGATGGCGGCGATGTGCGCGATGTCGTCCTTGCTGTCGATCGGCTTCGACAGGCGCTTGATCTCGTCGACGACCGCCGCCACACCGCGCTCGATGCCGCGCTTCAGGCCCATCGGGTTGGCGCCGGCGGTGACGTTCTTCAGGCCCTCGGTGACGATCGCCTGGGCCAGCACGATGCTGGTCGTGGTGCCGTCGCCGGCAATGTCATTGGTCTTGGTGGCGACTTCCTCGAGCAGCTGGGCGCCCATGTTCTCGTAGGGGTCCTCGAGCTCGATGTCGCGAGCGATGGTCACGCCGTCATTGGTGATGGTCGGCGAACCGAACTTCTTGTCCAGGAGCGCGTAGCGTCCGCGGGGGCCCAGGGTCACCTTGACGGCATCTGCCATCTTGTCGACCCCGCGCTTGAGCGAGCGGCGCGCCTCCTCGTCGAATTGGAGCTGCTTCGGCACGGTGGTTACTCGTCCTCCTTGATTCGCGCGACGCGCGCTACTCGATGACCGCCAGCACGTCCTTCTGGGAGAGGATCAGCAGCTCCTCGTCATCCAGCTTGAACTCGGTGCCGGCGTACTTCTGGAACAGGATCTTCTGGCCCGGCTGGACCTCCATCGGCTCGCGGCTGCCGTCGTCCAGCGTGCGGCCGGGTCCGACCGACAGGATCGTCCCCTCCTGGGGCCGCTCCTTGGCGGTGTCGGGCAGGACGATGCCGCTCTTGGTCATCTCCTCCCGAGGGGTTGGCTGAACGACGAGCCTGTCGCCCAGGGGCTTGAGGGACGTCGCGGTCCCACTGACCGTGGTGGCCATCAGTGCGTGGTGCCTCCTTGTGTAGAGCCCGGTGAGAACCTGCGTTTCTGAGCTCCACGGGAGACCGCTGCAACCGGCGTTGATGGTGCGGCTGGCACTCGACCGTGGAGAGTGCTAACGATCGTAGCCCCTCCGCGCGCGGGCTGTCAAGGCAGGAGGCAGGGCAAGATGACAGAAGGCGCCCCGGCGGACCGGGGCGCCCCTTGGCGCTGGGTCGGAACTGCGCTGCGGCCTAGTGAAGCAGCAGCAGGAAGCCACTCGGCAGCGGCGTCGTGGTCGTGTTGCCACCCGTCCCGCCGCCGTTGAAAACGAGCAGCCAGACGAGGAGCACGATCACCAGGATCGCGACGATGATGCCGACGATGAAGCCGTAGCCGGAACCGTCGCTGACCGGTGCGGGCTCACTCGGTCCGGGCGTGTTGACGTTGACCTGGCTCACGCCGATTCACCTCCATACATGGTCACAGCGGGCACGCGTGCCCGCGCCGCGCATGGGATGCAAGCACCGTGCCATGCCCTAGCTGGAGCCGATGAGCCCGCGGTACGCCTCGGCAACCTGCTGGGCGACGGCTTCCGCGGGCTCCTGCCGCAGCCGGGCGAGCTCGGCGAGCACGCGTAGCACGGTCGTCGGCTCGTTCCGGGCACCGCGGCCCTGGGGCGCCAACCAGGGGGAGTCGGTCTCGGTCAGGAAGGTGCCTGGGCCGATGGCCGCGGCCGCCGCTCGCGGACCCGCCGCCGACCGGAACGTGAGGGGCAGCGCGAACGAGACCAGGAAGCCGGCGGCGGTCAGCTCCTCCGCCATCGGCGCGTCGCCGGAGAAGGCGTGCAGCACGCCACGCGGCTGGCGGCCGGGGCCCGCCCAGGCGAGCAGCGAGCGGCGGATGTCCGCGTGCGAGTCACGGTCGTGCACCAGGACCGGCTTGCCGAGCTCGGCGGCAAGTGCCAGCTGGCGGTCGAAGGCGGCGCGCTGGACGTCGGGCGGTGAGAGGTTGCGGAAGTAATCCAGCCCGATCTCCCCCACCGCCACCACCTCCGGCTGCGCGGCCAAATCGGCCAGCTCGTCCCAGGCGAGGTCGCCCGTCTCCGCGGCGAAATGGGGATGGATGCCAACCGCGGCCCGGATCTCCGGATGGCGGCGGGCCAGGGCCACTGCCGCACGTGACGAGGCGAGGTCATAGCCGGGCACCAGCAGCTGGTCGATGCCGTCGGCCACGGCGCGCGCCAGCACCTCGTCGCGGTCCTCGTCGAAGGCAGCGTCCTGGAGGTGACAGTGCGAGTCCACCAGGCCGCGGAGCTCGCCGGCGCTCAGGGTCAGGCCTCGACCTCTGCCGGCAGCTCGGTGCGGGGAAAGAGCGGCTCGGCGGCGCCCACGCTCCAGCCCGCGCCGACGGCGCCCCAGGCCAGCAGCGCCTCCAGCCCAGGCCCGCCGCTCCCCCGCCGGTCGTAGGGAGGGGGAACGCCCAACTGGTCGTGCAGGCGCGCCGCGCTGGCCGGCGTGAAGGGCGCCACCAGGTGTCCCAGGATGCGGCAGGTCTCGGCCATGGCGGCCAGGACCTGTCCCAGGCGCTCCGTCTCGCCCTGCTTGTGCAGCGACCACGGCGCCTGGGACTCGGCGTAGCCGTTCCCGGCCCGGACGAGGGTGTTCATGGCGGCGAGCGCCTCGTCCAGGTGGAAGCGCCGCATGGCGTCGTGGTAGCCGCTCACCGCGGTGGCCGCCGCGGAGCGCAGCTCGGCATCGGCTTCGGCGCCACCATCGGCCAAAGGTGGCAGGTGGCCGTCGAGGTAGCGCGCGGCCATGCTGATGGTGCGGTTGACCAGGTTGCCGAGGTCGTTCGCCAGGTCCGCGTTGTAGCGGCGGACCAGGCCCTCCAGCGTCACGTCGCCGTCGCGGTCGAACGGGATCTCGCGCAGGACCAGGTAGCGGACGCCGTCGACGCCGAAGAGGTCGACCGCCGCGTCGGGATCCAGCACGTTGCCGCGCGTCTTCGACATCTTCTCGCCGCGCAGCAGCATGAAGCCGTGGGCGAAGACCTGGTCCGGCAGCGCGATCCCGGCGCTCATCAGCATCGCCGGCCAGTAGAGGCAGTGAAAGCGGGTGATGTTCTTGCCGATGATGTGCACGTCGGCCGGCCAGTAGCGGGCGAACGCGGCCGGGTCATCCGGGAAGCCGGCCCCGGTCAGGTAGTTGGTCAGCGCGTCGAACCAGACGTAGATCCGATGCTCCGGGTCGCCGGGGAACGGGATGCCCCACGAGCCACCGGCGCGGCTGACGCTGAAGTCGCGCAGCCCCTCCTTCAACCAGCCCAGCACCTCGTTCCGGAAGTGCTCCGGCTCACAGAAGGACGGGTTGTCGCGGTACAGCTGCTCCAGGCGCTCCTGGTAGCGCGACAGCGCGAAGAAGTAGTTCTCCTCCTCCAGCCACTGCAGCTCGAGGGTCGGATGGTCCGGGCAGTGGCCGTCAACGATCTGCGCCTCGGTCTTGAACTCGTTGTCGCCGGGGCAGTACCAGCCGGCGTAGGTGCCCTTGTAGATGTCCCCCGCCGCCTGCGCGCGGGTCACCATCTCGATCGAGGCACGGACGTGATCGGGATCGGTGGTGCGGATGAAGCGGTCGTAGCTGATGTCGAACCGATCGAACCCGGTGCGCCAGGCATCGGCCCAGGCATCGACCAGCTCGCGCGGCGACGTCTCGCGCTGGCGCGCCAGCAGCTCCACCTGGGCCGAGTGCTCGTCCATGCCGGTCTGGAACCGGACGTCCTCGCCGAGAAGGCGGTGGTAGCGCACGATCGCATCGGCGCCGATGGCCTCGAACAGCGAATGCAGTGGTGGCCCCGGGCTCGGGTAGAAGATGGCGGTGGTCAGGTAGAAGCTGTCCGCGGCGGCATCGGCCATCAGTGGCTTCGACCCTTCGGCCAGTAGAGCTCCTTGCGAATCTGCTCCGGCGGAAAGCCGCGGGCCAGGGCCATCTCCTCGACGGCGGTGATCATGTCCGGGTTGCCGCAGAGGTACAGGGTGGCGTTGTCCGGCGTCAGCCCATGCTCGTCGAGCTGCCCCGCCAGCACCGCCTCGGCGCGTCCCGTGAGGCCGCTCCAGGTCGGGCAGAACTGCGGGCGCGAGATGGTGCCGACGTAGCGCAGCGGAAAGCCACCGGCGGCCAGCTGCTGCAGCTCGTCACGCCAGGCCAGGTCGTAGTCGTAGCTCACCCCGTGGAGGAGGACCACGTCGCGCGGCTGCTGCCGCAGCTGCATGGTGTCGAGCATGCTCATGAAGGGCGCAAGCCCGGTGCCCGTCGCGACGAAGACGCAGGTGCGCCCATCGTCCTGGAGCAGGAACTTGCCCTTGGCGCCCTTGATGTTGATGGGATCGCCGACCTTGCGCTCCCAGAGCAACGGCGTGAAGGCGCCGCCCTGCACGAGGCGGATGAAGAACTCGTACTCCGACGTGTCGTCCGGCGATGACGAGATGGACATCGGCCGCTGGATCAGCTTGCCCTCAGCGCCCATCAGCCCGAGCGTGGCGTACTGGCCCGGCTCGAAGGGAAAGCGCTCCTCCAGGCTCTGGACACCCACGATGGCCAGGCCATCGACGATCTCTTCCCAGCGGCTGAGCCGCCCGTTGTAGGGATACGCGTCAGCCATGCGACATCCTCGGCGGGGCGGCCAGTATACAAATGGAGGGTGGGGCAAACCCGAGCTAGGAGCTTCAATTCATGTCAGGCGCAAACGTGGCCGTGGCCATGCTCGTCATCCTTGGTGCGCTGCTCGTCGTCCTGGGGCTGTTCGCCGGTGGTGGCAACCTGCCGATCATCGCCCTCGGCCTGGCGGCAGTCGCGGTCGGCGGGGTGATCGGCGTCTTCGGCGCGCGCTCGAGCGATCGAGGCTGATCCAGATCCCGGACGGGCCTCGTCGCTAGCGAAGACAGAGGCTCAGAAGGTCGACCGCGCCGAGCGCCGGCTGGACGAAGCCGCAGCCGATCCGTTGCGAGACGTACAACGGGTACACCTGGTGGCTGTACGGCACGACGAGCACGTCACGGTCGGCCACCTGCTGCACAAAGGCAGCCGCCTCGTCGACGCGCGCCTGGCCGGTGAGACCGGCGAGTCGGTCGAGACGGCCGAGGGCCCGGCTGCCGAGCCAGGTGTCCTCGTACACGCCTTCCAGGGCGTCGTAGGGATCAGGCCACTCGCTGCCGGTACCGAGGGCGACCAGGTCGATCTTGCTCCCGGCCTTGAACGCGTCCGCGGGGAAATCAGTGGCGTGCTGCACGCGGACCTGGATGCCCGCCTCGGCGAGCTGTCGGGTCAGTTCGCGTTCGAACTCGGTGCAGACGCCGCAGCCCCATTCCGTCGGAAAGCCGAGCAGGGTGACAGCGACGCTGCGACCGTTCAGCAGGGCGCGCGCCGCGTCGATGTCCGCAGCCGGCAGCGCCTTCTCGGGGTCTTCGCCGGCGCGGACTGCCGAACTCAAGAGGCTGGTCGCCGGTCCATCGCCCCAGACCGCCGCCAGGCGGGCACGGTCAATGGCCAGTGATACGGCCCGTCGAACGTCCAGCTCGCGCAACGCCCGGCCCTTCGGGTTCAGCGCGAGGTAGCCGACATTGGGCCGATGCGCGCCGAACCAGCGCTGGTTGCCGTCGCCGGCGTTCGCGCTGCCCGGACCCCACTCGGTGGCGAGCGCGCTGCCCGCTCCGGTCAGCGGATCTCCGGCGTCGAGCATGGCGGCGTCGAGCTGGCCCTTCTCGACCATGGCGATGGCGGTTGCCGAAGCGGACTTCATGCGGATGGCGATCGCATCGAACGGCTGCGGTCGCGACCCGTGGTAGTTCGGATTCTTCAGCATCACCACATATCGCTTCGGCACGATCTGGGCGAGGTAGTACGGCCCGGCGCCGGCGATCGGCGGATCGGGGTTGATCCCGGTGTGCAGGGCCGGCGTGCCGATGGGGACGGCGCAGCCAGCCGACGATGCCAGGCGGTCGAGGAAGTGGGGTGCCGGCGTCGCCAGCCTGATGGTGAGCTGATCGCCCGCGGCCTTCAGGCCGGCCACGTGCTGGGCCTTGCCGGCGCGGAACCGATCCGCGCCCAGTATCTCGCCGAACGCCGTCGGACCAGGAGCGCCGTCCTCGACGACCGGGTCCAGGGCGCGCTCGATCGTATAGCGGAAGGTCTCCGCCGTGACCGGTTCGTTCGACGGCGGCGAGAACTGGAAGCCGGGCCTGATCGTGAAGGTATAGGTCCGACCATCGGCGCTCACCTGTGGCAGGTCGGCCACTTCGGGGCTCAGCTCCAGCCCGTCGGGCCAGGGTGCATCGGGATAGTTCACGAGCTTTGCGCAGGTGGCGTAGAGGGCCTGGCGAAGCTGCCAGTTCCAGCTCACCGGCGGATCAGGAGCCGGATCCCACCATGGCGTGCCCGGCGCCCCGACTGTCAGGACCTTCCCGCTCAGGGCGCCGACGGCGTCATTGAAGGTCGGTGCCACCGCGATCATCAGCTCGTCGTCGTTGGCCACGACGGCGACGATGCCGTGGCCGGAGTCGATCACGCGGTTCTGATCGCCGGTGACGAGGTCGATCCCGGTCAGCTTGCCGGTCTCCTCGTTCGTGACCCACATCGTCCGCGCCGTGGCGGCCAGCTCGGTGACGCCCGGCTGGAGCTGGTACGTGCGTTGGCGCCCCGTGCGGTCAACGCGCCATACCTGGCCGGTGTCGGTCGACGCGGTCCACGCGGCATCGGCTCCGAAGTGGATGTTGCCCAGGATGGCTTCGTTGGTCAGCTGGATCGGTGCGGCGAAGACCTCCTCGTTGGTCGACGGATCGATGAGGCCGATCTCGCCGTCGTGCCAGAACCACAGGCCACCGGCGCCATAGCTCAGGCCCCAGGCGTACACGTCGATCCGTGCCTGGATGCGGCCGGTCTGTCGATTCAGCCGCACGATCTCCGGGATGTCGGGCCGCGAGAGCCAGACCGAGCCGGCGCCGACCGCCACGTCGAAGGTATCGGCCTCGTCGTTCGCGTCCAACGCGAAGTCGAATTCAGAGTGGACGCCTGTTTGCTGGTCAATGCGGATGACGCGCGGGCTGCCGAGGTCCGTGACCCACATGAAATCGTCGTCGACGTTGAAGCCGCTCGGCTCGTCCACGGGCACGGGGATCGTCTGCGCGATGGTGTGTTTGACCGGATCGATGCGGTACAGCGACCTGGGCGTCTCGCCGAGAATCCAGAACGATTGGCCGGCGGCGAAGGCGATATTGCGTGGGGCCGGAAAGGGGGTTGTTGCCTCGAGCTTGCCGGTCACAGGATCGTAGAAGGCCAGGGCCGGGAGCTCGACGCCCGCGAGTGGCACGGCGCTGGGCGACGGCGAGCCCTTCGCCGTCTGGGCAGCTCCACTGAACCAGCCGCTGACCAGCGCGATCATCGCCAGGACCACGACCAATCCCGCTCCCCCTGCCATGAGCACGAATCGGTTCCGCCCGAGGCCGCTGAAGCGCGGTGACGTGGAGACGCGGTGGCCCCTCGTCCGATCCGAGGGCACGACGCCCAGGACGCGGACCTTATCGGCATAGCCTTTGAGCCGCAGGTCGCGGGCGTCGACGTAGGTGATGCCATCGACCTTCGCCGCGAGGTGGATCACGGCTTCGGACGCCAGCGTCTCCCCCGGTCCGGCTTTGGCACACAGCCGGGCGGCCAGGTTCAGCGCCGTGCCGCGATAGCCGTCCCCAACGGGGATGGCCTCGCCGGCGTCCAGGCCGATGCCGACGCCGCGCGGCAGGTTCTCCTGGACCAGGCGCGCCTGCAGCTCCATCGCCGCGCGGAGCGCGTTGCGGGCGGACACGAAGACGACCAGGGCCTCGTCGCCTCGCAGCTCGAGGAGGAAGCCGCCCCGCGCCGTGACCACGGCCGCGACGATCTCGGCAAAACGTGCTGCCAGCGCGGCCCCCGCCTCGTCACCGTTCTCACGGGTGTAGGTGGTATACCCGCGAATGTCGGCGATCAGAAACGTCCGCAGCTCGGTGGCGTGCGTGCTCGGCGGTGGAGTCGCTGCGGGCGGCTGTGCGTCGGGCGCGGCGGCAGGGTCCCCGCTGCTCGGCTCGCGCGGTTCGGCCACGGCGTCCTCCCGACCCCGCTAGGGCGCGCCCAGTCTAGGGTCTCCCAGCGTCCACGTCAGCACATCAACGTGGTATCAGCGCCTGCCATGTAGACGACGCAAGCACACCGAGCGTTCAATTCACCTCCGCGCGGTGCCGCCAGGGCGTCTCATCCACGTGTCAGTCCGCGCAGACTTCCCCGCGGAGACTCAGGAGAGGTCCGATGCAGCGCCTCGAGATCGGTCTGGTGCCGCCGATGGGTGACCCGTTCATCGGCGGTCCGACTGCGCGCTGGACCGATATCAGCGACCTAGCCGTCGCGGCGGAGGCCACTCGCTTCGACACCGTATGGACCGCGGACGAATTGCCATGGCGGCGGGGCGACGGTGAGCCGCAGGGATGGTGGGAATGGTCGCAATCACCGCCGCAAGTGCCGCCGTCACGTCCCGCGATGCTCGGCCCTTCGGGCGCATGGCCGTCCGCACGAGCGAGGGACCGGCTTGGGCCCCTCGCTTCGTACCGGCTCTACAGCGCGACGAGCGCCTCCTCGGCGACGTCGCCCGCGCCGTTGGTGGTGGCCGCCGCCTCCGCCGGGTGGCCGTCGGGTCCCGCCTCGGCGATGGTCTGCGCCTCCTTGGCGTACTCCTTCTTGCCGCGGCCGGAGAGCATCTCCAGCGAGGCGACCACGACCTCCGTCTTCCAGTGGCGCACGCCGGCATCGTCGTCCCACTGGCGGGTCTGCAGCCGGCCCTCGATGTCCACCAGCTGTCCCTTGGACAGGAACTGCCCGCAGATCTCCGCCAGGCGGTCCCAGGCGACGAGGTTGTGGTACTCCGTCCGCTCGCCCGCGCCGCTGCCACGGAACTCGTTGGTTGCGATCACGAAGTTCGCGACGTGTTTTCCGGACGGCAGCGTCCGCAGCTCCGGATCCCTCGTCAGCCGCCCGACCAGCATCACCTTGTTCATTGCCGTTCATCCTCCTGCCCAGCACCTGGGCCGCGTCGGCGCGGCCGGGCGAGACGGCTGCCGAGTGCCGACGATGCTAGGCGGGCGTCCTTACTGGCCGATCATCGTCCGCTTACCAGGGCCACCGCGAGGCATGGCACCCAAGCGTTCAGAACGCTGCACCGTAACGCCGTGGGTACTAGCATCCGCCAGCAGCCGCCGCGCAGCGCGGCACTCCAGCGAGGACGGCCCGAGTGGTTGGCTACCTGATCCGCCGAGTCATCGGCATGTTCATCCTGCTGTTCCTGCTCAGCGTCACGGTGTTCGTGCTGTTCAGCCTGCTCCCCGGTGACCCGGCACGGCTGACCTGCGGCAAGGCGTGCTCACCGGCAGTGGTCGAGTCGAACCGGCGGCGCCTGGGCCTCGACGAGCCAGTCATCGTCCAGTACGAGAAGTTCGTCAGCGGCCTCTTCGTGGGGCGCATCTACTCCCCGAGCTCACCCGAACCGATCGTGTGCGAGGCACCGTGCCTGGGCTACTCCTTCGTCCGGCGCGAGACGGTGGGCGCGCTGCTGGCCCGAACGGCCCCGGTGACGTTCTGGCTGGCCATCGGCGCGTTCGTGATCTGGATGGCCATCGGCCTGTTCTTCGGGATCATCGCCGCCTTGAACCGCGGCAACGTGCTCGATCGACTGATCACGGGAATCTCGCTCATCGGCTACTCCATGCCGTCCTTCTTCTTCGGCCTGATCCTCGTCTTCTTCGTGATCATCAAGCTGCAGTGGCTGCCGTTCCCATCGTTCATCGAGCCCTGGGAGGATCCCGTGCGCTTCGTGCAGACCATGATCCTGCCCTGGATCACACTCGCCATCCTGGACGCCGCGTTCTACATCCGGCTGACGCGCAACCAGGTCCTCGAGACGTTCGGCGAGGACTACGTGCGCACGGCCCGGGCGAAGGGGCTGCCGGAGGGGACCGTCGTCGTGCGCCACGCGCTGCGGGCAGGCCTGTCACCGATCGTGACCTCCGCCGGCCTGGACCTGGCGGGGCTGCTGGGGGGCGCCATCATCAGCGAGAACATCTTCTCGCTTCCCGGCCTCGGCTCCCTGGCGGTGGACTCCGTCCTCCAGGCCGATCTGCCGGTCATCAACGGCCTCACCCTCGTGACGGCGGCGATCATCATCGTCGCCAACCTGGTCGTCGACCTCCTGTACGCCGTCATCGATCCCCGCGTGCGGATCGGCTGAGCGGCGACTCCTGGACCAGCCGATATGCCTCGCGGCGGGCGAGGCCCGCCGCCCTGAGCAGTTCTACCGTTCCGCGGTCTGAGACACCCTGCCGGCGCGCGGCCTCGACCACGGCCCGACCGTTGACCGCCGGTCCCACCCTCGGCGCCAGGCCGCCGATCACCAGCGTGAACTCGCCGCGCGGGGCGGTCAGGCGCGTCGCAAGGTCCGCGGGGCTGCCGACCAGCGTTTCCTCGTGGAGCTTGGTCAGCTCGCGGAAGACCCCCACCTCGGCGCCCGGCACGACCTCCGCCAGCCGCTCCAAGAGGTCGGTCACCCGGTGTGGCGCCTCGAACAGCACCAGCGGCAGCCCCAGGTTGCCGGCGGCGGCCAGCAGCTCGCCGAGGCGCGCCGCGCGTGCGGCGGCGGGGCGGGCGGGCAGGAAGCCGCCGAACACGAAGCCGCCGGCCTCCAGGCCGGAGAGGGCCATCCCGGCGGTTACCGCGCTGGGACCCGGCACCACCTCCACGCTCGCTCCCGCTGCCCGCGCCGCGCGCACCAGGGCGGCGCCCGGATCGGAGACCCCCGGCATGCCCGCATCGGTGGTCAGCGCCAACGTCTCACCGGCGGCCAGGCGCGCCAGCAGCGCCGGCAGGCGCGAGGTGGCGTTGTGCTCGGTAAGGGACAGCGTGGGCCGCTTCAGGTCGGCATGACCCAGGAGGCGGGCCGCCACCCGGGTGTCCTCGGCCACCACCAGGTCCGCGTCACGCAGGGCCGCCACCGCCCGCGGTGAGAGATCGCCCAGGTTGCCGATCGGCGTCCCGACCACGAGCAGGCGGCCACCGCCGGGCCGGCTGCCATCGCGCGCGTCAGCCACGGCGCGAGCCGGGGCGCCGACGCGGGTAGAGGTGGTCGATCCCGGGCGTGCGGAGGGAGACCTTCGCCACCGGCGGGAGCTGCCGCTTGTACTCCATGCGGGCCACGGTCGACGCCACCCGCTGCACGAGGCTCGCCGGCAGGCCGGCACGGACGCATCGGTCCGGGGTCCAGCGTCGGTCGACGAGCGCGTACAGGATGCGGTCCAGGTCCTCGTAGGACGCACCCAGCTCGCCCTCGTCGGTCTGCCCGGGCCAGAGGTCGGCCGACGGCGGCTTGTCCACGATCTGCTGCGGCACGCCGAGCGCCTCGGCCACCTCGCGCAGCTGGCTCTTGTAGAGGTCGCCGATGGGCTGCAGCGCGGCCGCCATGTCGCCATACAGCGTCCCGTAGCCGAGCAGCGCCTCGGTCTTGTTGCTGGTGCCGATGACCAGGGCGTCGAACGCGGCCGAGCGGTCGTAGAGGACGACCATGCGCAGCCGCGCCATCACATTGCCGCGGCGAACGCGCGTCTCGGCCTCGGGCCCGAAGATCTGGGCCAGCATCGGGTCCGCCATGGCGGTGATGTCGACCCGCTCCGTCCGGCAGCCGAGCGCCTCGACCACGCGTAACGCGTCATCCTCGGAATCGGGCGCCGAGGTGCGGTACGGCATCCGCACCGCCAGCAGGTCCTGGGCGGCAACGGCACGCGCCGCCAGGAAGGCGGTGGTAGCCGAGTCGACGCCGCCCGACAGCCCCACCACCAGCCGCTCGAAGCCCGTCTGCGCCAGCTGGGAACGGATGAAGGCGGTGATGACCTCGATCGCCTGCCGCGCGTCGACCTCGGGCAGCGGTGCCGCCTCAGCCCCCGGCCTCGCCCCGGCCGGATCGCCAAACGTCACGGCGCGTCCTCGTCGGGAAGCGGCAGGTCAGCCCGCTCGGCCATGATCCGGTCCAGCTCGCGCCGGACGAGCTCCAGCCGCTCGTCGGCCAGCAGCGGGAGGCTGTACCGCTGCATCCGCAGGTCGTCGCTTTCCAGGCTGCCGACCACCAGCGCCTCCTCGTACAGCGGCCCCTCCGCGACCACCGAGCCGTCCGGTGCCAGCAGGCGTGACCCACCCCAGAAGGTCAGGCCCTCCTCGTTGCCCACCCGGTTGCAGAACGCCACCGCCACCGTGCCGAGCAGCGCGTAGGTCTCCTGCATCCGGTGCCAGCCGCCGATCGCCCGCGTGCCCGCCGCCGATCCCGGTGCACGAGCCGGCCCGGCGGCGATGTTCACCAGCAGCGAGGCGCCGTCCTGGGCCTGAAGCATCGGCAGGCTGGGATGCCAGAAGTCCTCGCACACCGAAAGGCCGATGCGCCCCAGCGGCTCCCCGACCACGAGCGTCCGGATTCGATCGCCCGGTCGCGTGAAGCGGCCCTCGTCGAACATCCCGTAGGTCGGCAGGTAGACCTTTCGATGGGAGCCGACCAGCTCGCCGTCGCGCAGGAGGGCGGCGGTGTTGGCATAGCGGTGCTCTTCGGTCTCCTCCACGAAGCCGATGGCGATCAGCATCCCCGGCGCCTCGCGGCTCAGCGCGGCCAGGCGCGGGTCGTCGACGCGCAGGGCGACCTCCGGCACGAGGTCGGACAGCAGGTAGCCGGTGAGGGCGAGCTCCGGGAAGACGGTGAGCGCCGCGCCGTCGGCCGCCGCCCGGCGCAGCCAGTCGGCGGCAAGCTCCAGGTTGGCGGCGACGTCGCCGAGGCGCGGGGCAAGCTGGGCCAGCGCGATCCGGTGCTCCACGCGTGGAGCCTAGCGCGCCGGCGTCAGACTCGTGGCCCCTCGGTGGTGGCACCCTCGGCCACGTCGGCCGCCGACGTCACGACGGTCGGGTTCTCGGCCTCCTCGCCGTGCCCGCCCGCCTCCTCGACCTCGATCTTCTTCGGTAGGTCGGCAGCCGCAATCGGGAAGTGGCATGCCACCTTGTGGCCGGGCGCCAGCTCGACTAGCGGCGGGACCTCGATCGCGCAGCGCTCCTGCGCCTGGAAGCAGCGGGTCCGGAAGACACAGCCCGAGGGCGGATCAATCGGGCTCGGCAGGTCGCCCTGCAGCACGATCCGGGTGCGGTGCTTCTGCTGCTTCGGGTCGGGGATCGGTACCGCCGACAGCAGCGAGTGCGTGTACGGGTGCAGCGGCGTGGAGTACATCACGTTGGCCGGCGCCGTCTCCACGATGTGCCCCAGGTACATCACCGCCACGCGGTGCGCGACCTGCCGCACGACCGCCAGGTCGTGGGCGACGAACAGGTAGGCGATGCCGAACTCGTTCTGCAGGTCCTTGAGCAGGTTCAGGATCTGGGCCTGGATCGACACGTCCAGGGCGGAAACCGGCTCGTCGCAGACGATCAGCTTTGGCCGCAGCGCGATCGCCCGCGCGATCCCGATACGCTGCCGCTGGCCACCCGAGAACTCATTCGGATAGCGGTTGTAGTGCTCCGGGTTGAGGCCGACGCGCTCCATGACCTGGAGGACTGCCTGCTTGACCCCGCCGGGTGGCTCGACCTTCTGGATGCGGAACGGCGCGGCCACGATGGCGCCGACGGTGTGCCGCGGATTCAGCGCGTTGTACGGGTCCTGGAAGATCATCTGCGCCTTGCGGCGAACGTCCATGAGGCCGCGGCCGGCAAGGTGCGTGATGTCCTTTCCCTCGATGGCGATGGTCCCCTCGGTCGGCTGCACCAACCGCAGGATCGAGCGCGCGGCGGTGGTCTTGCCGGAGCCCGACTCGCCGACCAGGCCGAGCGTCTCCCCCTTCTCGAGGGTCATGTCGATCCCGTCCACCGCCTTGACCATGCCGATCGTGCGCGGCAGCAGGCCGCGCGACCTGATCGGGAAGTAGGTCTTCAGGCCGGCCACGTTCAGGATCTGGCCGTTGCCATGGGCCGGCACCCCGGTGCCGGACATCGGGGTGGTGCTCGGGCTGGCGGAGGTCACGTGCTGCTCACCTCAGTAAGGCCATGGATCACCTCGCGCGAGATCCGGCGCCGGACCTCGGGCGGAAGGTGGCAACGAACCCAGTGCCCGGGCTCCGCCTCCACCAGCTCAGGCCGCACGTTCAATGGGAGGTTCCTGTCGACGTTGAGCTCCCAGTACTTGCAGCGCGGCTGGAAGACGCAGCCCTTGGGCAGGTTGATGGGGGACGGTGGATTGCCACGAATCGGATCCAGGCGCTCCGTGAGCGCGCGGTCCATGCGCGGGATGGAGGCGAGCAGGCCGAGGGTATAGGGCATCTCGGCCCGGTCATAGAGGATCGCGGTCGGCGCCTGCTCGACGATGCGAGCGCCGTACATCACCGCCACCTCGTCGGCCATGTCGGCCACGATGCCGAGGTCGTGGGTGATGACGATGACGGTGGTTCCGAACTCCCCCTGCAGGCGCTGGATGAGCTCCAGGATCTGGGCCTGGACGGTGACGTCCAGCGCAGTGGTCGGCTCGTCGGCGATGAGCAGCTGCGGCGAGTTGATCAGCGCCATGGCGATCATCACGCGCTGCCGCATGCCGCCGGACAGCTGGTGCGGGTAGGCGTCGATGCGCCGCTCCACGGCCGGGATGCCGACGTGGCGGAGCATGTCCAGCGTCTCCTGGCGTGCGGCCGCCTTGGAGATCTTGCGATGGACGCGGATGGCCTCGGTGATCTGATCGCCGATCCGGTAGAACGGATGCAGGCTGGACATCGGGTCCTGGAAGATCATGGCCATCTCGTTGCCGCGCAGGTCCTGGACCTCGGGCAGCGGCATGCCGACCAGCTCCTGGTTGTCCAGCCAGATCTGGCCGGAGATCTGCGTCGCCTTGCGGTTGTGCAGGCCCATGATGGCCTGCGCCGTCACGCTCTTGCCGGAGCCCGACTCGCCCACGATGGCGAGCGTCTTGCCGCGCTCCAGCTGGAAGCTGACGCCGTCGACGGCGCGGACCAGGCCATCCTCCGTGGGAAAGGCAACCGACAGGTTCTCGACCGACAGGAATGGTCGATCGCGGCGGGCCTCGGGCTCGATCATCCGATCCTCACGCGCGGGTCGATCACCGCGTAGAACAGGTCAACCACCAGGTTGGCGAAGATGATCAGGGATGCGGTGACGAGCGTCAGCCCGGTGATCACCGGCAGGTCGGACTGCAGCACCGAGTCGACGGCCAGCGAGCCGAGGCCCGGCAGCGAGAAGATGTTCTCGCTGATGATCGCGCCGCCCAGCAGGCCCGCCAGGTCGAGGCCGGCGGCCGTGACGATGGGCGTCAGTCCGGCACGCAGCGCGTGCTTGACGACCACGACCCGCTCCGGCAGCCCCTTCGAGCGTGCGGTGCGGACGTAGTCCTCCCCGAAGGTCTCCAGCACCTGGTTACGCGTCAGCCGGATGTAGAAGGCGGCGTACAGGATGGCCAGCACGATCCACGGCAGGATCATGGTCTGCAGGAAGCCGATCGGGTTATCCCAGGGCTGGACGAACGACGGGAACGGCAGCCACTGGAGCTTGATGATGATGAAGAAGACGAAGACCAGGCCGATGAAGAACGAGGGCATCGAGTAGCCGATCAGGGAGATGCCCATGATCAGCCGATCGAGCCACTTGCCGCGGTTGAGCGCGGCGATGATGCCGAGGAAGAGGCCCACCGCGATCCATATCAGGAATGCCCCGATGGCGAGCCAGAACGTCACCGGTGCGGCGCGGGTGAGCAGTGAGCCCACGGTCTCGCGGCGGAAGAAGGAGTAGCCGAGGCACGGGGCCTCGCAGACGACAGGATCCGGCGAGTTCGG
The DNA here is from genome assembly GCA_035701185.1 of Candidatus Limnocylindria bacterium. Taxonomy (GTDB): domain Bacteria; phylum Chloroflexota; class Limnocylindria; order QHBO01; family QHBO01; genus DASSCW01. The sequence goes on from DASSNX010000003.1 coordinate 21,114, forward strand.
CGCGTAGACACGGCCGGCGAAGATGCCGGTCACGAACTTCTGGTACTGGACGATAACCGGTTCGTCGAGCCCAAGCCGGTGCCGGTTCGAGGCGACGATCTCCGGGGAGCAGGCCTTGCCGCACGTCAGCCGGGCGGGATCACCGGGCAGCATGCTGAAGAGGACGAAGACCGTGACGCTCAACAGGAAGAGCAGCACGAACATGCCGATGAGTCGGCGAATCAGATATCCAACCACGTCGCCTGCCCTTCACTTTCCCCAACGAGGTTGAAATGGTGTGAGCGTCGAGTCCGTGTGGAGTTGCGGAGCCTGGGGGAGCAGTCGAGCTGCTCCCCCAGGCTTGGGTTTCCCTGGTTAGCGATCTACTGCTTTACGTAGATCTGGCTGTAGTCCCAGGAGCCGTACGGCGGCCACTGGTAATCCACTCCGCCGAGCTTGTTGCCGGCGATGACCTGGGCAGTGTTGAACCTGGTGGGGATGACCCATGCGTGCTGCATGGCCTCCTTGTTCAGGTCCTGCCACATCTTCGCCTGGGTGGCACGATCGAGCTCGGTCTGCGCGTCCTTGACCTTCTGGTTGAAGGCGGGATCGTCCACCTGGGACAGGTCCCAACCACCTTCCTGGGTGAAGAGCGGCGGAATCACGGTGGAGGCGTTCGGCCAGTCAGGGCCCCAGCCACCAGTACCGGTTTCCGCAGCCTTCTCAGGATCGAAGACGACGCTGTAGTACGAACCAGGCTCGAGCGGCTTCGGGGTGACCTTGAAGCCGGCCTTCTCGAGCGAGGACTTGACGATGGCCGCCGCCTGCTCGTTGACCGGGCTGGTGGCGTAGTTGAAGCCGATCGAGAGGTCGGCCGCACTGGCGCCCGACTCCTGGATGAGCTTCTTGGCCAATTCGGGGTTGCCCTCCGGCGGGATGGCCTCACCGAACAGATCGGTGGCCCAGCCAGTCTCGGCGTAGTCCTGCCCGATGTTCGGCTTGATGACGCCATCGGCCAGAACGCCTGCGAACTGACCACCGGCATTCAGCAGCAGCGCTTGGCGATCAAGCGCCACGGCCATGGCCTGGCGAACCTTCTCGTTCTTCACCTTCTGAACGTTGATGAAGTAGTAGATCGAGTACGGGTCGAATGCGCTCCAGGCGCGGCCCTGGTACTGCGGGTTCACCGTCTGGGGATCCTGGAAGATCGTCGCCAGGTTCTCAGGCTGCACGTTGCCGTACATGAGGGCAGTGGCATCGGGGCCATTGCTCGCCATGAGGCGCTGGTCCATGATCTTCGGGTCGATCCCGAAGTCGACTTCCCACTTGTCCGGCAGCGCGGTCCGAATCGGATCGCTGGCCTGATCCCAGTTCTCGTTGCGCACGAGCACGAACTTGCCGCCGTTGCCCGTGGTGTAGCTGTCGACCTTGTACGGGCCGGACGAAACGACGTCCGCCGAGTCGTACTTCTCGCCGGTGTCCGCCTTCTGCGGCACGGGGGAGAAGCCGAGGGTCGTGGTGTAGTTGAAGTCAGGGACAGGCTGCTTCAGGTTGAAGGTGATCGTGTTCCCGTCGCAGGTGACGGCCTTGTCGTAGAGATCCTGACCGCCCTTGTCGTACGGGCCGTGGTACTTGGACAGGAACGTCGACTTCGGATCGTCCTCAGCCGGGATGTCCAGGTACGCGATCGCGTAGGTCGGACCCTCGCTGATGACATCGTTGGCGAAGGTGCGGCTGACGCCGTACTTCACGTCTTCGCAGGTCACCGGAGAGCCATCCTGCCAGGTGGCACCGTCGCGAAGCGTGAACTTCCACTGGGTGGCGTCCGCGTTCGGCGTACCGGTGTCAGTTGCCAGGTCAGGAATGAGCTGGTTGGCCTTGGTCGCATCGCTTTCGCCCGGCGTGTACGAAACGAGCGACCGGTAGATCGTCGCTCCGAAGAAGGCGAGATCCTCGCCGGTATATGCACGCTGCGGGTCGATGCGGTTCCACTGCTCGGCCTGGGTGAGGATGTAGACGGTACCTCCCTTTGCTCCGCCACTGCCGGAGCCCTGGGGAGCGCCGCTCTGTGAGCCGGCCGGTGGCTGGCCGCATGCGGCAAGCACGAGCGCGCCGGCGGCCAAGACCGTCAACGCACGCAGCAAGCCTGGGGATCTCACCATGTTCCTTCCTCCAACGAGTTGGGGGTCATCCGGGACGGAATCCCGGTCATTCGATGCCAGATCATACACGCGCGGTTACGCGTGGGACCCCTGGCGAGGCTGCTGGACACCGGCGGCCTCCACCCGCCGTCTCTAAGGCTGGTTCGGTCTTAATGCACGCTCTTCGGGTCGAGCGCATCTCGCAGCGCGTCACCGAAGATGTTGAAGGCGACGACCAGGATGACCAGCACGGTGCCCGGGATGAACAGGTAGGTCGGCACCACGTTGAAGTAGGCGACCGACCGCGCGAGCATGGCGCCGAAGGTGGTGTCCGGTGGAATGACGCCGACGCCGAGGAACGACAGCGCTGCCTCGAAGCCGATGTAGGCCGGGAGGGTCAGCGTGGCGTACACCAGGATGGGTGCCCACAGGTTGGGCAGGATCTCGGTGAAGAGGATGCGGCCCTTGCCGGAGCCCATGGCCACCGCAGCCTCGACGAACTCCCGTTCTCTCAGGCTCAGCACCTGGCCGCGCACGATGCGCGCCAGGTAGGGCCAGCCGAAGACGCTCATCACCAGGATGAGGTACGTGATCCGCGACGGGTTGCCCTCCGGCAGGCCCAGGTCCGTCAGCCGCTGGGTCAGGGCGCCGGACAGGGCGAGCACGATCAGCAGGAATGGGAAGGCCAAGACGAGGTCCATGAAGCGGCCGATGAGGTTGTCGGTCCAGCCGCCGGTGTAGCCGGCGACGATGCCGATCACGGTGCCGAAGATGACCGTCAGCAGCGTCGCGCTGCTGGCGATGATCAACGAGATGCGCAGGCCGTAGATCAGCTGGCCGAAGATGTCCCGCCCGGTGCCCCATTCGACGCCGAGCCAGTGGGTGGCGCTGATGCCGCCCCAGTCGAGCTTGGGCCGGCCGCCCAGGTCGCTGATGGCGCCGGGATCGAACCGCTGGCCGGGATCCGGGAGCAGGAACGGCCCGATGATGGCGGTGAGGTAGTAGAAGACGAGGATCCCCAGGCAGATCATCGCCAGCTTGTCCTTGCGCAGGCGATTCCAGACGATCTGCCGCAGCGAGCGGCCGCTGGTGAGGGCAGGCGTCTCGCCGGTGAAGCCCGCGGCGTCCTGCTGAATGGCGACCATGGCTAGGAGATTATCACCGCGGCCGTCAAGCGGCGCCTTCGGTGAACGCGAAGCGCAGATCGGGCCTCCGCGCGGCGGTCGCCTCGTCCAGCCGACCGACCGGCGTGGTGAGTGGCGCGCGCTTCAACGCCTCGGGGTCCGATTCGGCCCGCGCGGCGATGTCACGCATCACCTCCACGAAGCGGTCCAGGGTCTCCACGGACTCGGTCTCGGTGGGCTCGATCATCAGCGCCTCGTCGACGATCAGCGGGAAATAGATCGTGGGCGGGTGGATGCCGTGGTCAAGGATGGCCTTCGCAATGTCCAAGGTCGTGACCCCATGCTCCCGCTTCTGTCGCCGTCCGCTGAGGACGACCTCGTGCTTGCAGATACGGTCGAAGGGTACGTCGTAGACGTCAGCCAGCCGGACGCGGACGTAGTTGGCCGCCATCACGGCGTCATCGCTGACCGCGCGCAGCCCGGCATCGCCGTTGCTCCGTATATAGGTATAGGCGCGGACGAACATCCCGAAGTTGCCGGAGAAGGTCCGCACCCGGCCGATGCTCTCCGGCCGTGAACCGGGCTTCTCGATCGCGAAGCGGGCGCCCGCCGTGGACCGGCCGCGACGCGCGTTGCGCAGCACCTCGTCCGCATCGCCCTCGACCAGCAGCGGCAGCGGCCCCGGCAGGTAGGGGGCCAGGCGCTCGCTGACCCCGACCGGGCCGGCGCCCGGTCCCCCGCCGCCGTGCGGCGTGGAGAACGTCTTGTGCAAGTTGAAGTGCATGACGTCGAACCCGGCCTCGCCGGGACGGAAGCGACCGAGGATGGCGTTCAGGTTGGCACCGTCCATGTAGGCGATCGCCCCCGCCGCGCGGACGGCAGCGAGCACCTGGTCGATGCCATCTTCGAAGATGCCGAGGGTCGACGGGTTGGTGATCATCAACGCCGCGGTGTCGTCGCCCAACGCCGGCCGCAGCCTCTCCAGGTCGATGCCGCCCCGCTCGTTCGAGGGAATCGTCACGGTCTGGTAGCCGACCATGGTCGCGGTCGCCGGGTTCGTGCCGTGGGCGCTGTCAGGGATGAGGACCTTCGTCCGCTGCTCGCCCTCGCCGCGGGCCCGGTGATAGGCCCGTGTCATGAGCATGCCGGTCAGCTCGCCCTGGGCCCCGGCCGCGGGCTGCAGGCTGACGGCGGGAAAACCGGAGATCGCCTTCAGCAGCTCGGCC
>DASSNX010000004.1:0-2160 GCA_035701185.1 Candidatus Limnocylindria bacterium
GTGGCCTTCGTCAACGCCATTCCGGTCTTCATCGGCCGCGAGCCGTACTGGCAGAAGCGCTTCGCGGAGAAGGGCCTGCCGATCATCGGCGACGACATCAAGAGCCAGGTCGGCGCCACCATCACCCACCGCGTGCTGACTCGGCTGTTCATGGACCGCGGCGTGCGGATCGACCGCACCTACCAGCTGAACTTCGGCGGCAACACCGACTTCCTGAACATGCTGGAGCGGGAGCGGCTGGAGTCGAAGAAGATCAGCAAGACGAACGCGGTCACCTCCATGCTCGACTACGAGATCGGCGACGACGACGTGCACGTCGGCCCCAGTGACTACGTGCCGTGGCTGAAGGACCGCAAGTGGTGCCACATCCGGATGGAGGGCACCACCTACGGCGACGTGCCGCTGAACATGGAGCTGAAGCTGGAGGTCTGGGATTCGCCGAACAGCGCCGGCGTCATCACCGATGCCATCCGCTGCGCCAAGCTCGGTTTGGACCGCGGCCTGGCCGGCACGCTGGTCGCTCCCTCGAGCTACTTCATGAAGTCGCCGCCGATCCAGATCCACGACGACGTGGCCTACAACCGGGTCGAGGCGTTCATCCGCGGCGAGGACAACGAGACCCTCGACGGGTCGCAGGCCCCGGCCAAGCGCAAGCTCCGCAAGCTGGCGGAGGCGCACACCACCAAGACGGCTGCGAGCGTCGGCTGAGCCGATGCCGGCCAGCAGCCCGGCGGGCGGCACCACCGGCGTGACGGCCACCGTGCGCGGAGGCGGCGCGCCGCCGACCGTCGAGCGCACCCGCGAGCGGCTGGCCTTCTGGGCCTACCGGGCCGGTGAGACGGCCCTCGGCGCGCTGCCGCGCGGCCTCGTCCTGCCGGTGTCCGCCGCGGCGGGCAACGCCGCCTACGACCTGGCCGGCGACAAGGGCGGCGTGGTGCGCGACAACCTGGCCCATGTCATGGGGCTGCCCGCCGACGATCCGCGCGTGGCCCGCGCCGCGCGCCGTGCCTTCCGCAACTACGCCCGCTACCTGGCCGACGTCATGCGCCTGGCCGCCGAGGAGCCGGAGGACGTGGGCGCGCTGGTCGACATCGCCAACATCGAGATCCTATGGGAGGCCCAGGCCGACGAGAAGGGCGTCCTGCTGTGCACCGTCCACGTCGGCGGCATGGACCTCATCGCCCCGGCGCTGAAGGTCTACAACCAAGCGCTGCACGTGATCGCCGATGACACCACCTACGGCCGTCTCTACGACCACCTCAAGCAGGTGCGGGCCAAGCACGGGCTGACGCTCATCGGCTGGCGCAACCTGCGCGCCCTGATCAAGGCCCTGCGGGCCGGCGAGAACCTGGTCCTGTTCTGCGACGGCGGCTACCGGCCCGGCGACGTGCCGGTCGAGTTCATGGGTGAGGCCACCACCTTCCCGGCCGGCCCGGCCACCCTGTCGGCGCGGTCGGGTGCGCCGATGCTGCCCGTGGCCTGCCAGCGCACCCGCGGCGACCGCTTCAGCGCGCGTGGCCTGCCTTTGATCCGCGCGACCAGTGACGAGCCGGCCGAGATCTTCCGTGCCACGCAGCAGCTGGCGGATGAGCTCGGCACGGTCATCGCCGCCGATCCCGGGCAGTGGTACATGTTCCGTCCCATCTGGCCGCAGACCGACGCCGATCGGGCACGAGCGCGGGCAGCGCTCGAGCGGGCGCGGCGCGGCGAGGACTGGACCCGCCCGGACAGCGCCTGAGCCGATGCGCTCGTTCCTGCTGCGGAGTGGCCTGCGGCTGGCCGATCTCGTCGCCCGCTCCCTGCCGACCGGCGCGGCCTACGCGCTTGCTGACCTGGCGGGTCGTGCCTGGTATCGGCTGGCCGCCGACCGCCGCGCGCTGGTCACCGAGACGATGGGGCGGATCGCCGCCGCCACCGGCCGTCCCACCTCCGGCACGGCCGTGCGCCGGATGGTGCGGGACGCGTTCATCGGGCATGCCCGTTACTGGCTGGAGTTCCTGCGCGCGCCGCACTACACGGACGCGCAGCTGGCCCGCATCCTCCACGTCGACGAGTGGGAGCGCTGGGAGCCGCTGCTGCACGACGGAGTGGTGATCGCGGTGCCGCACCTGGGCAATTTCGAGCCATACGGCCACTTCATCGCCGCCGCCGGGCTGCGCG
>DASSNX010000005.1:0-21136 GCA_035701185.1 Candidatus Limnocylindria bacterium
CATACCCATCGAGCACGGGGAGGAAATGGCTGGATTGGGGTTCCGGGTTCGCCTCGAGCAGCGGCGCCGCCTGGTTCCGCACGTCGATTCCCTCGTCGAGCTTGCCACGTTGAAGCAGCACGAGGGCCAGGCAGGCAAGGCGTTGCCCGGTCAGCGGTGAATCACCCACGCGTTGCGCGAGCTCCACTGCCATCCGCTGGGCATCCTCGGCCTCGGTCAGCCGACCCATGACGTCCAACGCGTCGCCAAGGCTCCCGGAGATCCAGCCGGCCGTGCTGATGAAGCCGGCACGAAGTGCGAGCTCGCGGCCCTCCAGGGCGATGGCGACTGCCGGGGCAGGGCCAGCGACCGAGGTCTCTGTGAAGATGTAGTTCGTGTACGCCCGCATGAGGTTCTGGCCGCCGGTCTCCTTGGCCAGCCGGAAGGCCTCCTTCATCAACTCGTTCCCCTCGGCGAACCGATCGGTGGAAACCAGGATCATGGCCAGGGTCTGGGTCGCTTCGGCGTGTACACCCCTGGCGTCGTGCTCGGAGGCCATCTGGACCGCGCGGCGGGTGAGCGGGTCGGCCTCGGAGCCATTGCCGCGACGCCACAGGAACCAGCCAAGGCGGTGCAGCGCATCCGCCAGCTCGGGCCCATCGCCGAGCTGCTCGAGCTCCGCCACGGCCGCTCGACCCATGTCCTCGGCCTCGTCGTGCCGCGACATCTGCATCAACGGGATGACGAGCTGAGCCTTGGCCCACCCGACGGCTCGGCGGTCGTCGATGGCCGTAAAGATCTCGATCGCCCGCCGGTTGACCCGTTCGGTCTCGATCGTCGGGTCGACACCGAACGACACGTCGACGTGCTCCCGCGCCAACGGCGCCCGCTCGACAGCTGGCAGGTCCAGCCGATCGGCCAACCGTTCCGCTTCGCGATACCAGCGTGCTGCCTCGTTGACCTGCCGGAGTCCGGTCGTGCGTCGTGCCGCTGCCCAGGCAGCCTCGAACGCCAGCCGCTCGATTGCCGGCCGCCGCTCGCCCAGCTCGTCGAGGTAACGGATGGCCTCGACCTGGTGGGTTGCCACCAGCTCGGCGATGTCCTCGGCCCGGTCTCCTGCCCGTCCTTCGGCCCAGCGGGCGACGCCCAGGTGCATGTCCGCGCGCAGTGCCTTCGGGAGCGAGTCGTAGGCACCATCCCTGATCAGAGCGTGGCGGAACGCGAATTCCGGCTCATCGCGGAAGCTCGACGGATCGTGGGGCACCACCAGCTCCTTCACTCGGAGCCGGCTCAACGCGTCACGCACGTCGGAAAGCGGCTTGCCGGTCAGCTCGGCCACGGCGCCGACCCAGAACACCCTGCCCACGACCGCGGCATCCTGGAGCACCGCCTTTTCGTCGTCCGGCAGCCCATCCAGCCGTGCCGCGATCAGGCCCTGGACCGAGCGTGGCAGCTCGATGCCGGCCACGGAGCGCGCCACTTCCCAGCGTGACGCCTCGGTTGCGCGCAGCACCCCGTCGTCGATCAGCTTGCGGACGATCTCCTCGATGTACAGCGGGTTGCCCTCGCTGCGCTCGACGATGTGCTGCTTCAGGGCTGGATCGACGGGGCCGGGGAGCAGGTCATCCAGCATCGCCTCGCCCTCGGCGGAAGACAGCGGGTCCAGGTAGATGGACGTCGCGTTGCGCTTCCCGCCGCCCCAGGTCGGACGCTTCTCGAACAGCTCGGCGCGTGCCGTCGCGAGCACCATGATCGGACCCTGCGCCCAGTCAGCCACGTGGTCGATGAAATCCAGCAGCCCGTCATCGGCCCAGTGGATGTCGTCGAGCACCAGGACGAGCGGGAAGCGACCGGCCAGCCGTTCGAGGAATCGGCGCCAGGCCTCGAACAGCTCCTCACGGCGCATGTCCCGCGGCTCACCGGCACCCACCAGCGCGTTGAGCTGCGGGACGATGCTCTCGTCCCCGAACAGGTCGCGCACGGCGGCTGCCGCCTTGCTGGCGGCCACTTCGGCGGAGTCGTCCTCGTAGATCTCGCACTGCGCCTTGATCGCATCGGCCAGCGCGGAATACGAGGTGTTCGCATATGCCAGGCATCGGCCCCTGCGCCAATACACGAGCTCCGGCAGGGGCTCCACGTAGCGCTCGAGCTCGGCCACCAGCCGCGACTTGCCCACGCCGGCGGGGCCGATCACCGTGACCAGGGCCGGACGGGCATCGGTCACGACGCGCTGGAACGTCTGCTTGAGCACGGTCAGCTCCTCATCGCGACCGGTGAGCTGCGCCTCCATGCCGAGGCCGGCTCGCTCGCCGCGGGTGCGGGCCTTGATCCGCAGCACGCGCCAGGCAGGCACCTGATCGGCCTTGCCCTTCAGCAGCAGTGGCTCTAGCTCGGCGTACTCGATCACCTCCTTGGTGCTGGCATGGACCGATGCGCCGGCCACGATCTGGTTCGGCTCCGCCGCGGATTGCAGACGCGCGGCCGTGTTCACCGCGTCTCCGGTCAGCATCCGGTCCCGCGGGCCGAGGGCGCGGTCCACGTCAACCAGCACCTCGCCGGCATCCAGGCCGATGCGCATCTGCAAGGTGGGCTTGCCCTCCGCCGCGAAGCTCCGGTTCAGCTCTGCCAGGATGTCCTGCATGGCCAGGGCCGCCCGGACGGCCCGCTCCGCGTCGTCCTCGTGGGCGCGCGGCACGCCGAAGACCGCCAGCAGGCCATCACCCATGAACTTCTCGAGCAGGCCCTCGTAGCGGCCGATTTCCTGCGCGAACCGGTCGAAGGTGCGGCCGATGACCGACTGCACGACCTCGGGGTCCTCCCGCTCGTTGAGCGAGGTGGAGCCGACGAGGTCGGCAAACAGGGCGGTGGCGAACTTCCGCTCCTTGCGGGAGGTCTGGGCCGATGCCATCGGCGAACCACACGCGTTGCAGAACTTCGCGTCGTCCGCGTTCTCGTGGCCGCAGGCCGGGCACGCCAGCATGTGCGAACCCTACGCCAGCGCGCCACATCTGCGAAAGCGCAACGTTCGCGTTGCGCGTCCCGCCAATGGCGGTCCAGCCGGCGCCCGGCGTCAGACCAGGGCCGCGTGACGCGCCCGCGTGGCGTGGTCCATCCGCTCGAACAGCATCGCTGCCTGTTCGGGACTCAGCTCGCGATCCAGGATGGGCAGGTAGATCTCCTCTTCCTTGGCGAAGTGCAGGGCGACGATGGCGTACAGGCCGTGCAGGAGCGCCGCCATCCGGTCGCGCTCCGCCTCGGTGGGCGGATCGGCCAGGTCGTCGCGCACCATGGCGAGCTCCTCGAAGAGGCGCATGACCTCCTTGTGGTCGCGGGCCATCGTGTCGGTGGCGCCCGGCGCGCCCATGCATCCCTCCACCGCGGGATAGAGGGTCTCTTCTTCGGCCATGGCGTGCGGGATGAGGTGGCCACCCAGGAACTCGAGAACCTCGGTCAGGCGCTCGTGGATGACCGGGACCGGTGCGGTCGTGATCCAGGTGGCGGTGCGGCTCAGCTCCTCGATGTGCGGCATCAGCTCGCGGTGCTCGGCGCGGATCGGCTCGGTGGGCTGTGTGGTTGTCATGGCATCTCCTCGTTGCTGTGGATCACGCGGCGGCTCGGCGTCGGACGGGCGAATGACGGCTTCCGAGCATCACTCTTAGGCGGATCGACTCAGGTCCTGCACGCCCCGACTCCGTCGGTGCGCTTCCGTGGTCACGAACGTGGGCCGGATCCGGACAGCGACCGCCGCCGCACGTGCGGGAACGCCAACCGGTGGGATCGGCATGCGGCTGAGGCCCCCAGTCGGTGCGAGGAGCCGGACGAGGGCTGCCAGGGACAGGAATCCGACCAGGAGGAGTGCCACCGCTGCTCCCACGAACGCTGTTCCCATGACATCGACGATGTCGAACATCGCCGGTTCCTCCGCTCGGCCTTCGCCGGCCGCTCGAGTGCAGTTCACGCGCTGGGCGACATCGGCTCAAGAGCCATCTGGCACGCCCGGCTACGTCGAATGGCCCTGCGCTGCCGCGCGTTCGAGGGCGCGCTTCCGAGGCGGCGTGATTCGTGCGGGAGCGACGTTTCGTACTGCGCAATAGCGCGGCGTGGAATGACGTACCGCCACGGGGAGGCGATTTCGGAAGTCAGGCACGTATTCGGTGGCATGTGGCGGCGACGGCTAGCATGGGAAGTCCTCATGCGCCGCCCGGCCCTGCCGGTGGGAATGCTCACCGTGCTGCTCCTCATGCCCGTTGTCCAGGCGTGCACCCCGGCCGCTCGCCCTGGATCGCTGCCCCCGACGCTCAGCTTCGAGGACCACGGCGGAGCGCAGATCGCGATGCAGGACGGGCTGCCGGTCCCGACCTTCGACCCGCAGGCACGCCGCACGATCACGCTGGACGGCCCATGGCGCGTCCAGCTGGCGAGGCTGGACAGCGACCTGTCGCTGACGGACCGCTCCACCAGCCTGGCTCCGATCACCGCCGAGGCCGCCGGTCGGGAAAGGCCGGACTTCGACGACAGCGGCTGGAAGGTCATGGATGTGCCCGGCGCCGTGAACCCGCCGCCGCGCGACCGGCCGGAGAACGGCGCCTGGTATCGGCGCAGCTTCTTCGTCCCCGCCACCTGGACCGGCCTGGCGGCGACGCTCAAGGCCGAGGCCATCAACTACCTGGCCGATGTCTGGGTCAACGGCAGCCACGTCGGCTACCACGAGGGCGGCTACACGCCGTTCGCCCTGGACCTCTCTGCGCTGCTGGTGCCCGGCAGCCTGAACACGATCGCCATCCGGGTCGACAACCCGAAGTGGGGGACGCGCAACGACATCGTGCCCTGGGGCCTGACCGACTGGTGGAACTACGGCGGCATCACGCGCTCGATCCGGATCGAGGCCACGCCAGCGCTGAACGTGGTTCGCGCCGATGTCACGCCGCACCTGGACGGGATGGACGTCGGCGTGGTGGTCAGCCGGGCGCGGACGGTCATCGGCCAAGCCGGGGCATCGGCCTCGCCAACGGCGTCCGCAACGGCAACGGAAAGCGGCTCCCTGCCGGGCGCGCCGCCGTCCGGTGGCAGCCTCGCCACCACCGCGGCCACGCTGCGGGTGGACGTGCTGCCGGCGCAGGTGACCGCGGCCAACCTGGCCAGCGCGGTGGCGGAGACCTTGGTCGCACCCGGCGCGGCGCCCCTGACGACGCAGGTGCTCGAGCTCGCCGCCCTCGCGCCGGGCGATGTCCGGCGCGTGGACCTCAGCTTCCTGATCGGCGAGCCGGACCTGTGGAGCCCGGCGCGGCCCGCGCTCTATGTGCTCAGGGCGGGGGTGGACGCTGACGGCGCGACCGATGCCGTGAGCACGAGCTTCGGATTGCGGCGCATTACCGTCGACGAGGGCGCGCCGAGGCTGCTGCTGAACGGTGTGCCGACCATGTTCAGCGGGGTCGGCCTGCATGACGAGCGCCTGGACACGGTGCCGGCGCCGGTGCCACGTGACGTGGAGGCGCACCGGATCACCGACGTGCGGCAGGTGATGGACCAGCTGAGCCATGCGCGTGAAGTGAACGCCGACCTGATTCGCACCGGGCACGCGCCGGCCAATCCGCTGCTGCTGCGGCTGGCGGACCGGATGGGCTTCGGCGTGTGGGAGGAGATTCCGCTGTACCACTACACGCCCCTGACCTACGGAATCGCCATGGACCGCGGCATTCCGCAGCAGATGCTGGCCGAGATGGATCTACGCGACATGAACCGGCCGTCGGTCCTGTTCCACGGCCTGTCCAACGAGTCCACCGGCGCAGGTGACCGAACCTCCGCGCTGCGGACACTGCGCGACCTCGACCGGTCGGTGGATGGCACGCGTCTCACCGGCCAGGCAGCCTACGGCTCGATGCCGGCCGACGCCACCCAGGCACCACTGGACGTCGCCGGCTACACGTTCTACTACGGGGTCTTCTACGGGGCCGATGCGGCCGAAGACACGGGGCGGGCCCTCGGCCAGGCGCATGACGCCTTCCCCCGCAAGCCGATCCTAGCGCTCGAGTTCGGCCGCTGGGTGGACGACATCCGGGGTGCCCAGCAGGCCCAGGTCTTCGAGCGTACCTATCCTGTCCTGGCGGCGAGGAGCGGGGTGCGGGCCGGCGGCTACGTCGGTGCGGCCGTGTGGTGGACGCTGGAGGACTTCACGACCATGTCGCCGGGCATCGCCCTGGAGCGCTTCGGGCTCTTCCGCCCGGACGGAACGCCCCGCCCGGCCGCGGACGTCGCCGGCCGGCTGTTTGCGGCCACGGCGGGCGAGGGGGCAGGGCAGGGGATCGAATCCGACGTCGGCCGCATCCAGGTCGTGACCCCGGCGGCCGGGGGCGAGCTGCGGGCGCTGGGGCTGGTGGGCTACGCGCTGCTGGTCAGCATCGGCTCGATGGCGCTGGTCCTCCTGCTCCTGGTGTGGCGCGGCGGCCGTGCGGCGGCGCCGCGACGGGGTGGCGCACGGTGACGACCGTCCATGGCCGCCTGGCGGCGGTCTCGGTGCGCGCCTCGATCGCGGCCGGCTGGTGGGTCGGCGTGGCGCTGGGGCTCGTCATCGGCTCACTGCTCGGCGCCGCCCTCGTCTGGTTCAGCGGGGCGGTCCTCGACTGGCAGCGCGACCTGGGCTTCACGCTGGGCATCGCCCGTACGCTGCTGCCGTTCGGCGACCAGATCGGCGTGCTGCGCTGGTTGAGCACGACCTGGTGGCTCGTCATCCCCGCCGTTGCGCTGGGCTGGTCGATCCTGTCCGGCGTGGTCGGTGGTCTCATCGGCGGGCTGCTGGCGGCGGTCTACAACCGCTCGCCGCGGCATGCCAGCGTGGTGGTCGAGCTGCCGGCGGAGGAGCAGCCATCATGAACGCGAGTGGCCACCCACGCTGATCGGCTGGCGCCGCCTAGGCGCTGTCCGGATCGGAGAGTGGCGCGGGGTCGTCCTTGCCGGAACGCACCAGGGCGTCGAAGGTGCACTGGATGCAGTCGGCAAGTGGCACGGAGTGCAGTCCCTGCCGATGCTCGGCGTGGAGCGCCAGGATTCGTGCCGCCTTGGGGTCACGCTCGTGGACGCGACCTTCGCTCTCTGACATCGACCGTCCCTCCGTTCCCAAAGGAAACTCGGGTCAACCAGAGCTCACTCGACGGGCGAGCAAGTTTTCGGCGCGGAAACTAGCAATAGCGCCGGGAGTCGTCAAGCGCGCGGCGCAGCGTCAGAGGGTCGGCTTGAAGACCATCAGGAAGAGGATGGTGAACAGCATGAGCGCCAGGAACTGGCCGCCCATGGCCGAGCGGCGCTGCAGCTCCACGAAGCCCGGCGGCGGTCCCGGCGGTCCCTGGCCCTCGGCCGGTGCCGGGGGCGGCGCCGAGGTCATGGCGATCATCTTCTTCACCGTCGGCAGCTGGACGAAGACCGACACGCTGAGCGTGATCAGGAACAGGATGATGGCGAGTGCCAGCCAGAGCGTGCTGAACGGGTTCCAGCCCTTCGACCAGATCAGGCCGATGCCCATCAGGAACACGAACACCGCGCCGGGCTCGACGACCCGCTCGGTGACGTGGGCGATGATCCGCAACGCGAAGTTGCCATGCATCGGCTCCTTGCCGGCCATGGGGCCAATCAGCCCGAACGCAATGGTCGGCCCGAAGGCCGCGATCGCGCCGCCGATATGGAGAAACAGGAAGATCGACGCCAGGGTCTCCACGCACGCCTCCGTCCGTCTGTCGTGAACCGCGGTGCAACCGCAGCGCTACGGTACGCCGCCGCCATCCTGCCGCACCGTCAAATTTGCGCGCCCCGAGCGCGTATCCTCGGCCGATGACTTCCGGATTGCTCGCCGACGCCTTCGGGCACCACAGCTGGGCCACGCTCGAGCTCCTGGACGCATGCTCGCAGCTGCAGGAGCATCAGCTGGCGGTGGGCACGCCCGGCGTCTACGGCTCGATCCTGGAGACGCTGCGCCACCTGGTCGGCGCCGACTGCTCCTATCTGCGGGTGACGGCCGGCGGCCACGACGTCGTCGACGAGGACGCGGCCAGCGTGGCCGATCTGCGGCGCGAGATGGAGGCCCACCAGGCGGCCTGGACCGAGCTGCTGACCCGCGACCTGGACCCGGACGCCTGGCTGGTGCGCCATCGGCCCGATGGCTCGGAGACCCATGCGACGCTCGGCATCCGGCTGGCGCAGGCGCTCCACCATGGCACGGACCATCGCAGCCAGGTGTGCACCATGCTCTCGAACCAGGGCATCGAGCCGCCCGCGATCGACGTCTGGGACTACGGGATGGCGCACGGTCGGACAAGGCGCACCGAGCCAACGGCCGGACCCGCGGTCTAGCTCAGGAGAGCGCGGCCTCGAACAGGTCCCAGGTGCCCGGCACGCCGCGCAGGGTGACGGTGCTCAGCTGCCGGAAGTGCAGGTCCGTGCCGGTGACCAGCTCGCGGACCGTGCGGGTGACCACGATCTGACGGTCATCGGCCTCGCCCAGTGCGCGCGAGGCGATGTGGACAGCGATGCCACCGATGTCCTCCTCGCGCATCTCGACCTCGCCGGTGTGGATGGCGGCGCGAATCTCCAGCCCTTCGTGCGCGAGCGCGTCACGCAGCGCGAAGGCGCAGCGCAGCGCGCGCGTGGGCGCGTCGAAGGTGGCCAGCACGCCGTCGCCGGTGTTCTTCACGAAGCGGCCATGCCATCGGCCACCTCCGTCCGCGCCACCTGGTCATGCCGGTCCAGCAGCTGTCGCCAGGCGCGATCGCCCAGGGAGGCGGCGCGTCCGGTGGAGTCCACGATGTCGGTGAACAGCACCGTGGCCAGCACGCGATCCGTGTTCTGCGCCGCCTGCAGCGAGCGGATCTGCTCCTCGGTCCAGGCGAACTGCTCGACGTAGGGGCTGGTCGGTTCCTCCGCTTCGGGACGATAGGTCAGCAGCACGATCCCGGTGGGAAAGGTTCGCGTCCCGACCAGCCGCAGGTAGTGCTGGTCGATTCGGTCGCGGAAGAGGTGCTTGCCACTCCCCAGGATGACGGGATAGACCGAGAGCCGATATTCGTCGATGAGCCGATGCGCCAGCAGCTCCGTCACCAGCTCGGCGCTGCCGTAACACAGCAGGTCGCCGCCTGGCTGCGTCTTCAGCTCCGAGACAGCGGAGGCCACGTCGCCGTTGAGAACGGTGGTGTTGTGCCAGTCGGCGCTCTTGAGGCTCCGCGAGACGACGTACTTCGGGATGTCGTTCATGGCCCGGCTGAAGCGGTCCTCCGGGACGCTGGGCCAGAACGCGGCCCAGATCTGGTAGGTGATGCGGCCCATCAGCAGCGCCTCGGCGTCGTACAGCTGCTGCTTGTTCCATTCCTCGGCCTCGTCGTCCTGGAGGCGCAGGGCCCACGCGTTGCGGCCGTCCCGATGCTCGTCGAAGCCCGGCGCCTCGATCACGCCGTCGACGGTGAGGAAATCGGTCACCACCAGCTTCATGCGGGGAGGGTAGAGGGCCGTTCCCCGGTTTGTCGCCCGGGCCGACATGCGCGTGCCGCAAGTCGGGAGCTGGCACCTGGTGCCCGTGCCAAATGTGCACCGGGTGAGCGTTAAGCGCCGATATCGGGCAAACGTCACCACCTGTGCATGGACGGCACGTTAGGCAGCTCCGACGGCCGCGAGCGAGGGGTTCGGGCCGCGATTCGTGCTCAGCCGCGCCGTCACGACCCCCCGATCGGGCGGCAATGATCACCTAGCGTGCCGGTGATGAGCAGGTGGGTGAAACTAGCAGGCGCGGCCCGCCCATCGCCTACGGGCGAGCGCCAGCAGCCTTCAGCTTCCGCCAGCCGCCGGCGCGGTTGTTGGCGACGATCTGCCGCAGGTAGGCGAGCAGCGCCGGCCGGTTGATGGCCTCGCCCTCGCGCAGCGCGATCACGCGTCCGGTCTGGTTGTCGTGGCCGCCGGTGACGATTCCCTCCGGATCGGGCACCAGCCCGCCGTCATAGGTGAAGACGTTGACGTGGTCCCTGGCCGCAAGCAGCGCGATGACGTTGCCCTGGAGCACGAAGTAGGGCTGGACGGTGCGCTTGATGGTCTCCTCGACCTCGGGATCGGCCTCGTGAACCAGGTCGCGCACCTGCCGGCAGATGGCCTGCTGCCACTCGGGCAGCGCGTCGATGTAGGCGTCGACGCGCGGATCTTTCGGATACTCCATGGTGGCCGATGCTACCCGTCAGGCGTCGACCGCCGGCTTGCCGGCCGCCTCCGCCGCCATCTCGTCGGCCACCGCGTGGTCATGCCCGGCAGGGCGAGACGGCAGCCCGAGCGAGACCAGTGCAACGGCGACGGCCACGATGGCCAGCAGGCCGAACCCCAGGGCCACCGAGGCGCGGCTGACCGCATCGCCCAGGACCAGCCCGGCCAGGCTGGCACCCAGCACGCCGCCCAGGTAGCGGCCGCTGTAATACGTCGAGGCCGCCATGCCCACTTCGTGGTGGGCCACCGCATCCATCGCCGCCGCCTGGCGCGGCGATCCGGCAGACCCGAACCCCGCGCCCACCACCGCCAGCAGCGCGGCGATGACGGCGGCCGCGGCAATGCCCGCCGGCACGATCGGTACGAACAGCCACAGGCTGGCCAGGCCGACCGCCGTGACCGCCGAGCCGATGACGACCGGCGAGCGGCGGCCCACCCGGTCCGAGGCGCGACCGCCGAAGGGGGCCGCGACCGCCGAGACGCCCGACACGCCGAGCAGCACCAGGCCGGCGATGACCGGCGAGGCGAGCAGGACCCGCTCGACGAGGAGCGGGACGAGGATGAAGGTGCCGTGCAGGATGACCGTGGCGCCCAGCACGCCTGCGACGGCAGCGGCATACCCTGGCCGGCGGAAGAGCTGCGGGTCGATGGCCGGGTGGGCCGCCCGGCTCTCGACCACGGCCAGGGCCACGGCCAGCAGCGGCAGCGCGGCCACGGCCACCAGGCCGATGACGCTGCCGCGATCCAGCAGCACTGCCAGCAGCGCGGCCAGCAGGCCGGCGAACAGGACGAGCCCGGGGAGGTCGATCGGCCGGACGGCACGGTCCTCCGCGCGCGCCGCAGGTTCGCTGGGATGCCAGAGGCTGACGCTCAGCGCCGCCGCGGCCGCCACCGGAACGGCCAGCAGGAACATCCAGCGCCAGTCGAGCGCTCCCACGATCACGCCGCCGACGAACGGCCCGACCGCCGCCGAGACGCTGACGAGCATGTCGAAGAAGCCAAATGCCGCTCCTCGGCGCTCGGGTGGCGCGGCCGCGCGGACCAGCGCCACGGCGCCGGTGGAGATGAACGACCCGCAGGCTGCCTGCAGGATGCGGGCGACCAGCAGGACGACGAAGGCGGACGCGGTTGCCGCCAGCACCGAGGCCAGCGCAAAGCCGATGACGCCGAAGACGAAGATACGCCGATGGCCGTATCGGTCGCCAACGGCGCCGGCGAGCGGCAGGGCCACCACCACCGCGCCAAGGTAGATCGTGACCAGGCTGGCCACGGTCGAGGCGGAGACGCTGAAGTCGCCCATCACGCTGGGCAGCGCCACGGCCAGCATGGTCGAGTTGAGCGGGACGAGGATGGCGCCGGAGGCCACCCCCAGCAGGTGGCCGCGGTTCACAGCAGGCGGACGATCCCGGCCGCGCCGTCGACCTCGACCAGCCGGCCATCGGCGATGCGGTGCGTCGCGTCGCGCGTTCCGACCACCGCCGGCAGGCCCAGTTCGCGGGCCACCACTGCCGCGTGGGAGAGGACCCCGCCGGTATCCGTCACCAGGGCGGCGGCGATCGAGAAGAGCGGCACCCAAGACGGGTTCGAGGAGGGGCATACGATCACGTCGCCGGGCTGGATCCGATCGAAGTCCGCCTGTCCCCGGGCCACCCGTGCCGGTCCGCGCGCGATCCCCGCCGAAGCGCCGGCACCACGGACCTCTTCACCCGGCTGCTCCTGGCGCTCGGGCGTGTCGAAGCGGTTGCCGCCGCCCTCGTCGGGAGGCTGGCCGACCCACGGCAGGGGCGTCAGCTGCCGCTGCTGCGCGTGCTCCGCGCGGCGGGCCGCGACCAGCTCACGACGGTCGCGTGGCGCCAGGATGAGGTCGCGAATCTCGTCGCGGCGCAGGTAGAAGACATCGGCCGGATCGGCCAGGGCGCCGGACTCGACCAGTCGAGCGGCCACGCGCATCACCAGGCGACGGAGCGTTGCCTGCGCCATGCGGTCGATCCAGTAGTTGTGCGTCTCGCTGATGTGGCCGATCTCCCGCGCGGCCGCCAGCGTGCGCTCGAAGGCCGCCAGTTCCTCCGGCCGGTCATCGGCCGACTGCCGTACCCGCCCGAGCAGCTGCTCCGCATCTTCGGCCAGGCGCCGCTGGCGGTCCGCCACGCGCTCGCCGGGTGCATCGAGCCGCTTCGCCACGTCCCGCAGCAGCTTGTGCGGCTCCTCCGCCCACGACGCGATCTGCAGGTCGTCCCAGCTCTGCCCGAGGTGGCCGTGCCGGCGGAGGAAGTCGCCCAGCATTTCGGCGAAAGCATGGCCGATGGGCTGCGGCGCATCGGCCCCGGCGCGCAGCCAGGCGCTGACCGCCGGATCGTCGCGGGCGAGATCGACGAGCCGTTCCAGGCCTTCCGCCACGTCCTGGACCTCGGAGACAGTGCCGCCGATCAGGCGCAGTGCCTCGCCGGGGGACGCATCGGCCACCAGGGCCTCGTACTGCGCCGCCAGGTCGTCGAGCACCTGGTAGACGCCGGTGATCGCATAGAAATGGATGCGCCAGGCGCGCCCGATGCGCGCCCACGACTCGTCCCAGGCGACCGCCAGGTCCTCCGGCGCCATGGCCGCCGCATCGATGGCATCCAGCTCCGCGTACGCCGCCCGCAGCTCCGGAATGGCTCGCTCGTTCCAGTAGCCGGCGGTGGCGGGGATCTCGTTCCGGCGCAGCTCCGGCATCCGCTCCCACAGCGCATCCAGCTCCGCCTTCGGCAGCGGAGCCGATACGCCGTAGTAGGCGTATCCGTGCCACACCCGGGCCAGCACCTGGACCGGCACCCCGATGCGCTCGAAGCGGTACGCGAAGCCCTGGGCGATCAGCTGGCAGTAGTCACCGCCAAGCGGGGAGAGCGGCTCCGGCATGTGCATGTCGTCCCACTCCCACGAGATGTCGGCATCGCCGGGCTCGGCCCACTCGAAGCGAAATCCTTCGGGCCCCGGTGGGAGGAGGGGCTGGCGCGGCTCGGGGTCGGACATCAGGCGGTGATCGGCCGGGCCTGGAGGACGTACCACTGCCCGTCAGCGTGGGCCGCCTCGATGTCGATGGCTCCGCCGAATCGCCGCTCCAGGTCGATGCTGAGCCGCCCCAGATCGCGCAGCTGGTCGTCGGTCAGCACGCGCTCGTCTCCACCGATGACGACCTCCAGGACTGCCAGGTCGGCCTTGCTCAGCACGACCTCGTCGGGCGTGGCCGTTCCCGAGACGAGCGCCTCGCCCAGCCCGCGCACCGCGTTCAGGTACACCACGTCCGCGCGGCCGGTCACCGGATGACGGGTGAACGCGACGGCCGCCGCGTCCGCGGGAATCAGCCGTTGGACGACCACAGCCATGGCACCGTCGAGCGGAACGCCGCGGGTTGCGCGGTAGGCCAGCGCCCGCTCGCTCCAGAGCGACGCCCAGCAGCGCCTGACCGCGCCCTCGACCTCGTCGGCTGCCAGCTCCAGCTCGGTGTCGTGAATGCCGGCGAAGGAGGCGCGGCTGCCGTCTTCGCCGACCGCCGAGGATCGAACGGCGAATCGGGCATTGGCCTCGTCGGCTGTCAGCCGCCGGAGTCCGGCATCCAGCTCAGTCGCCAACGGCTCTGGCAGGGGCGCGTTCACGAGCAGGTCGATGAGCTTTTGGGTAGCGGCGCGGTCCGGCAGGGCGCCGATGGCCGCATCGGCTTCGTGAGCGTGCGCCGGCGCATGCAGGTGCGCACGAAAGGCCTCCGTCGTCAGGCAGAAGGCCGGTGGCGTCGGTGCGCCCATGCGCAGCAGCCGCTCGAGGCTGGCCGCCTTGCCGCCCAGCAGCCCATCCCAGTCATCTCGGGACGCCGGTGTCGCACCCAGCCAGGTGACGAGGGGTGCCCGTGCCGCGACCTCCATCGCGCATCCCCATTCGCGTTTCGAGCCGCGAGTGTAATGCGCGCCTCAGCGCTGAAGCGTTGAGCTAGAGCTCCGTCTCCACGTCGGGGTTGTCGCGCGGCATGCGCAGCGGCGGCTCGTCCTGGCCAGGCGCGCGCAGCGGCGGATCCGCGGGGATCGGCCCACCGGGTTCCGGATCCGGCTCGGGGTCGGGCGTCGGCTGCGGCAGTTCGGGATCGTCGATGCCGCCCGGCGGCGTCTGGATACTCATCTGGGGTACCTCCTCCGTTGGCCTCGGTGCATGCCCCGTGCCGGGCGTTTCAGGCGCGGTGGCAGAATGAGCCGCCACGAGGCCCATGAACGCCACTTCCGATCCAGACATCGTCGCGAACGCGCAGGCCGCCATGGCCCGTCATGACTGGCGAGGCGCGTACGACACGCTGTCCGCCGCCGATGCATCGTCGAGCCTGCCCCCGAGTGGCCTGGAGCTGCTCGCGGAGGCGGCATGGTGGACCGGGCAGCTGCCCGTCGCCATCGATGCACGGGAACGGGCGTTCGCGGCGGCCACCCGCGAGGGTGACTACCAGGCGGCCGTTGCCGCAGCGATTGCGCTGGGGAGAGACAACCTGCTGCGGATGGCAGTCCCCGTGGCGAACGCGTGGCTGAACCGCGCCGCCAAGATGCTGGAGGGCTCCGTCGAGAACGAGGGGCACGGCTGGCTCGCCGCGGCCCGCGCGTTCGCGGCGACCCTGGTCGGGGAGATGGACGTGGCGCTCGAGCAGGCCACGCTGGCGCACGAGGTCGGCCAGCGACTCGGCCTCCCGGACCTGGTGGCCTTCGCCCTGGGGGAGAAGGCAGCGACCCTGGTCGCCCGCGGCGACGTCGACGAGGGCCTGGCCATGGCCGATGAGGCGGCGCTGGCGGCACTGACGGGTACGCTCGAGCCGCAGATCGTGGGCGGCGTGTGCTGCGCGACGATCGAGGCCTGCTCGTCCATTGGCGACATCAAGCGCGCCGCGGAATGGACCGAGGCGCAGGACCGCTGGTGCCGCCGCGAGGGCATCGCCGGCTTTCCCGGCATGTGCCGCCTCTTCCGCTCCAGCGTCAAGTCCCTCCAGGGGCTGTGGCCGCAGGCCGAGGCGGAGGCCCGGGTTGCCTCGACCGAGTTGTTGGGCTATTTCCCGGCGGCGGCAGGGGCGGCGCTCTACCAGATCGGCGAGATTCGGCTCAACCGCGGTGACCTGCCTGCCGCCCAGGAAGCGCTGCTCGCTGCGAACCGCCACGGCGAGGATATCGAGCCCGCCAACGCGCTCCTGCTGCTGGCCCAGGGCAAGCCGGAGACCGCGGCGGCTGCCATCCGCCAGGCGCTCGAGGCGCCCAGCCGCCAGCCATCGTGGATCGTGCCGCCCGGCACCGAGGCGCATCGGCTCAAGCTCCTGCCGGCACAGGTCCACATCTCGTTGGCGGTGGGTGACCTGGAGACGGCCGAAACCGCCACGGCAGAACTGGAACGGCTGGCGCTGGTGTTCCGCACGCTGCCATCGAAGGCGGCGGCCAAGACGGCGCGCGGGGCGCTCGAGGCGGCGCGCGCCAATGCCATCCAGGCCGCCCAGCTCCTGCACGAGGCGATCGGCATCTGGAGCGAGCTCCAGGCGCCCTACGAGGCGGCCCGTGCCCGCGTTCTGCTTGCCGACGCGTATGTCGCCGAAGGGTCTCCCGAGCGCGCGGCGCTCGAGCTGCGCACCGCCCGCGATGCGTTCGAGGAGCTGGGCGCGGCACTGGACCTGCAGCGCGCCGACGAGGCGCTCGCCCGGCTGGGAGAGGCGGCCGCGCCGCTTGCGACCGCTCGAGCCCGGGCCACTCGGGCGTTCATGTTCACCGACATCGTCGATTCCACGCGCCTGGCCGAAACGCTGGGCGACGAGGCATGGGACAAGCTGCAGCGCTGGCATGATCGCGTGGTGCGTGAGGCGGTCGCCCAGCAGACCGGCGAAGAGGTCAAGAGCACCGGTGATGGCTTCTTCCTGGCATTCGCCGATGCCGACAACGCCGTCGCCGCGGCCATCGAGATTCAGCGCCGCCTGGCCGCGCATCGCGACGCCGAAGGGTTCGCCCCGCAGGTTCGCATCGGCATCCATGCCGCGGAAGCGAACAAGGTCGGCCTCGACTATGCCGGCAGCGGGGTCAACCAGGCGGCCCGCATCGGCGCCGCAGCCGATGGTGGCGAGATCCTGGTCTCGGCGACGACGCTGGCCGCTGCGCGGCGCTCGTTCGGGGAGGTGCAGCGGCGCACGCTGGAGCTCAAGGGGATCTCTGTGCCCGTCGAGGTCGTGAGCGTCGCCTGGCGGTAGCGTTGCTCACCAAATTCTCACGGGGCGCAACCAACGGACAAGAAGCGGCCTCGTCCGCCGCGGATTGGCCGATTTCGACCCCGTTCCTGACGCGAATTCTCATCGCACGCAAATTCGGACCAAGCTGAACGACGTTTCTTCTCCGTTGGTTTCCTGCGGCGAGAATCCGCGGATGGCGGCTCACCTGATCGGCGCATACGAAAGGAGCCCGGCCCGAGGGCCAGGCTCCTTCGCGGAAGCTCGGGGAGTGTCAGGCCGGCATGACGGCCGGGCGGAACTCCGGGACCGGGACGCGCTCCGGGCGAGTGGCCCACACCAGGCCCGCGCCGGCGAAGACCAGCGTGGCGCCGATGCCTGCGAACAGGGCTGCGATCGCCAGTCCGAGCTGCAGAGCCGAGGCGGTGGTGGTGCCAACGCCGAGCTCGGCAATCAGGGCGTGTGCCGTGTCACTCCAGATCGCTGCCCGCGCCGGGCCGTCGATCGGGGACATCCGGTCGAAGCCGGTCCAGTAGCGGCCATTCGCCGCGACCTCGTAGTCACCGGCCTTGATGGTCTTGCCGTTGTACTCCACGTCCGCCGGCACGTTCACGGTGACCGTGCTGTGCAGGGTGTGGTAGGCGATCGTGGCCATCTGGAACATGTACTCGGAGGCGGTGTTGACGACCGGGTCGTTCGGGTTCAGGTCACCCTGGACGACTGGGTAGCCCCAGTCGTTCTTGAGGAGCGACATGATGCCGTCAGCCTCGGCGACTTCGCCGCCGCTGATCAGCTGGCCCTGCTCGTTATAGGTCAGCTTGACGTTCTGCGCCGCGCTGAACTTGTTGAGCGCGGTGTAGCCCTCCTGGGTCTTGAGGAAGGTGAAGCCACCGGCAGCGACGAATCCCAGGCCGATGAGCGCCAGGATGATGCCGATCGCCTGCAATCGCTTGGTCATTGGAGTGAACCTCGACTTTCGGGTCTATGGGTTTGCGTTTGTTGGGATTACTGTCGAGGTCGGGGTCGCGAAGCACGAGGTCCCGGATGGCCCCTTCTGGCGGCCAAATGGCCCGGTCCGTCAGGACCGGATGGCCTGCCGCAGCCACGGATACCGGACGCTGCTTGACCGGATTGGCGAGTACGCTCTCCGTCACGGCCGACCTCACGCCCCGCGGCCCGCAGCCGTTCCACTGACGTCGATCCGATTCCGGAGGCTCCCGCACGCGACCCATGAACGCCCAAGCCCGCACCTCGCCCGTCGACTGGCTGCTCTTCGTGCTGCTCGGCTTCTTCTGGGGCAGCAGCTACCTGTTCATCAAGATCGGCGTCGACGCCGGCCTGCAGCCGTTCACGCTGGTGGCGCTGCGCCTGCTCATCGGCTTCACCCTGCTGGCAATCGTGGTCGGCGTCGCGCGCGAGGCGCTGCCCCGGCGGCCACGCACCTACGGCCACCTGCTGGTGATGGGGGTCTTCAGCGTGGCGCTGCCTTTCTCGCTGATCACCTATGCCGAGCAGAGCACCGATTCCACGCTGGCCGCCATCCTCAACGCCAGCGTCCCGCTGTTCACGATCCTGATCGCGGCCGCGGCCCTGACCGACGAGCGCATCACCGCCCCGCGGCTGGGTGGCCTGCTCATCGGCTTCGTGGGCGTCGCCATCCTGGTGGGCTTCGACCCCGGCGTGCTGGCCGGCACGGACCTGGTCCCGGCGCTGGCCCTCATCGGCTCATCCATCTCGTATGCCCTCGGGGCGGTCTATGCCCGCCGCTACGCGCATGGCCTGAGACCGATGATCCCCGCCGTGTTCCAGGTGGGCTTTGCGCTGCTGATCACCGCGGGGATGGCACTGCTCTTCGAACGCCCGCTCGCCATCCCGGCGCGCTTCGACGCGGTCCTGGCCGTGGTCTGGCTGGGGCTCCTCGGCTCCGGCACCGCCTACCTGGTCTTCTTCCGGCTGCTCGGCCGGTGGGGAGCCACCCGGACGTCGCTGGTCGCCTACCTGCTGCCGGTGTTCGGCATCGTCCTGGGTGCGGCGGTGCTGCACGAGCGCGTCGACGCGCGGACGATCCTGGGCACGGCCCTGGTGATCGGCGGCATCGCGCTGGTCAATGCCCGCTCGCTGCCGTGGCGGCGCAACGTGGCCGCCGCGACGGCCGAGGAGCACGCCGCCTGAGCTCACCCGGTTGTCGCATCTGAGGCTTGTTTTCGCGCCCGCGGCGAGTACCGTTCCGCCATCGGCGTGTCTTGCCGTGCATTGCTGAGGAGGGCGAGCGGTGGGTCGGCTGGGCTGGAATGGGACTCTGCGCGTCCTGGCGCTGCTGCTGACCGCATTCTGGGTAGCGGCCGCGGTCCTGCAGGCCGTGCTGATCTCGGACGTGACCGGCACGCCACCGCCGCCGACCGACGTGATCACGGACGACCTGATGGCCATGTTTGCCTTCGACTATGCGCGCTGGCCCATCGACTTCGCCTCGCAGCTGCTGCTGGCACTTGGCTTCGTGGCCCTGGCCGGCATCGGCATCCTGCTGTCTCGCCTGGCGGATGATTCGGACGAGCGCGGCTCGCTGGCTCCTGGCCTGTTCATCGGGGCCGGCCTGCTCGGGGCGGCCGCGAGCCTGATCTGGATCGGCGTCAAGCCATTCGCCACGTTCCCGCATTACTGCCCCTGCGACCTGCGTGATGCCGAGCTCGCCGCCCGGATCATGATTCTCAACGCCACCGGGACCGCCACGGCCTGGCTGACGGTCGGGGCCATCGTGCTGGCCGCGCTCGGGTTCCTCATGATCGTCGAGCTCGGACGGCGGGCGGGCATGTCGAGAGGCCTGACCTGGATGACGTACCTGGCCGCCGCCGCCGGTCTCGTGGCGGCCGTGCTCGGCGCGCTGGCCGAAGTCAACGGTCGTGACGATCCGTGGGGGATGATCTCCGACTTCTCGGCGGTCGCGGTGGCCGGCATCCTGATCCCGCTCTGGGCGCTGTGGCTGGCAATCCGCGCGCCGGAGCTGGCGGGACCGGGGGAGATGGTCGGCGAGGGCGAACCGGTCGGCGAGGGCCTAGCCGGCTAGCTGGTCCAGCTCCGGTCGCAGAGCCTCGAGATCCGGGTCGTCCTCGGCAGTGGCACGCAAGTCGTGCCGTTGGGCGAAGGCCTGGCGCAGCAGCCGTCGTGCCTCATCGAGCTCACCGGCCAGCGAGAAGTGGCACGCCAGGTTGTAGAGCAGCACGCTCGAGTCGTGCGGCGGCAGGTGGCCACGAGCCAGGACCCGGTCGAGCTCGGCGACGTACGCGCGAAAGCGCGGCAGCTGATCGCCGAGGGCGGCGATCTCGGCCAGGTGCATGATCGCGTGGTTCGCGCCGTTTGCGCCGATGCCCACGATGTCGTCCTGGCAGTCGCACAGGATGTCGTTGCTGGTCGCGGCGATCTCGGATCGCAGAGCCGCGGCGCTCTCGTCGGCGCGCAGCTCCACCTCCTCCCAGCTGGAGCCGGCAAAGTCGGCGTGGATGCGGGCGTTCGACTCGTCGACCGGCTCGTCGAGCGACGGGTCCTCAGGCGGATTCGGCTCGCCGTTCCGCATCGCGGCGATCCGGCGCGCCTCGACCGCCCGCCAGGCTCCGAGGTGGGCGAGCACGTCCTTGGCCGACCATGCGCCGATGACCTCCGGGCGGTCGCGGAGCTCGTCCGGCAGGACGGCGAACAGGTCGCGCTCGGCGTCGCGGGTCGCGCGCAGGAGCTCGGAGAGGTCTGCCTGAAGCGGATTCAGCGTGGGCTCACCCGTCATGCAGGCACTGTACGGCGAATGGCTTGACGCGTCCGGATAATCGGCGCCATGACAGCGGTGCCCGGCACGACGGGGTGGGTGTGCAAGGTCTGCTGGAAGTGGAACCGCCCCGAGGACGATCCGTGCTTCAAGTGCAAGACCCCGCGCGGCGTGACCGCCGACACGGAAGTTGCCGCGCATCGCGAGGCCCTCGAGGCCAAGGCAGCGGCGCCCGAGCCGGTGCCCGACATCGTGGTGGCACTGCCGGTCTGGGTTTTCCGCGGCTATGCCAGGGTCTGGCTGCGCGGTGGCATCGGCCTGCTGGGCCTGCTGGCCCTGATGGCCTTCGGCGGCGTGACCGACATGATCTGGTACGCCCTGACCGCCGGCTTTGCCGCGGCCCTGGTGGCCTGTGCCTTCCTGGCCGGCGAGGTGGCCGATGGGATGCGCAACCGCGAGGTGTGGGCCTTCATCACCGGCATCGTGCTGTCGGTGGCGGCCGTCATCGGCTCCATCACCGCCTTCAACGTCTTCGCGCCCGGCTTGGTGAACCCGTCGGCCGTGCGCTGGGGGAGCCTGATCGTCTTCGGCGGCGCGGGCGTGGCCGCGGCAGGCGGGTTGGTGATGCTGGTACGGGCCGGCCGCGCCGCGGCTAAGTAGGCGACCTAGGCCAGCAAGCCGAGCGCGATCAGGTTCGTCGTCATGCCCAGCAGGCCCAGGCCCGTCGCGGCGGCTGCGCCCCATACGAAGAGTCGCGGGAAGCGGCTCGCGCCGGCGACGAGCACTGACAGGGTGACGAGGATGGCAGCGCCCTTCAGGAGGAGCACGCCATCGATCCCGTGCCACTGGTAGGCGAGGAAGGCGAAGCTGTTCGACTCGAGATGGATTCCGTGGCGCGCGACGCCGTAGGTGAAGGTTGCGGCGTCGGCGAGCTGACCGAAGAGGAGCCCTGCCAGCATGATCCGCGTCGCCAT
>DASSNX010000006.1:0-14078 GCA_035701185.1 Candidatus Limnocylindria bacterium
GATGGGCTGATGATCCACCCGCTGGTGGGCGACACGAAGTCGGACGACATCCCGGCCGACGTGCGGATGCGCGCCTATCAGACGCTGCTGGCGGACTACTACCCGGCGGACCGGACGCTGCTGTCGGTCTATCCCGCGGCGATGCGCTACGGCGGTCCGCGCGAGGCCATCTTCCACGCCATCGCGCGCAAGAACTACGGCTGCACCCACTTCATCGTGGGGCGCGACCACGCCGGTGTCGGCCAGTACTACGGCACCTACGACGCCCAGAAGATCTTCGACGAGTTCGGAGCCGATGAGCTGGGCATCACGCCCCTCTTCTTCGAGCACACCTTCTGGTGCAACGCCTGCGAGGGCATGGCCTCCTACAAGACCTGCCCGCACGGCGACGACCAGCACCTCATCCTCTCCGGCACGAAGGTGCGCGAGATGCTCTCCTCCGGGGAGATGCCGCCACCCGAGTTCAGCCGGCCGGAGGTTGCCCAGATCCTGATCGAGGCCTACCGCTCATGACGCAAGCCGATCGCCCGGCGCCCGAGGCGCCGAACCTGACCACCACCACCGATCGCCACGGCCAGACCATCCACCTCGGTGGCGGTGCCGGCACGGTCCACGACCGCGAGACCAGCGGCTTCACGATCTGGTTCACCGGTCTCTCCGGCTCCGGCAAGAGCACCATCGCCCACATCCTGGAGGGGGAGCTGCGCAACCGCGGTCACAAGGTCGAGGTGCTCGACGGCGACGTGGTGCGAACCCACCTGTCCAAGGGGCTCGGGTTCTCCAAGGAGGACCGCGACACGAACATCCTGCGCATCGGCTGGGTATGCGAGGTCCTGTCCCGCAATGACGTGGTGGCCATCGGCGCCGCGATCAGCCCCTACCGCGACATCCGCGACCAGGTCCGCGCCAACATCGGCCGCTTCGTGGAGGTCTACGTCACCGCGCCGCTCGAGACGCTGGCGGATCGTGACGTGAAGGGGCTCTACCGCAAGGCGATGGCGGGCGAGATCAAGGGCTTCACCGGCGTCGACGACCCGTACGAGGAGCCGCTGAACCCGGAGGTGGTCTGCCACTCGGATGGCAGCGAGACGCCGGAGCAGTCCGCGGCCAAGGTGCTTGCCAAGCTGGAGGAGCTGGGCTACACCACCCCGGCCTAGCGGCCGCTGTGGGCCATCAGGGCCGGCAGGGTGCGCGCCAGGATCTTGAAGTCGAGCCAGATCGACCAGTCGTCGATGTAGACCAGGTCATGCTCGACCAGGGCGTCGAAGTCCGGCTCGTTGCGGGCCTCGACCTGCCAGAGGCCGGTGATGCCCGGCTTCATCGAGAGGCGGCGGCGGTGCCAGACGTCGTACTGCTCCACCTCTTCGGGCAGCGGCGGCCGCGGCCCGACCAGGCTCATCGAGCCGGTCAGGACGTTCCACAGCTGTGGCAGCTCGTCGATCGAGGTGCGGCGCAGCCAGGTGCCGATGCGGGTCACCCGCGGATCGTCGCTGGCCTTGAAGAGGATGCCGGAGCGCTCGTTCAGGTGCGCCACCTCGTGCAGCCGCTCGTCCGCGTCCGGGACCATGGAGCGGAACTTGAACATCCGGAACGGCCGGCCATGGAGGCCGATGCGGGTCTGGCTGTAGAACACCGGCCCGTCGTCCATCAGTCGCATGGCGATGGCGGTGATCGCGAACAGCGGGCTCAGCAGGATCAGGCCCATGGCTGAGCCCACGATGTCGATCACCCGCTTGAAGACGAGGCCGACCACGCGATGCCCGTCGTTCACGATCGAACGCACCAGGAAGCGGTCGAACATCTCCTCGGAGGCGCCGGGGATGTCCTCGCTGGGATCGACCGCCACGCGCACCGTCTTGCCCTCCCCGGCGGCGATGGTGGTGATCGGCTCCAGGTAGCGCGCGGCCTCCGGCGGCAGGCAGACGCCCAGCTCATCGACCACCTGGCCGTGCAGGATCTCGTCGATCTGGTCGATGCTGCCGAGCACGGGCCGCGTCACGACCGCGCGCTGCTCGCCGGGCGCGGCCAGGTGGCCGACGACGCGGATGCCGAGGCCATGGTGCTGCTCGAGCTCATCGGCGAAGTCCTGGGCAAGCTGTCCGGTGCCGGCGATGACCATGAAGCGCGCGTTGTGGCCGCCTCGGCGGAGCGTCTCGAACGCGAATCGCACGCCGAGCCGTCCGGCCAGGGTGACGGTGGGCTCGGCGATCAGCAGGTAGGCCAGGAAGAGGCGGCTGACCTCGGTCTGGTCGGTGAGGAACAGGGTCGACAGCACCAGCGCCGCCACGATGAGCGTGGCGCGCACGATGTCCCACACCTCGCTGAGCACGTGCCAGCGTGGCGCGAGGCGGTAGAGGCCGGTGCTCCACAGCACCACGACCCAGATGGCCGCGAAGAGGAAGGCCGTGGCGGTCGGATCCAGGGCCAGCGCACGCCACAGGGCGGATGCGTTGCCGTCCAGGTAACGAAGGTGCGCGACGACCAGGAAGACGGCAGCGGCAACCGCGGCGTCCACGGCCATGAGGCCGATTCGCAGGGCCATCAGGTGGCGTCGAATCATGTGCCGACCAGCGTCTCTGCAAACGACATGCCGCGCAAGACTCTACACGCGCCGGGCTGACCCCGTCCGATAGACTCCCCCGCCATGGGCCCCGCCGCGTGGATCACGCTCGCCGTGCTGGCAGTGCTGGTGATCGTGCTCTTCACGGAGAAGGCGCCACCGGCGCCGGCGGTGCTGAGCGCGACCATGGTGCTGATGCTCATCGGCATCATCAAGCCGGAGCAGGCCTTCGCCGGCTTCAGCAACGAGGCGCCCATCATCATCGGCGCCCTGCTGATCGTGGCCCGCGCGGTCGACGTGGCGGGCATCATGCAGCCCGTCGTGGCACGGCTGTTCCGCGGTGCCGAGACATCGACCGGCATCCTGGCGCGGCTGCTTTTTCCGCTCGCCGGCATCAGCGCCTTCGTGAACAACACCACGCTGGTGGCCATGACCATTCCGGCCGTGGTCGACATCTCGGCGCGGCGCAACCTGCCGGCGTCACGCTTCCTGATGGGGGTCAGCTACGCGGCCATCCTGGGCGGGATCATCACGGCCATCGGCACGTCGACCAACCTGACGATCTCCGGCCTCCTGACCAATGCCGGCATGCGGCCGCTGGGCCTTTTCGAGCCGACCCTGATCGGCATCCCGATCGCGCTGGCCGGGGTCGCCGCCGTGGTGCTCCTTTCGCCGCGCGTGCTGCCGGACCGCAGCGCGGTGGGCGGGACGCTGTCGGACACCGGCCGCGACTTCACGGTCAGCATGCGGGTCAAGCGCGGTGGCGAGGCCGATGGCGTGACCGTGTCCGAAGCCGGGCTGCGCCGCCTGCAGGGCGTCTTCCTGGTGGAGATCGAGCGCGACGGGCGCTCGATCGCGCCGGTCGGCCCTGACGAGCGGCTGGAGGCCGGAGACCTGCTCACCTTCGTGGGGCGGGTGGATGACATCGTCGACCTGCAGCGCGTTCGCGGCCTCTCGTCGGCCCAGGCCCGCCAGATCCGCAGCCTGGCGGGGAACGTCCACGCCTTCTACGAGGTGGTGGTCGGGGGCGGCGGCGACCTGGTGGGGCAGACGCTGAAGCAGTCGGACTTCCGGTCGCGCTACGACGCCGCCGTCATCGCCATCCATCGCGCCGGGCAGCGGCTGAACGCGAAGCTGGGTGATATTCCGCTGCGCGTCGGCGACACGCTGCTGGTGCTGGCCGATCCGGGCTTCCGCTCCCGGTGGCGCGATCGGCCGGACTTCCTGGTCATCGCCCCGCTGTCCGGCATCTCCCCCCGCCAGCCGCGGCGCGCGTGGCTGGTGGCCGCGGTCTTCGCCGGGTTCGTGCTCGCCACCGGCTCGGGCCTCGTCCCCATCCTCCAGGCCTCGGTGGCGGCGGCGATGATCGTCGTGGCGACCGGCGTGCTGACCGTCCGCCAGGCCCGCGATGCCGTGGACCTCTCGATCGTCATCCTCATCGCCTCGGCCTTCGGGCTCGGCGCAGCGGTGTCGTCCAGCGGGCTGGCCGAGGCCGTCGCCGGCGGGCTGGTGAGCCTGATGTCGCCGCTCGGGCCCATCGGCTCACTGGCGGCCATCATGATCGCCACCATCGTCCTGACCGAACTCGTGTCGCACAATGCGGCGGCGGCCCTGATGTTCCCG
The DNA here is from genome assembly GCA_035701185.1 of Candidatus Limnocylindria bacterium. GTDB lineage: Bacteria > Chloroflexota > Limnocylindria > QHBO01 > QHBO01 > DASSCW01. The sequence goes on from DASSNX010000006.1 coordinate 4,184, forward strand.
ATTGGCGTGGCGACGGCGGCGACCATCGGTGCCGATGCGCGGCCGTTCGTGATCGCCATCATGCTCGGCGCCAGCCTCTCGTTCCTGACGCCCCTCGGCTACCAGACGAACCTGATGGTCTACGGCCTGGGGGGCTACCGCTTCAGCGACTTCTCCCGCATCGGCGTCCCGCTGAACGTGGTGACCATCACCCTGAGCCTGATCCTGATTCCGCTCGCCTTCCCGTTCCATCCCGCCTGATGAGCGGAGCGGGTCAGTGGCACTTCCCCCGACCCGAGTCGGTGAACGTGCCGCCCGCGGCTGGCAGGAACTGCCAGCGGTAGGAGCCGGGGCGGAGGACCAGCTTCAGCACGCCGAAGGTATCGGCCTGCCGCACCAGGCTGTTGGGCAGCCGCGTGGGGAACGGCCTGAGGCCCGCGCCACCGGTGCCGACGACGAACTCGCGGATGCCGTGGTACGGCCGTCGCTCGCCCTGGTAGTTCTGCTTGGCGAAGCGCTCGTAGTCGTGGTCATGGCCGTTGATGATCGCCTCGGCCCCCGCGCGGTAGAGCGTGATCCAGAAGCCCTGGACGTCGGTGTCGTTGCCGTGCTTGCCGGAGCTGAAGCGCGGGTGATGCCAGTAGGCCAGCACGCAACGGTGCGGGTGCGCGGCGAGGTCGTTCGCCAGCCAGCGTTGCTGCGGTGAGCCCATGCCACAGCCGCCGACCGCGTCGCAGTTCGAGTTCAGCACGTAAATCCGCCACGTCGCCCGGTTGTAGGCGTACCAGCCCTTGCCGGCCGTCCCCGCCCGCGAGCCGAAGTAGCGGAAGTAGCCGGCGGCGCCGGCGGTGTCGTAGTCGTGGTTGCCCGGCGCGGGCGAGGTCCGGTCCTTGAAGCGACCCCAGCTCGGCGCGTAGCAATCGAGGAAATTCCGGTAGGAGCCGAGGTCATAGGCATTGTCGCCGGCGGTGAAGACCAGCCCGCCCTGCTTCGCCACCACCGCGGCAGTGGCTTCGTCGTTGCGGCCGCCGCACGTGGCGATGTCGCCGGCGCCGACAAGGATCGCCAGCCGGCTGCCCGCGGTGGCGGGGCGGGGTGCGATCAGCCCGGTCGCCACGACGGCGGCCGCGATGAGCAACCGGGACAGGATCCTCACGCCGGCAGCCTAGCATCCCGGCCGGGCGGCTAGACTCGGGACGTGGCCCGCATCCTCGTCGCCGAGCCGGTCGCCCAGGCCGGTGTCGACATCCTCGCCGCCGCCCACGAGACCATGGTGCGCAGCGGGCAGCTGCGCGAGGCGCTCCTCCGGCAGCTGTCGCAGGATGGGGGCTGGGACGCACTGGTCGTGCGATCGCAGACGCGGGTCGACGCCGAGCTGCTGGCCGCGGCCGCTCCCCGGCTGTCGGTGGTGGGGGTCGCCAGCGTCGGGACCGACCGGATCGACCTGGCGGCCGCGACCCGTGCCGGGGTGATGGTCGTCAACGCGCCGACCGGCAACACCATCGCCGCCGCCGAGCACACCATGGCGCTCATGCTGGCCCTGCTGCGCCACGTGCCGGCCGCCGACGCGTCCGTGCGGAGTGGCGAATGGGAGCGCGGCCGCTTCACCGGTGCCGAGCTGCGGCACAAGACGCTGGGCATCATCGGCCTCGGCAAGATCGGCAAGGCCGTCGCCCGTCGTGCCACCGGCTTCGAGATGCGGGTGATCGCCAACGATCCGTACCTCACCGAGGAGCAGGCCGCCGAGCACGGTGCGCGGCTGGTCGGCCTGCCCGAGCTGCTGCTACGCGCCGATGTCATCACCGTCCACACGCCGCTGACCGCGCAGACGCGCGGGCTCATCGGCTCCTCCCAGATCGAGGCCATGAAGCCCGGTGCGGTCGTCCTCAACGTGGCCCGCGGTGGCATCGTCGACGAGGCGGCGCTGGCGGCCGCCCTGAGCGAGGGCCGGTTGGCGGGTGCCGCGGTGGACGTCTACTCCACCGAGCCGATGCCTCCCGACCACCCGCTGCGCGCCGCGCCCAACACGGTCCTCACCCCGCACCTCGGGGCGTCGACCGCGGAGGCCCAGGACCGCGTGGCCGTCGAGATGGCCGAGCAGCTGCTCGAGGCCCTGGCCGGGGTGACGCCGCCCTATGCGGTGAACGCGCCATCCGTGGCGCCCGACGTCGTGCCGCGGCTGCGGCCCTACGTGGAGCTGGGCCGGCGGCTCGCCATCCTGGCCCGGCAGCTGTCGCCGGCGGCCTTCGACTGCCTCTCGCTGACTTACGCGGGCGAGATCGCCGCCTGGGATTGCTCGCCGATCCGGACCGCGGCCCTGGCCGGCATCCTCGAGGCGGTCACCGACCAGCGCGTCAACGCCGTCAACGCCGACCTGGTGGCCCGGGAGCGCGGCCTCACCGTTCGGGAGACGCGGACCGATGCCTCGGACCCGTGGGCCTCGCTGGTGACCCTGGAGGCCGGAGAGGGTCCCGGCAGCCTGCGGCTCAGCGGGTCAACCGCCCACGGCCGGCCGCACCTCGCCGCGCTCGACGGCTTCGAGCTCGACGCCGAGCTGGCGGGCCTGATGCTCATCACCCGCCACCAGGATCGGCCTGGCGTCGTCGGCGCGGTCGGGACGGCCCTGGCCGAGGCGGAGATCAACATTTCGTCGCTCGAGCTGTCCCGCCTGTCGGCGGCAGGCGAGGCCCGCATGGTGGTCAGCGTCGACTCGCCGCTGCCCGCTGCCGTCCTGGCCGGCCTCCTTGCGGTGCCGGGCATCCACGAAGCCCGGGTCGTGGAGCTGCCGCCACTGGCCTGACCCTGCCGCGCGGCCCGCTTGCGGACCGGACGACAATGAATGCAGCCGCATGATCGACCAGCACCGAGCCCTGCGATCCGTGGCCATTGGCGCGCTCCTGCTCGCGCTGCCGGCATGCGAGGGCAACCGGCCGATTCCCGCTGGCGCGCAGCGAGTCCAGGTCCAGGCATCGGCCTCCGCGGTGACCCTCGACCCGGATACGGTGGCGGCCGGTGACGTCTATCTCGTCCTCGATGGCGAAGCGATCAGCTTCGTCGAGCGCAGAGCGGGTCCGGACGCGTCGCCTCAGCCCCTGAGCGAGGAGCAGATCGCGGAGATCGCCAAGGGCAATGTGCAGGACACCTCCGCGTCTGGCCTGGAGGCGGACAACTGCGATCCGGACCAGAACGCCGCTGCCAGGGACCAGCTCGGTCCCTGCGGCAACGTCATGCTCGTCAAGGTCCAGCCAGGGAAGTACCTGATCGTGGTGGGAGGGCCCGAAGAGCCGGGCGCGCCGTCGGCCGTGCTGACCGTCACCCAGTGACACAGCACGGCTGCATGACGCCTGGCGCTTACCCGCGGCCTGGCGGCCTATCATCGGCTCCGTGAGCAGCAAGCCGTTTGCGTCGAGCGCCGACCTCGCCGAGAAGGAGGCCACCCTCGAGCAGCTGGTCGACGGCGTGTACGCCTACACCGCGCAGGGCGATCCCAACGTCGGCTGCGTGATCGGGGCCGATGCGATCCTGGCCATCGAGGCGCGGGCCACGCCGTTCATGGCGCAGCGCTGGATCGACGTGGTGCGGACGATCAGCGATCTGCCATTCGGCGACCTGGTGCTGACCCACTACCACGCGGTGCGTGTCCTGGGTGCAGCTGCCTTCAACGCGCGGCGCATCGTCACGACCCAGGCGACCGCCGACCTGATCGAGGAGCGCGGGGCGCAGGACTGGGCCAGCGAGCAGGGCCGGATGCCGCGGCTGTTCCAGGGCGCCGAGACGATCCCGGGGCTGACGCGGCCGACGCACACCTTCGAGGGCGAAATGGAGATCGACCTGGGCAACCGCCGCGTCGAGCTGCGGTTCCTGGGACGTGGCCACACCACTGGCGACCTGGTGGTCTGGCTGCCCGAGGAGCGCATCTGCTTCGCCGGCGACCTCGTGGAAGCCCAGGCCGCGCCGTACATGGGCGACGCGCATATCGGCGACTGGCGGGGAACGACCCTGGACAACGTGGCGGCGCTCGGGGCGGAGCAGATGGTCGGCGGCCGCGGCCCCGTCGTCCGGGGAGCGGCCGTAGAGCAGGCGATCAGCGACACGCGGGCCTTCCTGTCGGCCGTCCTGGACGGCACGCGCGAGGTGAAGCAGGCCGGCGGCACGCCACGCGATGCCTATCACCAGACGCACGACGCTCTCGCGCCGCGCTACGGCAGCTTCCCGATCTTCGAGCACACCATGCCGTTCAACGTGCAGCGCGCCTGGGACGAGCTGGATGGGATCGACCGTCCGCGGATCTGGACCGTGGAGCGCGACCGCGCCGTCTGGGACGAGCTCACCGCCTAGACCTATCATCCCGACCGTGGCCGCGCTCGATGCCCAGGTGGCCGTGGTGGGGGCAGGACCGATCGGCATGACCCTGGCCGGCCGGCTGGCCCAGCACGGCCTGCGGGTGGTTCTGCTGGAGCAGCACGACCGGCACACCGGCGAGGGATCGAAGGCCCTCTGCATGCAGCGCGAGACGCTCGAGATCTGGGCGCGGCTGGGCATCGGCGAGCGGGTGGCCGAGCGCGGCGTGCAGTGGCAGATCGGCCGCACCTACTTCCGCGACCGTGAGCTGTTCAGCGTCCAGCTGCCCGGGTCCGGCACCGACCACTTCCCGGGCTTCGTGAACATCAACCAGACCGAGGTCGAGGAGATGCTGCTGGCGCGACTGCGCGAGCTGCCGAACGTCGAGGTGCAATGGAGCCATCGGCTCACGGGCCTGCGCCAGGACGACGACGGCGTCACCCTGACCTGCGAGACGCCCGACGGCGAGCAGACCCTGCGGGTGGCCTACGCGATCGGGACCGATGGTGCCCATTCGGCGGTCCGCCACCTGCTGGGCATGGGATTTCCCGGCCACAGCCACGAGGACCTGTTCCTGATCTGCGACATCAAGGCCCACCTGCCATTCCCCAACGAGCGCCATTTCCACTTCGACCCGCCATGGAATCCCGGCCGCCAGGTCCTGGTCCATCCCCAGCCCGATGACACCTGGCGCATCGACTGGCAGGTTCCGTCCGGGACCGATGTCGAGGCCGAGCGCGCCTCTGGCGCGTTGGATCGGCGTATCCGGCAGGTCGTGGGGGAGACGACCGCCTACGAGCTCGAGTGGGTGACCGCTTACCGCTTCCACCAGCGGGTGGCGCCGCACTTCCGCGTCGGCCGCGCGCTGCTGGCCGGCGATGCGGCCCACCTCATGTCGCCATTCGGCGCCCGGGGCCTGAATTCGGGGGCGGCCGACGCGGAGAACCTCGCCTGGAAGCTGGCCCTGGTGCTGGATGGGGCCGCCCCGGACGTGCTGCTCGACTCCTACGAGGTCGAGCGCCGCGCGGCGGCGGCGGAAAACCTCGCCATCACCGACGCGAGCATGCGGTTCATGGTCCCGCACGGCCCGCTGCGACGGCTGGCGCGCAACGCGATCCTGCGGGGCAGCGTCCGATCCGGCGTCCTGCGCCGTCGCGTGAACTCCGGGAAGCTGTCGCAGCCGTTCAGCTACGCCGCCTCCCCGGTCGTTGCCGCGGCCCACGGCGACGACCGACTGCCACTGCATGGCGACGTGGCGCCCGACGCCCGCTGCACGGTGCTCGACGCGAAGGCGGCATCCGTGACGCGGCTTCGCGACCTCCTGGGCGAGACCTTCGTGGTGCTGCTCATGTGCCGCACTGCGCCCGACGCCGCGGCCGCCATGGCGATCCGCGCCGCCGGTCTGAGCTGGCCGGCACCGGCCCGCATCGCGGCCCTGGGCCCGGACATGCCACTGAAGGGCGTCACGGTGCTGCGCGACGTGGCCGGCGACCTCGCCCGGATCTACGGCGGCGCCGGCTCGCGTGCCTGGCTGATCCGGCCCGATGGCCACCTCGCCGGCAGCCTCCCGTTGACGACGCGCGCCGCGGTCGATGGCCTGCCGGCAGTCCAGGCGCTGGCGATCGGGGAGCGGCGCGGAGAGCTGCCGGCGCCGTCTGCCGCTCGGCGCGAGCGGGTGCGCGGCCTGCTCCGACAACGGGCACGACGGGCCGGCTGAGGGATTCCACACTGGGGATACGGTGTGGATAACTCCCAAGATCTGCGCCGAAGTCGTGGACAACCCCTATTGCCAGGACGCACCACCCGCTGCCATGCTTCTCTCGTCCCGAAGGGGCAGCTGGCCGACTGGAGATCACATCAACGGTCGCCGCGGTTCCTTCGGGACATTTCTATGCCCGCCACGTCTGCGTGGCGGGTGTCGTCGTTTCTCGTCCGATTTCGCGCGCGATGCTCGCGTTGCGCGGCCCGGCGGCACCGGGGTATCGGCCAGCTAGAACGCCCAGGCCCCGGTGGCAAAGCGCGAGGCGAAGTAGACGAAGCCGGCCAGCGAGACCGCCGACACGCCGACCAGCGCCCACACCCGGCGGGTCGGCAGGGCAAGCGCCACGAAGAGCGGGAAGAGGGTCAGGACGTAGCGCGGCGTCGAGAGCAGGAACGACGTCGACACGAACAGGACCAGGTTGCCGAGCATCCACGCGAACCAGGACGGCCGGAAGCGGAAGGCGGCCACCAGCGTTCCCACCGCGCCGATCCCCACGAACAGCAGTTCCATGAAGCCGTACATCAAGCGGCTGTCCGGATCGTCGGAACCGAACCAGCCGAGCGCGCCGTTGATGGCGTCCAGCGGCGAGGCCAGGGACTTGTACCAGTGGTCGTGCTGGACGATCAGGAACTGGAAGGGCGTGCCGTAGAGCGCCCAGTTCAGCGCCAGGTAGACGCCGAAGCCCACCGCCACCAGCCCGATCGCCAGCCAGTCCCAACGGAAGCGCCGCGCCTCCGGCGGGGTCATGTACCACTGTGTGGCCGCCTCCACGGGGAGTGCCAGAAGGAGCACCAGGCCGTTGATGCGCGTCAGCGCCGCCAACCCACCCACCAGGCCGGCCAGCCACCAGCGCCCCGTCCGGGCGGCCAGGAACGAGCCGATCACCAGTGCCAGGAACAGCGCCTCGGTGTAGCCGATGTGCAGGAAGTACGCGGTCGGGAAGATCAGCAGGAACCAGGTTGCGCGCAGGGCGACATCGGGTGACTCGTCGTGCTTCACCAGCCGGTAGAAGAGCGGCCCCAGCACGACGGACGCGACGCCCGCGACGATGAACGCGCTGAGCACCGGCGCATGGATCAGGGCGTTCAGGGCGCCGCCCAGCCACGGGAAGAGGGGATAGAAGACGATGTACAGCCCGAGGTCGCCGGGGTAGACCTGCTGGTAGCCATACGGGTTCGTCAGGTTGCCCGGATCGTCGGCCCGGTAGCCGTAGACCATGAGGTCGGTGTAGTGCGGCGCATCCCATCGGTCCCAGAGGCTCCAGCCCGGAACGTCCACGTGGCTGCCGTGCACCAGCTGCCAGGCGAGGACGCCCAGCACCAGCACGCCGAGCTTGAGGCCCAGCGTGAGGCCGATGATCAGGCGTTCGTTCGCGTCCAGCCGCAGCATCGGCGGCAGTGTAGGTGAGCCGATGCGTCCCGCCAGCGAGCCCGGCCGGGTGGCCGGTCAGTCCATCGGCTGCTAGACTCGGGCCTCCTCGGTCGGGGCGTGGCGCAGCCTGGTAGCGCGCATCGTTCGGGACGATGAAGTCGGAGGTTCAAATCCTCTCGCCCCGACCAGTCCAAATTCCGTCTCTCTGCTTGCCGCCATGCCGAGCGCCAGCCCGAGCACCCACGATCTCGACCAGCTGCGCCGTGCCTGCGCCGAGGTCCTCACGCCCGACGACGCCGCCTACGACGACGCGCGCCGCCTCTGGAACGCGATCCACGATCGGCGGCCGGCCGTCATCGCGCGGCCCTCGTCCGCCGGGCAGGTCGCGGCGGCAGTCCTGTTCGCCCGCGACCACGGCCTGGAGATCACCGTCCGCTCGGGCGGCCACAGCGCGCTGGGGTTCGGCGGCGCGCCCGGTGGGCTGCTGGTCGACATGTCGGCGATGCGCGGCGTGGCGGTGGATGCCCGCGCCCGCACCGCACGGGCGAACGGTGGCGCCCTCCTGGGTGAGCTGGACGTCGCCGCCCAGGCGCACGGCCTCGTCTGCCCGATCGGCGTCGTGGGCCACACCGGCGTTGCCGGGCTGACCCTCGGCGGCGGCATCGGCCGGCTGCAGCGGCACTTCGGCCTGACAATCGACAACCTGACCGCCGTGGAGCTCGTCACCGCCGATGGTCGCCTCGTGCGCGCGACTGCGGACGAGGAGCCGGAGCTGTTCTGGGGGCTGCGCGGCGCCGGCTGGAACTTCGGCATCGCCACCGGCTTCGAGTTCCGGCTCCATCCGTTCGGGCCGGACCTCCATCGCGGGGTCCTCACCTTCGACGCCGGCCAGGTCCATGAGCTCTGGGAGCGGTTCCGCGAGTACGCGCTGGAGGCGCCCGACACGGTGTCGTGCATCTTCGGGCTCGATCGGGCGGGGGCAGACGCCGGCTTCGCCGAGCCGATGATCGGCAGGCCGATCGTCTACTTCGCCTGGAATCACAGTGGCGCGGCCGAAGCCGTCGAGCGCGACACGGCCGGCCTGCGCGCCGGCCTCTCGCCGCTGACCGCGACCACCGGCAGCACGCCGTATCTCGACGTCCAGGTGGCCCATGACCTCGTCTTCGCCTGGGGCAGCCGGTCGTACATCACGAGCCACAACGCCGATGGCATCCGGCCGGAGGCCCTCGACGAGCTGCTCGGGCTGCTGGAGGGGCCAGGCGACGGCACGTTCTCGATCACGGCCCTGGGCGGCGCAATCAGCCGCGTGCCGGAGGACGCAACGGCCTACGCCGGCCGCGCGGCCGCCTTCGACCTCAGCGCGGATGCGTCCTGGACAGACGCCGCGGACGATGAGCTGAACATCGACTGGTGCCGCCGCGCCATGGCGGTCGTCGAGCCGGATCACACCTTGGGCGCCTACCCCAACGGCAACAGCGAGGCCGGACCCGAGGCAACGCGGCGCCTGTACGGCGACGCCAAGCTCGCGCGGCTGGCCGCGCTCAAGCGGGCCTGGGATCCGGAGAACGTCTTCCACGTGAACCCGAACGTCGTACCGGCACGCACAGCCGGTTGAGGTTGCGCCCCGCGGCATAACATTCGCGGCGATGCCGCGGTACATCCCCGAAGACTCGCTGAAGAGCCCCCGCTTCACCGGCCCGTCGACCTTTGCCCGCCTGCCACTCGTCCGCAGCCTGGACTACGTGGATCTGGCCATCGTCGGGGTGCCATTCGACACCGGCGTGACCTACCGCGTCGGCGGCCGCTTCGGGCCGAACGCGGTGCGGGCGGCGAGCGTGATGCTGCGGCCGTACAACGCCAACCTGGACGTCAAGCCGTTCGACGTGCTCAGCTGTGTCGACTTCGGCGACGTGGCCATCGTCCCTGGCTACACGGAGCGCAGCTACGCGGCCATCGAGGAGGCCGTGGCGCCCATCGTCCAGAGTGGCGTGGTGCCGCTGCTCATCGGCGGCGACCATGCCTGCACCCTGCCGCACCTGCGGGCCACGCGGTCGCGCGGGCCGGTGGCGGTGATCGACTTCGACTCGCACACCGATGCCTGGGACAGCTACTTCGGCGAGAAGTACAACCACGGGACGTGGATGCGCCGCGCCATCGAGGAGGGGCTGGTGGACGTGGCCCACTCGATCGAGGTGGGCCTGCGCGGATCCCTGTACGAGGCCGCGGACTGGACCGGCCTGCGCGACGAGCTGGGCCTCGAGTACCTCACCACCGAGGAGGTCTTCGCCCTCGGACCGGAGACCGTGGCGCAGCGCATCCGGGAGCGAGTGGGGGATCGGCCCGCCTTCATCAGTTTCGACATCGACGTGGTGGACCCCGCCTACGCGCCCGGCACGGGCACGCCGGAGGCGGGCGGTCCATCGGCCCATGACATGCTCGCCG
>DASSNX010000007.1:0-15798 GCA_035701185.1 Candidatus Limnocylindria bacterium
ACCACCGCGAAGTTGCGGGTGAACGGCTCGTTGGGACCGGCCCGGCCGACGTTCAGCATGGTGGCGGCCACGTGCTGCGCGATCGGCTGCGGCAGGAGGTCGGCCAGCTTGGTGAAGGCGCTGATCACCGCCTGGTCGTACTCGTCGGACCAGCGGGCGATGAGCCGCGACGACAGGAAGAGGACCACTGCCTCGGGCAGGGTCAGGCGCAGGGGCGGCAGGAAGTACTTCTTCTCGATCCCGTACCGGCCGCGGCCGGCCTGGAAGATCGGGACGCCCAGCTCCTCGTCCAGCGCCCGGATGTCACGGTAGATGGTCCGGGTGGTCATGCCGGTCAGCTCGGCGATCTCGGTGACGGCAACGCCCGCCTCGCCGGAGCCACGTGAGTAGAGGATCGATGCCACGCTCAGCAGCCGCGCCAGCCGGTCGCGCTTGCGACCCCAGCGGTCGTCGCGCGGAGCATCCTCCCCCCACTCGCCGGATTCGTTCTCGTCGTCGAGCACGAGCCGGATCATAGCCCGATGCGCTCCACGCCCTGCCCGGTCATGCCGGGCGGCGCCCGGTCGCCTCAGGGGCTGACGAAGAAGAAGGCGATGGCCAGGATGACGTAGACGCTGATCAGCTGTAGCCCCTCCACCCAGTTGCTGCGGCCGTCGCTGGCGATGAACGCGGCGATCAGCACGCCCGCCGCTACGGCCACCACCTCGAGCGGCGTGAAGACCAGCGTCAACGGCTGCCCGACCAGCAGCCCGAAGAAGACGAGCACCGGCGCCGCGAACAGCGCGATCTGCGTGGCCGAGCCGATGGAGGTCACCAGGCTGAAGTCCATCTTGTTCTTGTAGGCCAGCGTCAGGCCCACGACGTGCTCGGCGGCGTTGCCGATCAGCGGGATCAGGACGATGCCGATGAAGAAGCGGTTGATGTGGATCGCCTCGACCATCGGCTCGAGCGAGTGGACCAGGATCTCGGACACGACGGTCAGCAGGGCCGCACTCCCCAGGAGGACGGCGAGCGAGCGGCGCACCGTCCAGGTCTGCCCCTCCTCCTCGTGCTCGCCGGGGGTGTCGGCCTCGGGCGAGCGAAGGTAGAAGAACAGCTGGGCCCCGTAGGTCAGGATCAGGACCGCGGCAACGCCCAGCGACAGGGCCTCCAGGTTGAAGAAGACCGGTGAGCTCTCGCCCGTCTCGGGCCCCGCGTGGACCAGGGCGGCCAGGGTGGCTGGCACGACCAGGCCGATGGTGGCCAGCAGCAGGCTGGCGGCGTTCATGCCGGTTGCCTGGCCGTCGTAGCGCTGGATGCCGTTCTTCAGCCCGCCGACGAGCAGGGAGGCGCCCAGGACGAGCAGCAGATTGCTGACGATGGAGCCGGTGATCGAGGCCTTGACGACCTCCAGCTCGCCGTTGGCGATCAGGAAGCCGGCGATGATGATCTCGCCGATGTTGCCGACGGTGGCGTTCAGGATGCCGCCGATGCGCGGGCCGGCGGCCGCGCCCAGCTGCTCGGTGGCATGCCCCAGCGTGTAGGCCAGGCCCCCGATGGCGATCGCGCTGACGGCGAAGGTCAGGGTCGCGTCGGCACCCAGCAGGCGCAGCGCCACGGCGGCCACCGAGCCGACGATTGAGACGCCATAGCCGATGCGGCCGATCACCCGACGGATGGTAGCGGCCGCTCAGGAGCCCGCGGTCGCCTCCGCGCTCCCGCTCGGCGCCGGTGTCGGCTCCGCGCTCACCGGCGTGCTTGGCTCGACCGCCTTCGCCTTCTCGCCCGGCAGCGCGGCGAACAGCGCGCGGTTCAGCCGGTCATCGGTGCCGATGAGCAGGAAGACGTACTCGTCGCCGGTCCAGGTGTAGATCATCGTGCCCGCGGCGGTGGCGTCGTCCTCGGGACGCACCCATGTCACCCGGCCGCCGATGGTGCGGTACTTCCATTCCTTGCGATGCAGACCGGCGATGCCGACGTACTCGGCCGCGGTGGCCAGGTACGGCGCCAGCTGGCGCGTCGTCGGCAGCTCGCCCTCGACCCGGGCCGCGTACAGCGAGAGGCGCGGCTCCTCGACGAAGGCCACCTGCAGCGCGGTGAAGCGGAGGGCGAGGTCGCCATAGGCAGGGACCATGTCGCCCGGCGTGTAGGCGAACTGCGAGTGGCTCGGCACGTGGACCGTCTCGCCGCCGATTCGCCGCGGGATGATCCCGGCCAGCCGGGCGTCCGGCGGGTTCGTGTAGCTCGGCGTCGGATCCGGGGTGGGCGCGGGCGTGGCCGGCGGTGCGGCGCTCGGGCTGGTGCTGGCGAGTGCCTCGGCCGAGGAGCTGGGCGAGGGCGTCGAAGAGCCGCAGGCGGCCAGCGCCGCCATCAGGCACAGGAGCAGCGGGACGCGCGCGAATGAGCGCCGGCGCACGGCGGCCAGGGATCGGCTGAACATCGGGAGCCGCGATGATACATCGGGCGCCGAGCCGCCCTAGGCCGCGTCCGCGTCCTCGGGTGCGACCGTGTCGCCCTGCCGCCGTCGGTGCCCGCGACGCGGCTTGACGCCCACCACGGCGGCCAGCGCCTTGAGCACGTCCGCGCCGTAGCGCGGCGTGGCGACAGACAGCTGGTCGATGGCCTGCCGTCGATCGGCGTGCGGGCCATCGGGCAATGAGACCAGGGCGTCGTAGCCATTCGCGGCGGCCACGATCCGGGCCCCGAGCGGTGCGTCGCCAGGTGCGCTGCCATCGCGGTGCCAGGCGACGATCTCAGCCACCTCGCGCAGCGAGGGGATCGCCTCGAGCTCGGCTGACCCGATCCCCTCCAGGCCGTGCAGCCGCGCCGCGAGCTCGACCGCGGTGGCACCGGCCTCGTCGCAGCCAAGCTTCTCCGCCGTGAGGCGGGCCAGGCGGCCCACCCGATCGCCGTGGCCGATGGTCGCGGGATCCAGCGTGTCCAGCGAGCGCGCGACGGCCAGCAGGGCGTCGCGCACGGTGTCGTGGTCGCTCTCGCCGGCATGTGTCAGCCGCGCGGCCTGCTCCACCAGGGAGTCGACGCTGGGCCCGTCGTCGGGGTGCTGCAGGGCGGCGCGCGCCAGCTCGTCGAGCGTGGTGCGCAGGGCACGCATCTCCGGCGGCACCTGGTCAGCGCGGACCACGCGGTCCTCGCCCGACTGCTTGCCCAGGTAGAGCGCGGTATCGGCCGCGGCGATGAGGTCGTTCTTGTCGGTGGCATCACGCGGATAGGCGGCCACGCCCACCGTGATCGTCACCTTCGTGGCCTCCTTCGCAGTCAGCCGCGCGACGGCGGCCCGCACCCGCTCACCGACAGCCTCCGCGGCGATCGCATCGGCGCCCGGCAGGATGAGCGCGAACTCGTCGCCGCCGTAGCGGAAGACGCGATCGTCCGCCCGTGCCGAGCCGTAGATGGCGGCGCCGATGGCATGCAGCAGCGCGTCTCCGGCGGGGTGGCCGAGCCGGTCGTTATAGGCCTTGAAGTTGTCCAGGTCCATCATCAGCAGCGCGATCGGGCCGGACTGCCGGGCGCGGCGGCGCGGGGCCGGCGCGGCACCCTCCGGCTGCCCCAGCACGTCGGCGAGGGTCCGCTGGAAGGCACCGTGGTTGCCCAGACCCGTCAGCGCGTCGGTCTCGGCGCGCACCGTGATGGCCTGGTGCGCTTCCGCGTTGCGCAGCGCGATGGAGGCCTGGCCGGCGAACAGCTTCACCAGGTCGAAGTCCGCGTCGCTGAAGTAGACCTCCTCGCCACCGACGCGCGAGATGTTCATGCAGCCGATGACGTCGCCGTCGGCGACGAGCGGCACCACCACCAGTGCCTCGGGATCATCGGGCGTGCCGGGGATCTGCATGGCGCGCGGGTCGTTGAGCGCGTCGTTGGCCAGGATCGACTCACCGTGCTCGACCGCCCAGCCCATCAGTCCGCGGCCGAACGGCACCACGTAGCGGCGCACCTCCTCGGCGTGGCGCTCCCGGGTCAGCACCGGCAGGAGCACCTGCTGCGCCTCGTCGACCCGATAGATCGACAGGTTGTCGTAGCTGACCACCGCCTTCAGGCCGTCGGCGATCGTCTCGAGCACGTCGGCGCGGTCCAGGGTCGACAGCAGCCGCTCGTTGATCTCCAGCAGGCGGCGCTGAGACTGCAGCTGCCGCGCCAGCTCGGCCGACTGCAGCTCCAGGCGCTCGTAGGCGCCGGCGTTGGCCATGGCCTGCGCCGCGTAGCCGGCGAAGATGGTCATCGTCTGCAGGTCGTCGTTGCTGAACTGGTTGTTGCCCAGCTTGGAGAGGGCAATGACGCCCACCGATCGGCCCTCGAAGACCATCGGCACCACCAGCATCGACTCCTCGATGTCGTCGGTGCCGTCGATGGTGTGGCCGCGCGGGTCGTGCAGGGCGTCGTTGGCCAGGATGGGCTCGCCGTTGGCGGCGACCCAGCCGGTGAAGCTGCCCTCGCCGATGTCCACCCGCAGCGCGTCGCGGAAGTCGCCGTCGCCCAGCAGCCGGTCGGTGAAGGCCACCGGCTCACAGGTGCCGCGGTCCCAGTCCACGGCGTAGACGCGGATGTCGTGGTAGTTGGCGAGCGAGCTCGCCTCGGCCACGATGGCATCGGCGATGGCCTGGACATCGGTCAGCCGGTTGAGGCGGGCAGAGAGGTCCTGGATCGAGCGCATGCGGGCCGCCTGGTCGGCGACCGAGCGGTAGAGCCGGGCGTTGCTGATGGCGACCGCTGCCTGGTTGGCGAAGGACTGCGCCAGTGCGAGCTCGTCCTCCGGCCAGTCGTGGTCGCGGACGTGGTAGAGCCCCAGCACGCCGACGGCGCGGTCGTTGCTGACCAGCGGCACCAGGCAGGCGGTCTTGATGCCCTCGTCGCGATACACGGCCTGCATCTCGCCGACGCCGACGCGCGTGTCGGCATGCCGCACCACGTACGTCCGCCGCTCGCGCACGGCCTGGACGCCCACTGCCGCGCTGCCGAGGGTCAGCTGCCGGACGCGGCGCTGGAACTCCTCCCCCAGCGAGCGGGAGGCGGCGGGCTTGAACGGCTGCTCCGAGTCGTCGAGCAGCCAGAGGCCGGCCTTCTCGGCATCGAACAGGGAGCGGGTGCGGTCGACGACGTCGTCCAGCACCGTGTTCAGGTCGAGCTGACCGGTCATCTCCTGGGTCACGTGACGGAGAGCGCGGGCGCGCGTCACCTCGCGACGCGCACGAGCCAGGACACGGGCGTTGAGGATGTCCCCGGCGATGGCCGCCGCCACGCCGTGCAGGAACGGCTCGCGGACGTGAGCCAGCGGGCCGCCGACCTCGTCCTCGAGGACCAGGGCGCCGATCTGCTCTCCCGCGGCCCGCAGGCTGAGGCGACGGGCCAGGCCGGTGCCCGATGGCGAGGGCGCGCCGGAATGATCGTCATGCTCGATGGCGACGGGCGGCGGGGCAGGGTAGCCGGCATGCGTCTCGAGCACCAGATGGCCGTCAGATCCGTCGCGGACGAGGTAGATCGCCGCCCGGGCGATGCCAAGCGTCGTGCGCAGCGCCTCGATGGCCGTACGGCACACCGCCGCCGGAGTGGCCGACGGGCCGCTGCCCTGGGCCAGCCGCGCAAAGAGCGCCGCCTCGGCCTCGCGCCGGCCCGAGTCCGGTTCCGAGGCTGGCATCGCCGGCGCGCCACCGCCCTCGGCCAGCAGTCGCTCGACGTCGACGCGCCGGTAGCGCCGATCGCCGCGGGCGTTGATGCGGTACGCGGTCAGCCGGCCGGCATCGGTCCAGGCCCGGAGCGTATTCGGGTGCACGCCGAGCAGCGCGGCGGCCTGCGCCACGCTGATCAGCGCGTCCTGGTCGGCTCCACGGTCTCGGAAGAGCGTTGGCACGCCGGCTTGCCTCGTACCCCGGTCCAAATGGAAGTTCTGGTAGGAACCGGTGAACGGATGGTAGAAGTGGCAAGGCGCCCGCCTCGATGCCCCCTTGGTACCGATTCCGGCTGGTACGGACGACGACGTAGCGGGCGTCAGGCCAGTACGGAGCCGACGAGGCCGATGGCGGCCAGGACAGCGCCGATCGCGACGCCGACGTAGCCGGCGAGCATCAGCCAGCGCCGGTTCCCGCCGAGCAGCCGCATGGCGTCGTCGAGCTCCAGGCTCGAGATGACGTACCCGCCGCGGGGTGCGGCCAGCGAAGGCGCACCGTTGCTGTCCCGCTCGATGTCGGCCACCACGCTGAGGCGCTCCACCACGCTGATCATCCGCGTGATCGAGCGTGCCGGCCAGGCGACGCCGGTGTTGCCCAGCCGGGCGAGGGCGGCGAGATGGCCGGCATCGGTCAGCTCGGCGGTCGTGCCGCGCCAGACGTGCGGGATGACCACCAGCGGCTCGGCGGTGAGCGCCGGGTCCACGCCGAACGAGCCGTCGTGGTCCCACAGCTCGAAGCCGCGTGTCTCGCGCACGCGCTCGATCGATCGCCAGGCCGCTCCCGGCGGTTGAACCTGCACGTCGCGGTGATAGGCGACCAGGCGATCGCCGCGCTCGATGACGATGGGGTTCGGGCAGCGGATCCGACCCACCACCCGCACCGGCCGCGCCGGCAGGGCCTCCATGCTCGCCACGTCACCGACCCGCACCTGACGCGCGCCGGCCAGCCGCCGCGCCAGCCGGGGCTGCGCACCGGAGGCACGAATGGCGAACAGGCCGGCGGCAGCGATCAGCGCGCCGGCTGCCACGAGGACGAGGAGGGGAGACATCGGCCGCCGATTATCACGCGGTAAGCCGGCAGTAAGCAGCCGTCGGTAGCCTCCGCCTCATCGAACCAGCCGATTGGAGGTACCGCCGCCGCACCGAAGCACCCGCCCATTGCCCATTGCTTCTGAGCTGCGGAGGTTCCACCGGTGAACTCACTGTCCCGCGTGCCGGCCGGCAGGCGTCGTGCCTCTCGGCGTTGGCGCCCCGCGCCGCACGCGTCCACTTCAACCCACCACCTCGCCGTCGTGCGGCGCGCGCTCCTCGCCGGCGCCGGCATCGTGGTCGGCGGCCTGACCCTCGGTTCGGCGCTCGCCGGCCAGGCGATCCCATCCGTGACCCCCGCCGCGCTGGATGGCGCGGCACTCAGCATTCAGCTCGTCCCGCACGAGGCGCTTGCGCCGGGCCTCGAAGAGGTCCGGATCGGGGCTGCCAGCACCGGCACGCCGGCCGAGGCCACCAACCGGCTGCTCGCCGTCGCCCCGGACGGCGCGGCAGCGGCCATCGCCTCGCAGATCGGGCCCGGGCCGGCGGCACTCATCCTTGCCGGCCGCGACGGCACGCGGCGCAGCGTCGAGATGCCCGGACTCATCGGCGCCGCGTTCGCGCCGGATGGCTCGTGGCTGGCCGTCATCGATGGTGCCGGCTCCATCTGGCGCCTGCCTGCCGGCGATCTGGCCGCCAGCCGCATGGCCGACGGCCCGTTCATCGGCTCGCCGGTCGTCGACGCCGACGGCTCGGTGCTCGCCCTGCGCGTGTCCTCGATCGAGGCACCCATCGTCTCGCACCTGATGCGGATCGCCCCGGACGGCAGCCTGGCGACGCTGGCCGACGACGACCTGGTGTATGGCGCCCAGCTGATGGCCGATGGCTCGATCGCCTACGTCGCGCACCACGGCTCGGGGACGGTCCTCAAGCAGCTCGTCGGCGGGAAGCTGCGCCAGCTGGCCGACCTGGGCGAGGACGCGGTGAACGTCGTGCTCGGCCCCAACCAGGACGAGGTCGCCTTCGAACGCAGCGGTCAGGTCTTCGTGCGTCTCATCGGGCAGCGGGTAGACGTGCCGGTCGGCGCTGGCGCGCGGCCACACTTCGCGCCCGACGGCCACAGCCTGCTGGTCGAACGGGCCTCGGGCAGCGTCCTGCTCTCGCTCGACGGCACGCAGCTCGGCCAGTTTGACGGGCAGACCGGGTTCGGGGCCTGCGCGGCCGGGTGCCAGCCGTGACCGCCCTCGTTCCGCGGCATGTGCTGCGTGCCCTCATCCCGTCCGTGCTGGCCGCCACCTGCGCGCTGGTGCTGGCAGGCCCGGCGCGCGCCCTCGACGACTACACCTTGCCCTTCTACGACCCCGGGGTGAGCCTTGCCTATGGCGTCGACCGCGACCCGCGCGTCGGCATCCAGCTCGATTACACCGGCAAGACCTGGTACGACACGGCGACTCACCCGGGGCGCGTTTACGACAACCACACCGGCCTCGACTACCCGATGCCGCTGCACAGCCCGGTCGCCGCGGCGAAGGACGGGGTCGTGGCCTCGACGGAGGGCGGCTACGGCACCCAGCAGTTCGGGCAGTTCGGCAACTACGTGCGCGTCCGGCACAGCGACGGACGGCACACGCTGTACTACCACCTTGCCAGCCGCGCCGATGGCGGCATCGCGGTCGCCTACGGCGACGACGTGGTCGCCGGCGAGAAGGTAGGCGAATCGGGTTGCAGCGGGACCTGCTACGGGCCGCACCTGCACTTCGAGGTGCTGGTCGACCAGGGCGGCGACCTCGTCACCAGCGACCCCATGTACCGGCGGCTGTGGACGACCTGGCCGGGCCGCATCCCGTTCCGCGCCGCGTACGTCCGCGAGAACGACGCCGACACCGTTTACGTGCGCCGCGGCTACACGATCAACCACTGGGTCGAGTTCAAGAACACCGGTGGCCGCACGTGGCGGCCCGGCACCTGGCCAGGCCGCGTGATTCTCGGCACGTGGGACCCGGCGATGCACGACAGCATGTTCGCCGCCAGCGATTGGACCAACTCGTGGTTGGCGACGCGCGTCGACGCGGTCACTTCGCCGGACGAGATCGGCCGCTTCACGTTCGGGATCCGGGGCGCACCGGGCCCCGGCAGCTATCGAGAGACGTTCAACCTCTCGTCGCAGGGCGTGCGCTGGTTCGACCACGACCAGCTGGGCGGGTTCTACGTGCCCATCACCGTGCTGAGTGACGTCAAGTAAGGAGGACCGTCATGCCTGCGCCACCGACCGCCAGCCGAGCCACGGGCTCGCGGCGAGCAATGGCAACCGTGTTGGCAGCGGCGCTGCTCGCCGGCTGTGCCGGCAGCTCGCCGACGCCGACCGCCTCGCTGGCGCCGTCGGTGGCGCCCACCACGACACCCGGCGCGTCCGGCTCGCCGCCGCTCACGCCTGCCCTGCCCGCCGGCTTCCCCGTCATGCCCGGCATGCACGCCGATTCGCCTACGCCGGACGAGCCGGGACTCATCGGCCGCTGGACGACCGAGGCGAACGGCGCCGAGGTCTACGCGTTCCTGGAAGAGGCGCTGCCCGCCGCCGGGTACTCCGTCGACCTGCTTGGTCCCGGCGATACCGTGGCCGTCATCCGGTTCACGCCACCCGGCGGCCAGCAGCTGCAGATCGACCTCGGCCAGGCGGAGAAGGGGACCTTCATGGAGCTGCGCCTGCCGCGCGGGTAGTCACGCGAGCGTTCCGTGACTGGCCCCCTGCCGAATGCGGTGCTACGCTCCCGGGCACAACCGAAGAGCGACAGGGGAGCGCCCGGTGCGCTGAGAGTGCGGTGAGCCGCAGACCCTCGAACCTGATCTGGGTCATGCCAGCGAAGGGAGTCGGTTTGATCGCTGCCACGGCGCGCCTGCAGGGTGCGCCGTTCGTCGTTCCTCGGCATCTGAACGCGCAGCGAAAAGGGCGACGACGAGCAGTGAGGGCGGTCCTGGTGGCCAGCGGCGAACCACACCCGGCCGACGAGCGCTGGCTGCGTGACGCCGACCTGGTGGTCGCGGTGGATGCCGGCGCGGCGTGGCTGGCCGAGCGTCAGATTCGGCCCGACGCACTGGTGGGTGACCTGGACTCGGTAGCTCCCGAGCTCGTCAGCCGGTTCGAGGCCGATGGCGTCGCCATCGAGCGCCACCCAGCGGCGAAGGACCAGTCGGACACGGAGCTGGCTGTTGCCTACGCACGTCGCCACGGGGCAAGCGAGGTGGATGTCATCGGCGCCTTCGGTGGACCGCGACTCGACCACGAGCTCGCGAACGTCCTCCTCCTGTCGGCCCCGGACGCACGTGGCCTGGCGCTGGTTCGGGCGGGCAGCCGCACGACCGCGCTGCGCGGCGGCGACGAGCGCGACCTCGACGGCCAAGTGGGCAGCGTGGTGAGCCTCTTCGCGGTCGGCGGTGACGCCATCGGCGTCACGACCACCGGCCTGGCCTATCCCCTGCGGGACGAAACGCTGCGGACGGGCAGCAGCCGGGGACTGTCGAACGTGATCGTGGCGAAGCCGGCAGCGGTGCGCCTTCGCCAGGGAACGCTGCTCGTGCATGAGCAGCCGGCGGGCGAGCCGCCCGCGGAAGGAGTTGAAACCAAATGACGACGCTTGCCGTGCCGCAGCGAAGCTGGCGCGTGGTGGACATCGTGGTGGCATCGGTCCTGGCGGTGGCCTTCGGGGCCGTCTTCCAGCTCTGGAATCTGTGGTGGAACGCCACCGAGTTCATGTTCCCGCCGCTGCGGGGCGCCGTCTACGGCGTCTGGATGCTGCCGGCGATCCTGGTCCCCCTCGTCGTGCGGCGCCCCGGCGCCGCCCTCTTCGGCGAAACCGCCGCCGCCTTCGTCTCGATGATCTTTGGCGCCCAGTGGGGACTGCTGACCGTGGTCTACGGCCTGGCCCAGGGAGCCGCCGCCGAGCTCATCTTCGCCTTCGCCCTGTACCGCGCCTGGTCGCTGCCGGTCGCTCTGCTGGCCGGTGCCGCGGCAGGCGTGGCCGGCGCGCTGCTGGACCTGGCCTTCTACTACGCCGACTGGGCAATCGACTGGCAGGTCGTGTACTCGCTGCTCGTGGCGATGAGCAGCGCCATCGTCGCCGGGCTGGGGTCGTGGCTGCTGGTCCGGGCGCTGGCGAGGTCCGGGGTGCTGAACGCCTTCCCGGCCGGGAGCGAGCAGCCGGAGATATGACCTGAGCCGGATACCGACCGAGGCCACGCCGGTCGCGATCGAAGCCCGCGGCTGGGGCTGGCGGCATGCCGGCCGGCGCAGCTGGGCGTTGCGCGGCCTCGACCTGCGCGTCGAGGCCGGCGAGCGGGTGTTGCTGGTCGGGCCATCGGGCTCCGGCAAATCGACCCTGCTGAACGGCCTGGCCGGCCTGCTCGACCCCCACGCGGGGGAGGAGGACGGATCGCTGACCGTCGACGGCCGCCCGCCGCGCGAGGCTCGCGACGCGACCGGCCTCGTGTTCCAGGACCCGGAGAGCCAGCTGGTGATGGCGCACGCCGGGGACGACGTGGCGTTCGGCCTGGAGAACCGTTGCCTGCCGCGAGAGGCGATCTGGCCGCGCGTCCACGCCGCGCTGGCGGCCGTGGGATTCCCGTACGGGATCGACCGGCCCACCGAGTCGCTGTCGGGCGGGGAGCAGCAGCGCCTGGCGATCGCCGGCGTCATCGCCCTGCGGCCCGGCCTGCTGCTGCTGGACGAGCCCACCGCCAACCTCGACCCGGACGGCGCGGCGCTGGTCCGTCAGGTCGTGGCCAACGTGGTGGCGCAGCTGGGCCTCACGCTGGTCATGGTCGAGCACCGGGTGGCGGACGCGGTCGAGCTCGTCGACCGCGTGATCGCGCTGGATCCCAATGGCCGTTTGCTGGCCGATGGCCCGCCCGCCTACGTCTTCATGCGCCATGGCGACGTGCTGGCCGACGCCGGCGTCTGGGTGCCGGATCGCCGGCTCCCCGCGCCACCGTCCCATCACCGCCCCGAGGCGCAGACCCTGATCCTGGCCGACCAGGTCGAGTACCGCTATCCGGGCAGCGTCCTGCCGGCCGTCGCGAAGACCGACCTGCAGGTGAAATCGGCGGAGGCGCTGGCCGTGGTGGGGCCCAACGGCAGCGGCAAATCGACGCTCGCCTTCCTGCTCGCCGGCCTCATCCGGCCGAGCAGCGGCTCGGTCGTCGCCGGCGAAGCGCTGGCCCGCGGTCGCGGCCACGAGCCCCTGGCCGCCTGGCCGGCCGGCGAGCTGGCGCGGCACGTCGGGATGGTGTTCCAAGATCCCGAGCACCAGTTCCTGACCAGCCGGGTCCGCGATGAGCTGATGCTGGGGCCGATGACTGCCGGCCTCGACCGCCAGGCCGCGGGCAAACGAGCCGATGAGCTCCTGGCGCGCCTGCACCTGGACCACCTGGCCGCGGCGAACCCGTTCACGCTGTCCGGCGGCGAGAAGCGGCGGCTGTCGGTGGCCACCGCGCTGGCGAACGCGCCGGCGGTGCTGATCCTGGATGAGCCGACCTTCGGACAGGACCGGCGCACCGCCATGGAGCTGCTTCGCCTGCTCGCCGCGGTCCGCGACGAGGGGCGCGCAATCCTGTTCGTCACCCACGACCGCGAGTTCGCCACCGCCCTCGCCGATCGCACGCTGCGCCTGACGCTGCCCGAGGCGGTGCACGGGTGAAGCTCTTCACCCCACTGCGCCCGGACCCCCGCGCGCCGCTGGCCGCGGCCAACCCGGTCGCCAAGCTGGGCGCCGCGCTCGTGCTGATGGCGGTGCTGTTCGTGTCAGTGGACGCCGTCACCGCCTCGGTCATCCTGCTCGGCACGGTGGCTGCCGTCTTCCTCAGCGGCCTCTCGGCCCGGTCGCTGCTGGGCCGCACCTGGCCCATCCTGCTCACCGCCTTGTCGGTCGGCATCCTCAACACCGTCCTGGCAGCGCCGCGCCCAGGGCCGCAGCTCGACATCGGCCCCGTCTCGGTCAGCGCCGACTCGGCTGCCTCGGGCGTTGGGCTGGGGCTGCGGCTGGCGGCAATCGCCTTCAGCGGAGTGCTGGCCATGGCGACCACCGACCCGACGCGCCTGGCGGATTCGCTGGTCGCGCAGCTGCACCTGTCGCCGCGCTTCGCAGTCGGGGCGCTGGCCGCCGCGCGGCTGGTGCCGGTGATGGCGGTCGAGTGGCAGGTCCTGTCGCTGGCGCGGCGGGCGCGGGGCGTGGCCGGCGGCAATCCGATCTCGTCGGTCCGGATCTTCTTCGGGAAGCTGCTGGCGCTGCTCATCGGGGCGGTGCGCCGCGCCACGCGGCTGGCGGCCGCCATGGAGGCCCGTGGTTTCGGAGCTCGCCCATGCCGTACGGCTGCGCGCGAGGAGCGGGTGCGGCCCGCCGACTGGCTGCTGCTGGCCGCTGCCTCGGCACTCGGACTCGGGGCGGTGGGGATCAGCCTCGCCCTCGGCACGTGGCGCTTCCTGTTCGCCTGACGCCGGGACGGTATCCTCGCGGCCCGAGATGATCCACACCACGCCCTTTCACGAGCGCACCAGCGCCCTGAACGAGACCGGCCTGTGGCAGCACTGGTCCGGCCACCTCGTGGTCACGCGCTACCAGTCGTCGGACAAGTTCGAGTACTTCGCCGTCCGCAACAGCGCCGGCATCTTCGACACTTCGCCGCTCTACAAGTACCGGATCGCCGGCCGCGACGCGGAGCGCTTCCTGGAGGGGATGCTGGCCCGCGACATCCGCACCTGCCCGCCCGGCCACGCCCACTACACCACCTGGCTTGACGAGCGCGGTTTCGTCCTCGAGGACGGCGTTGTCCAGCACCGCGCGCCGGGCGAGTTCCTGCTGACCGCCGCCGAGCCCAACTTCGCCTGGTTCGCCGACCGGGTCGGGCGGCTGGACGTGACGGTCGAAGAGGTCTCGCTCGACATCGGTGCCCTCGCCATCCAGGGCCCGCGCTCGCGTGACCTGGTGGCCCGCCTCGTCCCTGAGGCAAGGGAGCTGCCGTTCTTCGGCATCACGCCGGGGACCATCGGCGGCCGGCCGGTCCACGTCAGCCGAACGGGCTACACCGGCGACCTGGGCTACGAGATCTGGGTGGAGACACCCGACGCGCTCACCGTCTGGGACGCCCTGTGGGACGCCGCCGAGGGCTGGGGCATCCTGCCGTACGGGATGAGCGCGCTGTACATGCTGCGGATCGAGGCCGGGCTGCTGCTGCTGGGTGCCGACTTCAGCTCGAGCCGCTTTGCCTTCAACGACGCGCATCGGTCCACCCCGCTGGAGCTCGGCTGGGCGTGGATGTTCAAGGGCCTGGAGGAGGACGACCGGCCGTTCATCGGCCGCAAGGCGCTCGAACGCGAGCGGGCCGAGAAGTCCAGCCGCTGGCGAATGGTGGGATTGGTGGTCGACTGGCAGGATTACGACCGCGTCTACACCGAGGCCGGGCTGATCCCGCCCAAGGACCACCGGCCGGTGCACGAGGACTGGATGGTCTACGACGCCGATCGGTCCCGCGTCGGCTACGCGACGAGCATCATGTATTCGCCCGTGCTGCAGCAGCACATCGCGCTGGCGCGCGTGCGACCCGACCTGGCCAAGCCCGGCACCCGCCTCTTCCTGGAGTTCACCGTGGACCACCGATACCAGCAGGTGGCGGCGCACACCGCTCGCCTGCCGCTCTACAACCCGCCGCGCAAGACCGCCCCATGAGCGCCGAGCGCTACGACGCCATCGTCATCGGCGGAGGCCACAACGGCCTGGTCAACGGCGCCTACCTCGCCCGCGGCGGCCTGAAGACGCTGATCCTCGAGAAGCGGCACCTGGTCGGCGGCGCGGCGATCACCGAGGAGCTGCGGCCCGGCTTCCAGTTCACCACCTTCAGCTACGCCCTCTCCCTGCTGCGGCCGCAGATCGTCCAGGAGCTGGAGCTGCCGAAGCACGGCTTCCTGCCGCTGCTGATGTCCACCCGCTTCGCGCCGATGGAGAACGGGGACCACCTGCTCTTCACCCGCGACCATGACGAGAACCTGCGCGAGATCGCCCGCCACTCCCCGCATGACGCCGATGGCTACGAGCAGTACAGCCACGACCTGGACCGGGTGTGCCAGGCCATCAAGCCGCTGCTCGACATGGTGCCGCCCGACCCGTTCAGCGACGATCCGGAGGAGCTGGTGCGGCTGGCGGCGCTGGGCTCGCGCCTGCGGTCGCTGGACAAGCGGACGCTGCACAATGCGGTGCGGCTACTGACCGGCAGCGCGGCCGACTTCCTGGACGACTATTTCGAGTCGGACATCCTGCGTGGCTACCTGGGCTCCACCTCGATCATCGGCTCCAACGTCGGCCCGCGCTCGCAGGGCAGCGGCCTGGTGCTCCTCATCCACTCCCTTGGCGAGCACGACGGCGAATTCGGGGCGTGGTCCTTCCACAAGGGCGGCAACGGCGGCTTCACCCAGGTGCTGGCGCGCGCGGCACAGGCCTTCGGCGCGGAGATCCGCACCGAGGCGGCGGTGGAGCGGGTCCTGAGCCGCGACGGGGAGGCGATCGGCGTGGCCCTGGCCGACGGCACGGAGATCGGCGCCGAGGTCGTGGTCAGCGCCCTCGACCCGCGGCGCACCTTCCTGGAGCTGGTCAATCCGCGCGAGCTGCCTGACGACCTGGTCGAGGACATCCGCCGCCTGAAATACCGCGGGGTGAGCTCGAAGGTCAACTTCGCGCTGGACGGGCTGCCGGCGCACCCGACCCTGGGCGCGCGGCCGGAGCTGTACCGCGGCTTCATGAACATCGGTCCGTCGCTGGACTACCTGGAGCGCGCCTTCGACGCGGCCAAGTACGGCTGGTACAGCGATGAGCCGTACATCGACTGCGCCATCCAGTCGACGATCGACCCCGACATGGCGCCGCCCGGCAAGCACGTCCTCTCCTGCTTCGTGCAGTACACGCCCTACCACCTGCGCGAGTCCGACTGGGACCACGAGCGGGAGCCGATGGCCGATCGGGTGCAGGCCACCCTGGAGCGCTTCTTCCCCGGCTTCGGCGAGCTGGTGCTGCAGCGCGAGGTGCAGACGCCGCTGGACATCGAGCGGACGGTGGGGCTGAGCGAGGGGA
>DASSNX010000008.1:0-5644 GCA_035701185.1 Candidatus Limnocylindria bacterium
ACGCAGCCCGATCGCCGCCGCCCCCGGGAGTAGCCCTCAGCCCTCCCGCTGGCCGATGCGCCCGGCCGGCATGACGATCAGCACCACGACCGCTGCCAGCAGCGCGGTGACGATGCCGACGACGAACGTCGCCCCGGTCGCAATGCTGAACGCTGAAGGTCAGGCGGCGTGCGCTCCCCAGCGGGCCACGGCGGCACGCGCGCAGAACGTGGAAGTCTAGCGGCCGTCGATGCGTGCGTTGCACGCGCCGTGCAGCCGACGGCTGCATCGACCACGATTCAGGAAGCGGCGAGCTGGGGCTGCTGGCCGTCGTTGTGCAGTCATGAGCAGCCCATGACGCTCGACGACAACAAGGAGATCGCTCGCCAGTTCATCCAGCGGGTCTTCGTGGAGGGCGATCCATCGGCGGTCGATGAGCTCGCATCCGAAGACTTCACGCCGCACAGCTGGGGCCAGATGCCGCCGGGCCGCGACAGCCTCAAGGCCGCGCAGCAGCGGGTGACGCAGGGCCTCACCGACGTCAGCATGCGGGTCGAGGACGTCATCGCCGAGGGTGATCGCGTGGCGGTGCGACTGACGGCACACGGCCGCCACCAGGGCGAGTTCATGGGGATGCCGGCGTCGGGCAGCGACTATACGATCTCCGAGACTCACATCTTCCGGATCGTGGACGGTCGCGTCGCCGAGCACTGGCGGGACGCCGACATGCTCGGGATGCTGCGGCAGCTCGGCGCGCTGCCGTCGCCCGACTAGGCCGTCGCCGCCCGCAGGACCAAGACCTCGGTCGTCCCGGTCTTGCCCTTGAGCTCCAGGGAGCGGTGCTCGAGGCCGGCGGTGTCGAGCCGCGCATCGCTGACCGCGGCATCGGTCACCAGCAGCTCTCCTGCGCCAGCGGCCGAGGCCAGCCGTGCGGCGACATTCACCGGGTCGCCCATGGCGGTGAACTCCGCGGACTCATCGGGCCCGACCGCGCCGACGAAGGCGATCCCCGTGTTCACCCCCGCGCCGACGGGCAGCCAGCCGGCCGTCCTGCCCAGCAGCGCACGGCCGGCAGCGATCGCGCGGCTGGCGTGCAGCTCCCCGGTGAGGACGGGCACGAAGAGGCCGATCACCTCATCGCCCACGAACTTGTCGACGATGGCGTCCTGGTCCACCAGCACGTCCGTCGCGACGGCGAAGAAGCGGTCCATCAGGCTGCGGAAATCTCTCGGCGACAGGCGCTCGGCCAGCTGGGTCGAGCCGCGGACGTCGGCGAACAGCAGGCTGCACGGAACCTCTGCTCCGGAGCGATGCTTGATCATGTCTCGGAAGCACATCGAGCAGTACTTCGGGTTCTTGGGCCAGGGTCCCTTGCCGATCACCGTCATGACGCTGCCCATGGCGCCCTGCAACGGCGAAGCGCAGAGCTTGCATCGCGGGCCGCGGGTGGGCATGGCGTGGAAGACATGGCGTCCGAACCGCATCGCGCGGTTGGTGCCCATCAGAATGTCCCGCGAGACCTTTTCGTCGAACCGCTTTCGCTCCTCGTCGAGGTCATAACCGCGCGGGTCGTGCTCGGGCGATGCCACGGTCAGCGGGCCAGAGCCACGATCTCGCGCACCGCCCGGTCCAGCTCTTCCACCAGTTGCGGCGGATGTTGCGGATTGGCGCGATACGCGTCGAGCACGACGCGGTAGTACCACAGCGTGCCGTCGCGGCCACCCTTGAAGCGATCCCAGGTGGCGGGCCCGTGGCGCCGCAGGTCGGCGGCGATGGACCGGACGTTGTGCAGCTTGTCCGCGGCGCTCACCAGCAGGACCGATGCGTCAGCGTTCGCCAGCTCCGCGACGTACCGCTCCTTCCGTTCGCGCCACGGCGGCTTGGGGTGCACGTCCGTATCCGAGCACCCCTCCACGATGTGCAGCACCCGCTCGCCGAAGGCGGTCACGGCCGCGCGGGCCTCCTCGACCGGCTCCACGTCCTCGATCGCGTCGTGCAGCAGCGCGGCGATGGCCTCGTCCTCATCGGCTCCGTAGTCGAGGGCAATCGAGCAGGTGCCCAGCAGGTGGCTCAGATACGGGACCCCGCTCCCCTTTCGCTGCTGCCTGGCGTGCAGCCGCGCGGCGACGCCCAGGGCCTCGATCAGGCGATCCGAGTACTGCGCTGCATCGGTCATTGGCGGAGATCATCCGCCACCCGCGCAACTGTGCCCAGCAGGAAACCCGGCCTAGCAGGGGTAGTTGGCGTCGAACCCGTTCTTGGGGTACTGGCTGAGCTGCACGCCCCCGCCGGTGAAGCCCGGGCCCGGGCACAGCTTCTTCGCCGCCTGCAGCGTGCGCGCGCCAGCAACCCAGCTGCGATATCCGGTGAAGGCGTCCGTATTACCCGTGACCTGGCGCCACATCGTCGGGGTGGAGTAGAAGCCGATGCTCGCCACGTCCACCGAGTCCAGGTAGTCGACCGCGCCCTGCAGCGCGGCGACGTTCAGGGAGGTATCGGCGCGCCAGGAGTTCGCGGTCTCGACGTCCAGCCACCAGCTGGCGGCCTTCGGCGTGCGGGTGTCGCCCGTCTCGGCCCAGCCCAGAGAGACGAATGCCCGCACCGTGGTCGCGTAGGCGTCGGCCGCGGCATTCCAGCCGTAGTCGTAGGCGCAGTCGGCGGTATCCGGATCTGCGGCAGCGCACGTTCGGGGGCTGGCCTGGCCCACGGGCCAGTGGCTGCTCAGCTCGGGACCCGGATTGCCGGTGTTGGCATAGAAGCTGGCCCGCAACCCCGCCCAGGCGAGCTGGCTTGGACCGTTGCCTGCGCCCAGGCAGGGGTTGGCGCTGAACACGATCCCGCGGTTCACGCCCACGATGCCGAACGCCGGATCCACCGGGAACGCCCCATCGCACTGCGGGTACGAGATGTCGTAGCCGATGGCAGGTGGTGGGCTCGGCTTGTGCGTCTCCGCCAGCAGCTCGCGCGGCGGCGCGGATGCGGCCGCAGAGGCAGCGCCGAGCGACAGGTAGCCGATCGCCGCGGCGACGAGGGCGAGCAGGCGCAGCGCCGTGCGGCGGGGGCGAGGTGATCGTGAACTCGGGAGTCTGGACACTGGAGCTCGGGCCTTGGTTGCTGGGCGGGCGCTGCAAGCCTACGAAGTGGCGGGCTGCACCGCAAGCGGGCGAGCCTGCCGCGCTGAGGATCGCTCAGCAGGCGACGTCGGCGTCGAAGCCGTTGCGGAAGAACTGGGCGAGCCTGGTCCGGCCACCGGTGAACGACGGCTCGCGGCAGAGCCGCTTCGCCCCACGCAGCGTGCTGGCGCCGGCGATCCAGCTCGGATGCCCGGCGAAGACCAGCGTGTTGCCGGTGATCTCCTTCCACATGTGCCTGGCCGAGTAAAAGCCGATAAACCCGATGTCGCGCGACTGCAGGAACGCCACCGCCCCCTGCAGGGTGGCCACGTTGAGCCGCCGGTTGCGGCGCCAGGAGTTGCTCGTCTCGACGTCCAGCCACCAGCGGTTGTGCACCGGCGTGCGGGTCGCCCCACGTGGCAACCAGCCGAGCGAGATGTACGCCCGCACCGCGGTCAGGTACGAGTCCTTGGCCGCGTTCCAGCCGTAGTCGTAGGCGCAGGCCTTGCTCAGCGGCTCGGTCTTCGTGCAGCGCCGCGGAAACCGCTGCCCGGTCGGCCAACGCTTGCTCAGCCGCGGGCCGGGGCTGCCGGTGTTGGCGTAGAACGAGGCCCAGCGGCCCGCCCAGCGCAGCTCGCTTGGCCCGTTCCCGGCCCCCAGGCACGGGTTCGCGGTGAATGCGCGGCCGCCGTTGACCCCCACGATCCGAAAGGCAGCGTTCGCCGGGAACGGCTTATTGCACTGTGGGAACGAGATGTCATAGCCGATGCTGCCCGACACCGTCGCCGGCAGCAGTCCAACGGACGTCTGGGCGGAGGGCTTCCGCACCTGCGCAGCGGAGCCTTCCTGATCGCGGATGGCGGCAGCGGAAAGGACTCCCATCTCGTCGGGCCGGTGCGCCACGGCGGGCACGGCTGTCGCCCACGTGACGCAGGCGGCCAGCCCCGTCGCCAGGATGCGGCGACGGCCGGCGGAGATGCGCAAGGATCGGCGGCGCGACCAGGCGCCGGAGAATGAGGCTCGGGGCGACACGATGCTCGGGTGTGCCGATGGGCTTCAGCGGGGCAGTCCCGGCAGCCTACGGCCCATCCGGGGGCGGTGCAAGCGACCACGCGCTCGCCCGCCGGCCCACCGGGCGCGGCGCCATCAATGAAGCTCAGGCGGCGACGAGCTCGTCCAGGATGCGTCCGATGCCGCCCAGCGCCAGGGTCAGGTGCCCCTCCTCGGGATGCAGGTGAATGCACGAGCTGCCGACGTGGTCCGCCAGCCACTGCCCGTGGGCATACGGGACCATCCGGTCGTGCGACCCCTGCCAGATGTGGAACGGCACCGCGATGGCGTTCAGGGCGAACCCCCAGTCGCGAGTGAAGGCGATGTCGTCGTCGAACCAGCCCCAATAGCCGTTCCGCAGCGCCTCGCGCGTCGTCTGCGCCATGTTCTCCGCGAACTCGCCGGTCAGCGAGCCGCGGTCGACGTGATCGACCAGTCCGCCGAACGCCTCCCCGATCTCGTCGGCGGTCACCTGGCTGAACACGGGGTAGAAGCGGTCGAGGAAGCTCGTCAGCGCCGCATTGCCCTCGAGCGCGGCACCGAACTCCTCGACGTTCTCCGGGCCCATGCCGTCGTACCAGTCGATGCCCGGCGCAGGGTACGGAGCCACACCGGCGACGCTGGCGCCGCCCAGGATCCGATCGGGCAGCAGCGCGGCGGCGGCCGTCGCATGCGGCCCGCCACCGGACCAGCCGATGGTGTAGGCCCGCTCGATACCGAGCTGGTCGAGCACCTGGCGCAGGTCATCGGCCACGCTGCCCACCGTGCGGCCCTCCTGGCGGCTCGAGTCGGCGTAGCCCGGCCGGCTCCAGGCGACGTAGCGCAGCCCGCGTTCGGCGAAGGCATCGGCCCAGCCGTGCGGCGGGATGGCGCACGACGGCGTGCCATGGTGATACACGACCGCGGTGCCATCGCCATCGGCCAGGAAGCAGTCAAGCTGGCGGCCGTCCGCGAGCTGGAGGGAGGTCCGTTCGATCATCGGCGCAGCATAGGCGCCCAGCGGCGCGCGGGTCGTAGACTCGGTGCGTGGGTAAGGACTGCTGCGCCATCGACTACGACGAGCACTTCAACGCCGAGGACGCGCGGCGTGACGTGTTGGAGTACCGGGCGCACGGGCCCGATGGGAGCACCCGCCGTCTGCTCGACGCGCTGATCGCGCAGGGCGCGACGTCCGGGACGCTGCTGGACATCGGCGGTGGCGTCGGCGTGATCCAGCTCGAGCTGCTCGAGGCCGGGATGACCTCTTCGGTGGACGTTGACGCCTCGGCGCCGTTCATCGCGGCCGCCCGCGCGGAGGCCGAGGAGCGCGGCCTCGGCGATCGCACGAGTTACCGCCACGGCGACTTTGTCGCGCTGGCCGACAGCGTCGAGCCGGCGGACGTCGTCACCCTGGATCGCGTCATCTGCTGCTATCCCGACGCCGTCCGGTTGGTCAGCCGTTCGGCGGAGCGCGCCCGGCGCCTGTACGGCCTGGTCTACCCGGTGAATCGTTGGCCGCTGCG
>DASSNX010000009.1:0-2886 GCA_035701185.1 Candidatus Limnocylindria bacterium
GTTGGGCAGGATCTCGATCTCGCGCCAGCCCACGCCACGAACGCCCAGGCCGAGCACCTTGCTGATTGCCTCCTTCGCCGCCCAGCGGCCGGCGATGCGCTCGACCTTGCGGCCGCAGTAGCGCGCCTCGGCCTCGGTGAGCACCCGGTCGCGAAAGCGGTTCGGGAAGCGGCCGAGGACCGCCACGATGCGGTCAATGTCAACCAGGTCCACCCCGATCTCGTGCCGGCTCATCCGCCGCGGCTCATCGGCAGCGGCTACTCGACCGTGACCGACTTGGCCAGGTTCCGCGGCTGGTCGACGTCGGTGCCGCGGGCGACGGCCACCTCGTACGCCAGCAGCTGGAGCGGAAGCACCGCCACCACCGGCGTCAGCTGCTCCAGCGTCTCCGGCACGTACAGCACGTCCTGCGCGTAGCGGGTGATCTCCTCGTCGCCGTCCGTCGCGACGGCCACGACCGGCGCCTCTCGCGCCCGCACCTCGGCGACGTTGCTGATCACCTTCTCGTAGGTCGCTCCGGCGGTGGCGACGGCGACCAGCGGCGTGTCGCGGTCCAGCAGCGCAATCGGGCCATGCTTGAGCTCGCCCGCCGCGTAGCCCTCGGCGTGCACGTAGCTGAGCTCCTTGAGCTTCAGCGCGCCCTCCATGGCGACCGGGAAGCCCAGCGCCCGGCCGATGTACATCACGTTCCGGACCCGGCTCCAGCGCAGCGCCAGCTTCTTGATCTGCGGGCCGAGCTTCAGGGTCTCGGCGGCCAGCCGCGGCAGCTCGCGCATGGCCTTGCCGTAGGCGCTGACGCGCTTCGGGCTCAGCTGGCCGCGCAGCTCGGCAAGCCGCAGCGCGATCAGCTGCAGCACCAGGACCTGCGTAACGAAGGCCTTGGTCGAGGCGACGGCCACCTCCGGCCCGGCCTGCAGGTAGCAGACCGCATCGGCGTCGCGAGTGAGGGCGCTGCCGACCACGTTGGTCACCACCACCACGGTCGCGCCGCGCTCATCGGCCAGCTTGGTCGGGGCCAGTGTGTCCGCCGTCTCGCCCGACTGGCTGACGCTGATGACCAGCGTCCGCTCGTCGATGGGCGGCGGCGAGTAGCGCATCTCGCTGCCGATCTGCGACGTGGCCGGCAGGCCGGCCCACTCCTGGATCAGGTAGGCGCCGACGTCAGCAGCAATCCGCGCCGTGCCGCAGCCGACGACGTAGACGCGGTCCGCGGCCAGCAGCCGATCGGTGATCGCGTCGAGCTCCGGCAGGCTGACCTTGCCATCCGGATCGACCCGTCCCCGCAGCGCCTCCTGGATGGCGTGCGGCTGCTCGTAGATCTCCTTGAGGGTGAAGTGCGGGAAGCCGCCCTTCTCGGCCGCCTCGATGTTCCACTTGATGCGGGTGACGTCGCGCTCGACCTGGCCGCCGTCCAGCTGCTGGATCTGCACGCCATCGGCGCTGACATCGGCGATGTCGCCCTCGTTGAGGATCACCACGTTCTTGGTGTGCTCCAGGATGGCCGGCACGTCGCTGGCCAGGAACCCCTCGCCGTCGCCCAGCCCGACGATCAGCGGCACGTTCATGCGCGCCCCCACGATCCGGTCGGGGTGGTCGAGGTGCATGACGCCGATGGCGTACGCGCCGCGCACCTCGTTCAGCGCCAGCCGGACGGCCTCCACCAGGTCGCCGGTGTAGCGCGACTCGATGAGGTGCGCCAGCACCTCGGTATCGGTCTCCGAGGTGAACCGATGGCCTTCGGCCAGCAGCCGGTCCTTCAGCTCGCGGTAGTTCTCGATGATCCCGTTGTGGATCAGCGCCAGCTTGCCGGTGCAATCGGTGTGGGGATGGGCGTTGACGTCGTTCGGGCGGCCGTGGGTGGCCCAGCGGGTGTGGGCGATGCCCGGGTGGCCGGCCGGCGCGCCACCGTTGAGCTGCTCGGTGAGGTTGCTGAGCTTGCCGGCCTTTTTCTCCACGAAGACGTCACCGGCATCGGTCAGCAGCGCGATGCCCGCCGAGTCATAGCCGCGGTACTCCAGGCGGCGCAGCCCGTCCAGCAGGATGGGCGCCGCGTCACGCGGGCCGACGTAACCGACGATGCCGCACACGAGCGCCTCCTCTCCTAGTTCAGGCGCGCCTGCGCAAGGGCATCGAGCGCGTGCGCTATCTCGCTGATGTCCTCCAGCCGCTCCCCCTCGACCATGATCCGCAGCGAGGGCTCCGTGCCCGACGGCCGGACGAGGATGCGTCCCCCCGACCCGAGGCGGGCCTCGGCGTCGGCCACGGCCGCCGCGAACGGCGGGTCCTGCTGCCACGATTCCTTGCGGCGGACGGCCGAGTTTATCACCACCTGCGGCAGCCTCGGAATTCGGGCGGCCAGCTCGCCGAGCGTCGGTCCACCCTCGGCCCGGACCGCCTTGACGAGCTCGATCGCGGTCAGCATGCCGTCTCCCGTGGTCGCGCGATCGCGAAAGATGACGTGGCCGGACTGCTCGCCGCCGAGGGCGGCGTCGGCGGCCTCCATGGCCTCCAGCACGTGCCGGTCGCCCACCGGGGTACGCAGCACCCGGCCACCGGCGGCCTCGATCACGCGTTGCAGGCCGCCGTTGCTCATGACGGTGGCCACCAGCGTGCCGTTGCGGAGGGTGCCGTCGCGAAGCATGCGCAGCGCGCAGATGCCCATCACCACGTCGCCGTCGACCACGGCGCCACGCTCGTCGATGGCGATGAGCCGATCCGCGTCACCGTCGAAGGCGAAGCCCATGTCCAGCCGCCGCTCGACGACGAGGCGCGCCAGGGCCTCCGGATGGGTCGAGCCCGATTCGACGTTGATGTTCGCGCCATCCGGCGCCGCGTTGATGACCGTCACCGCGGCACCGAGCCGCTCGAACAGCGCCGGGGCGATGA
>DASSNX010000010.1:0-7710 GCA_035701185.1 Candidatus Limnocylindria bacterium
CGGTCAGCCTGGCCACGGCGATCTCGTCCGCGGAGCCGCCGGTGATCGTCATGCTCCTGGCGCGGGCGTTCGTGGGCGAGGGCCTGCCGCGGACGGCCTACCTCGCCGTGGGGCTGGCGGCCGCGGGCATCGGCCTCATGCTCCTAGGTTGAGCGCTCCGCCAGCGCGTGTGTGACGGCCCGGCTGTCGAGATAGGCTCGGCGGTAGAGGCCGAACAGGTCGTCATAGGCTGCAGCCACCTCGGGACGGGGATGGACCGTTCGGTCCACCGGGTTCCAGCCGATGGCACCCTCGATGCCGATCGCCTCAGCGGCGAGCATCGCATCCCCGAGCGCGGCGCCAACGGTGTGGCGCGGAATCAGCTGGGGAACGCCACAGACATCGCTCACCACCTGCGGCCACGTCTCGCTGCGGGCTCCACCGCCAACGGCGATGTAGCGCCTGGCCTGGCCGCTCACCTCGGTGAAGGCGACGAGGTTGTGGCGGACGCCCAGCGCCACGCCCTCGAGCAGCGCACGCATCACGTGCTGGCGCCGATGCGACAGCGTCAGCCCCAGGAGCGCGCCGCGGGCCAACGGGTCGAAGATTGGCGTCCGCTCGCCGGCGAAGTAGGGGAGCAGGAGCAGGCCATCGGCCCCGGCCGGCACGGCCGCGGCCTCGGCCAGCAGCGAATCGATCTCCTCGCCGACCAGGTCGCTGAACCACGATGCCACGATCCCGCCGGTGGCCATGCCTGCCGCCAGCGTCTCGGTCCCCGGCCGCACGCCGGCCGTCGCCCACAGGAGCGGTGAGCGGGATCCCGGCGTCACGACCTGGGTCATGAACATGGTCGAGCCGTACATCAGCATCAGGTCGCCCATCTGGACGGCGCCCACGCTGATCGATTCCGCCCAGGCGTCAATGGTTCCGGCGAGGACGGGCGTCCCTGCGGCAAGGCCGGTGGCCGATGCCGCGGCTTCCGTCACCTGGCCGGCAATCTCGCCGGGCCAGAGGAGGCGTGGCATCTCGATGGTCGGCGCGATGCGCTCGACCATCTCCGCATTCCAGGTGTTGGCCGTCAGGTCGTACAGCGGGTTGCACTGGCTGGCCGAGTGGTGATCGAGGATGTACTCCCCGGTCAGCTGCCAGACGCTGAATGAGCTGGGCATGAAGAATCGACGGGTTCGGCTCCAGACGTCCGGCTCCTCGTGGCGAAGCCAGAGCAGCTTCGGGCCCACCGCCTGCGAGCTGAGCAGGGAGCCGCCACGGGCGAGGATCGCATCCGCACCGATTTGTTCCGTCAGCTCTTCGATCTCCGCTCGGGCGCGGGTGTCGATCCCGTAGAGCAATGCCGCCCTCAGCGGCGCGCCGTCCGCATCGGCGGGAGCGAGGCAAGGGCCCATGCCGCTGACACAGACCGCCTCCGGGGCGCCACCGAGCTCGCGAACCAGCTCGCCACTCAGCGACGCCACCTCGTCCCACCAGACGATCGGATCGTGCTCAGCCCGCCCGGGCCGCGGTCGTGAGATCTCGTGCTGCCGCTGGCCGGTGGCGCGAATCGAGCCACCGGCATCGACGGCCACCGCCTTCGTCGACGAGGTGCCGATGTCGATGCCCAGCAGGTAGCCCATCGGCAGCGTCAGGCGTACAGCGGCCCGAAGGTCGCGCAAGCCCGGAAATCGGCTCCTTCGGCGTCCGCCGTGCCGAACCCGTTCCACGCCGACGGGCGGAAGACATCCGGCGCATCGACGTTGTGCATGAAGACCGGGATCCGAAGCATCGCGGCCAGGGTGATGAGGTCGGCGCCGATGTGCCCGTGGCTGATCGCGCCGTGGTTGGCGCCCCAGGCGTTCATCACCGAGTAGACGTCGCGGAATACGCCCGTTCCGCCGGTGCGGGGCACGAACCAGGTCGTGGGCCACGAGGGATTCGTGCGGTCGTCGAGGGCGGCATGCACGGCATCTGGCAGCTCGATGGTCCAGCCCTCGGCGATCTGCAGTGCCGGCGACCCGCGATACAGGTTGATCCGGCACATCGTGACCGGCATGCCGCCGCGCGTCCGGAAGCGCGTGGACCAGCCACCGCCGCGGAAGTACTCGGTCAGGCCGGGGTGCCAGGTGGTTGCGCGGAGCGCAGCCTCGATCTCCTCGTCGGTCAGCTCCCAGAACGGCTTGATCCCGGCGCGCCCGTCGACGCTCTGCTGGCCGGTCGCGTCGAGCGCGGCCGGGCCGGAGTTGATGAGGTGGATGAACCCACCGGCCGCGACGTCAGTCAGCTCATGGCCGGTGACGCGCCGGACCGCCTCGGGGCTCCAGTAGGTGCGTACGTCGGCGAACAGCTGCGCGGTGTTCGTCAGCAGGTAGCCGAAGAGCATGGATGCGCCGTTGAGGGAGTCGTTCTCAGTCGCGACCACGTACGGCGCACGCGGGCCGTTCCAGTCGAACGAGGAGTTGAGGATGGCCTCCATGAAGTCGCCATTCGGCAGGAAGTCGGTCCACTGCCGCTGTCCCTGGAAGCCGGCCAGGATCGCGTTGTGGCCGAGCGCCTCCTCGCCGAATCCCATCTCCTTGAGCTTGGGATTGCCGACCATCAGGTCGCGCATGGCGAGCGCCATCTTCACCGATCGCTCCCAGTCGAGGTCGAGATCGGATCGGCTTCGCTGCTTGTCCGTTGCGTTGTAGTCGCCACCCTCGATGCAGTTGTCGCGCACCCAGGTCATGGCGCGCTCGAACTCATCGGTGTCGTAGATGCCTCGCTCGATGCGGCGCAGCATCTCGGTCATGTCGATGGCCTCGACGCGCATGCCCAGGTACCGCTCGAAGAACGGGTGGTCGACGATGGACCCGGCAATGCCCATGGAGGTGCCGCCGACCGACAGGTAGGACCGGTTCTTCATGAGCTGCGACGCGATTGCCGCCCGCGCAAAGCGCAAGAGCTTGTCGCGCACGTCGGCCGGGACCGATGTGTCGCCCGCGTCCTGCACATCGCGGCCATAGATGCCGAAGGCGGGCAGGCCCATCTGGTTGTGCGCCGCCAGCACCGCGGCGAGATACACCGCCCCGGGTCGTTCGGACCCGTTGAAGCCCCAGATCGCCTTGGGCCGCAGCGGATCGACGTCCATCGTCTCTGAGCCATAGCACCACGCCGGGGTGACCGAGATGGTGGCGCCGACGTTCTCGCGGCGGAACGTCTCGTCGGCCGCCGCTGCCTCCGCCACCCGGCCGATCGTCGTGTCGGCGATGACGCATTCGACCGGCTCGCCATTCGGGTAACGAAGGCCGTCCGAGATGGTCGCCGCGACAGCGCGCGCCAGGCCCATGGTCTGGTCCTCGAGGGATTCGCGCACCCCGTTTTCCCGGGCGTCAATGGTCGGCCTGATGCCGATCTTCGGCAGGACACCAAAGCGGTCCACGGTCAAGGTGGCTCCTCCTCCGTTCGCCTCAAGGTAGTACCGCGCAAGTATCTGGCAGGCAACGGCCGGCGGACGCCCCACCTGATCGGCCGGACGGAATTTCGTGCCAACGGCGGGAACTTGTCACGGCTGCGCCACGGCTGCGCGGTATTGGTTTTCGATAGCGGCCAAGCAGTACTTGGCCTGGGACTATCTGGCTACAGACAGCGCGGTACGGAAGTGGGACTCTCAGGGGGTGACCTGCCGGAGGTTAAGAGACCGGCTCTTCCTCTCCGGGTTGCCATCGGGAGGTCACGCAGATGCCCTTCGTTCGTGCATTGCCCAATGAATACCTGCTTGCCGGTCGCAATGGCCGGTTGCAGAACCGCGGTTCTGCCGTCCGCATCTTCCTGGGGCCTGGTTCGGTGTGGGTATTGGTTCCCAGCACCAAGCAGGAAGCGACCTTCGAGTTCACCCAGGAATCGAGCGACGGGATTCCGCTGCGCTTCAAGGGGATCATCGTCTACCGCATCACCGATCCGGTGGCAGCCGCGCAGGTCGTCGATTTCGCCGGCGGCACGGGGCCTCAGCAGATCAACACGCTTCTCGTCCACATCTGCCTCGGCGAGCTGCGGCACGCCGTGTCGCAGATGACGATGACCGAATGCATCGGCCAGCGGAAGACGACGCTGAGCGCGGTCATTCGTGACGCGCTGGACGCCACCGTCCATGGCGGCGAGGAGGAGTGGGGCCTGAGCATCGAGGTCGCGCAGGTCGCCCAGGTCTTCATCACCGACGCCGAGCTGCGCCACCAGCTCGAGAGCGAGGTGCGCAACGAGATCCGGCTGCGCAGCGGCCAGTCCGACGTGCAGACCACGCAGCAGATCGAGCTGGCGAAGATGGCCTCCAAGGACCGCCTGGCGGCAGCTGAGCGCGAGGCCGAGCGCGAGCGCATCGAGGCAGAGGCGCCGATCCGGCTCCTCGGGTTGGCGCGGGAGCGCGAGGTGCTGGCCCAGGAGCTGGAGGTCCAGGCCACGCGCAACCGCGTCCGGGCACTGGGCGTCGAGCATGACCTCGCCGAGGAGCGCGCAAGGCAGGCGCTGCGCCAGGAGATCCTGCCGCTGGAGCAGATGCCGGTGCTGGTCGAGGCCGCGTCCGGCGTCCTGCACGGCACGAACCTGACGCTGTACGGCAGCGAGGGCGAGCTCATGGGGCACCTCGCGCCCTTGCTCGACGCGGTGACCGGCATCGTTCAGCAGGCGATGGGCACCGCCGGAGCAGCGGCAGGGCCCCATGCAGAGGGGTGACGCGACGGTAGAGCGCGCGAACGGCCGCACCGAGCCGGCCGAGGTCATCGCCGCACCCGGGGGCCTGGTGGCGTATGCCCTGGTGGTCATCGTCGGAGCCGTGGCGGCGCTGGTCGTCGTGGCCCAGGCCTACCCGGTGCTGCCCACGATCTCGATCAACCCCGCCGGTTCACATGCCGATGTCGGCATCGGCCTGGGCGTGGCCTTCTGGGTCCTCTTCGGCCTGGTCGGCTCGATGCGCTCGCAGGCGGTCCCGGGCGGGGCGGTGCTCACCTTCCACGCCCCGTTCATCCTGGCGGGCACGATCCTGGGCGGGCCGGTGGTCGGCGCGCTGATGGGCGTGCTCTCCACGACGGAGCGTCGCGAGCTGCGTGAGGCACCGTGGTATGGCGTCCTCGCCAACCATGCGACGACGGCACTCAGTGCGGTCGCGGCGGGGGTCATCGGCCAGGCGGCCATCGTCATCCTGCGCGATTCGGAGCTGCTGCCAGCGTCAGGCGGCGCACAGACGCTGGTGGTCGGAGCGATCGTGACGACCACCTTCGTGGCGACCAACGCGCTGCTCATCATGCCGGTCATCGCGCTGCGCACCGGCGTGGAGTTCACCGGCGTCGTGCGCCGTGCCCTGGCCACCCTGCGCGTCACCGTGCCGGCGGAGATCACCCTCGGCTGGCTGATGGCGGCGGCCTACCTGTCCATCGGCTGGTGGGCGCCGATCCTGTGCGTCGTCGTCATCCTGGCGGTCTGGGACGCCCATGAGCGCTACCAGGCGCTCCTCCGTGACCCGATGACCGGGCTCTACAACGACGCGGGCTTCCAACCGCATCTCGAGGAGGCGATCACCGAGGCCCGGACCGATAACCGGCGCCACGCCCTGCTGTTCATCGACCTCGACAGGTTCGGACAGCTCAACAAGGTCCACGGCGAGGACGTCGGTGACGAGGTGATCAAGGCCGCGGCCGGCCGGCTGGCGGCGAGCGTCCGCAGCAGTGACGTGGTCGGCCGCCAGAACCGGGCCGGCGACGAGTTCGCCATCCTGCTCCGCGACGTGCCGGACGACGAGATGGCGGTCCGCCTGGCGCGCCGCATCCACGCGTCGTTGAAGCGGCCGATCCGGGTTCGCGGCGAGGAACTGACCGTCGAGGTGGGAGCGTCCATCGGCGTCGCCGCCATTGCCCGTGACGGATCGCTGGTGGAGGCGCAGCTCAAGCGGACTGCCGACGAGCGGATGCAGCAGGCCAAGCGCAGTGGCGGCGGCGTCCTCGGTCCGCCCATGGACGAGGGGCAGGCCGCCGAAGGCTGATCCCATACTCCTTCGGTGATGCGTCGGTTCGCCAGCACTGCCGTTTTCGTCGCCCTGTTGTCGGCGACGTTGCTCGGCTGCGGCGTGACGCCGACCGAGAGCGCGCACGCTTCGCCGCGCGGCCTGTTCGGATCGCCATCGGCTGCGCCCACCCCACCGCCAGCGCTCCGATCGCGGACTCCGAAGCCGACGCCACGCGCGTCGACCCGGCCGGCGCATCGGCCCAGGCGTCATTCGGTCGCGCTGTTCCACCATCGGCCTACTGGCCCGACCCAGCGGGCGACCGTCACGCGGGTGATTGACGGCGACACGATCGAGGTTTCCGTCCGCGGCAGGCTGTACCACGTGCGCTACATCGGCATGGACACGCCGGAGGTCTACTTCGGGGTTGAGCCCATGGGCCCGGAGGCATCGGCCGCCAATAAGCGGTTGGTAAGCGGCCGCAACGTGGTCCTGGAGAAGGATGTATCGGAGACCGATCGGTA
The DNA here is from genome assembly GCA_035701185.1 of Candidatus Limnocylindria bacterium. Taxonomy (GTDB): domain Bacteria; phylum Chloroflexota; class Limnocylindria; order QHBO01; family QHBO01; genus DASSCW01. The sequence continues at coordinate 6,466 of DASSNX010000010.1, forward strand.
TGGGCGGCTGCTGCGGTTCGTCTGGCTGCGCCGCGCCGATGGGTGGCTGCTCGTGAACGCGGAGCTGCTGCGCGAGGGCTTTGCCCAGATCACGACCTACCCGCCGGACGTGAAGTACGCCGAAACCGTCTTCCTGCGAGCCCAGCGCCGTGCCCGCGAGCACAACCGCGGACTCTGGGCGCTCTAGGTTTCGGAGGGGCGCCACGGCTCGTCGCTGTGCGAGAGCCAGACCAGCGGGTGAACCTCCGTCATCCCGGTGTCGACCAGCACGCGGCCATCCGGATGGTCGATGACGTGGACGTAGACCGGCATCGGCTCGCCGTCGGCGAGCAGAACGGCAACGTGGATGGGCGAGATCGTGGTTTGCGTCGGAGCGTTCATCGGCTGCTTCGAAGGCTAATGGGTTACGCCTCCTCGCTTCTACGCGGTTCGGCACGCCAGGTGCACAGTGGGCGGATCGCACGTCAAGGACGCAGCGGGCTGACGTCATTCCTGGGGGTGATCAGACCGATCTCAAACGGCGGCGCCAGGAGGCCTGGGAAGCCGCCATACGGCTGGAGCGATCCTCCGAGCTGATGCGGGCGATCATCCAGGACAACGAGGTCCTGATCGACCGCCACGGTCTGCAACCGGAGTACGAGCGGCGCATCCGCGACGCACGGACCGAGCTCCGGGCGATCGAGATGGAGCTGGACCGTGTCAGTGCCTCGCGGGACCATTGATTGCCGCACGCCGTGCGGCGACAATCGATTGCGCGCCGATGGCCGTGCGCAGGTGATTTGACGGATGGAGGTGGCGGACATGCCTGCATCTGGCGCAAGTGTGCTGTGTGTTGATGACGACCGCGACATCGCCGAAATCGTCCAGGCCGTGCTCGAGGACGAGGGATACCCCGTTTCGTGCATCTACACCAACGAGTACGAAGCACTCGCCCGCGCAGTCGGGCGGCTCGAACCCGATTGCATCTTGCTGGACGGCAGCTCGCCGACAGCCTTCAACGCGTGGCAACAGGCCGCGGCGATGGCCACTCGCCGGCGTCGCGTCCCGGTGGTGATGTTCACGGGCCACACCAAGGATCTGGCCGAGGCGCGCGCCAACACCAGCGATCGCGCAATCGCGGCCGACTTCGCCGCAATCCTGGAGAAGCCGTTCCATCTGGATGCCCTGCTCGAGGCCGTGGCGACCGCAACTGGTCGGTCGGTGCCGTTTGATCGCAGCGATGCCGGAGAGAAGGCCCGCACCAGG
>DASSNX010000011.1:0-26533 GCA_035701185.1 Candidatus Limnocylindria bacterium
CGGTAGATCTTCACCGTGCTCGCGGATGTAGATCCGGTGCTCGATCCGCTTGTCCACCAAGGACTGTCGGGCGTGGGCGCCGATCTCGGCGAGGCCGGGCACCCGGTCGATGACGTCGATGGCCAGGCTGAACCGGTCGAGCTGGTTCATCACCGTCATGTCGAACGGCGTGGTGGTGGTGCCCTCCTCCTTGTAGCCGCGCACGTGCAGGTTGTCGTGGTTGGTGCGCCGGTACATGAGCCGATGGATCAGCCACGGATAGCCGTGATACGCAAAGATGATCGGCCGATCCACGGTGAACAGCGCGTCGAACTCGAAGCCGGGCATGCCGTGCGGATGCTGGGTCTCGTCCTGGAGCCGCATCAGGTCCACCACGTTGATGACCCGCACCCGCAGATCGGGGATGTGCTGGCGCAGCAGGTCGACGGCGGCCAGCGTCTCGAGCGTCGGCACGTCCCCGGCGCAGGCCATCACCACGTCCGGCTCGCCGCCGCCGTCGCTGCTGGCCCACTCCCAGATGCCGATGCCGCGGGCGCAGTGCAGCACCGCCTCGTCCATCGAGAGGTAGTCGAGGGCGGGCTGCTTGCCGGCGACGATGACGTTGACGTAGTGCCGGCTCCGCAGGCAGTGATCGGCCACGCTCAGCAGGCAGTTGGCATCCGGCGGCAGGTAGACGCGGATGATCTCCGCCTTCTTGTTCACCACGTGGTCGATGAACCCCGGGTCCTGGTGGCTGAAGCCGTTATGGTCCTGCCGCCAGACGTGACTGGACAGCAGGTAGTTCAGCGAGGCCAGCGGCTGGCGCCACGGGATGTCGCTTGTCGTCTTCAACCACTTGGCGTGCTGGTTGACCATCGAGTCGACCAGGTGGATGAAGGCCTCGTAGCAGTTGAACAGCCCGTGCCGGCCGGTGAGCAGGTAGCCTTCCAGCCAGCCCTGACAGAGGTGCTCGCTCAGCACCTCGACGACCGCGCCTTCCGGCGCCAGGTGCTCGTCCACAGGCAGCCGCTCGGCATCCCATTGCTTGTCGGTCGCCGCGTAAGCCGCATCGAGGCGGTTGGACGCGGTCTCGTCCGGGCCGAAGAGGCGGAAGCTATTCGGATTGCGGCGGATGACGTCGGCCAGCCAGCGGCCGAGCACGCGGGTCGCCTCGGTGTGGCCAGTCCCCGGCGCCGCGACCTCCACCGCGTAGTCCCGGAAATCGGGCAGGAGCAGGTCACGGAGCACCGACCCGCCGTTGGTGTTCGGATTGGCGCTCATCCGTCGCTCGCCCGCCGGGGCCAGGGCGGCCAGCTCGGGGCGGAGGCGGCCATCGGCGTCGAAGAGCTCATCGGGCCGATACGACCGCATCCAGTCCTCGAGCAGCTGCAGGTGTGCGGGGTTGTTGCGGACGTCCGCGATGGGGACCTGGTGGCTGCGCCAGGTGCCCTCAACCGGCAGGCCGCCCACTTCCTTCGGCCCGGTCCAGCCCTTCGGCGTGCGGAGGATGATCATCGGCCAGCGAGGCCGCTCGGGCGCTTCGGTGCCGGCCCGAGCCTGTGCCTGGATCTGGGCGATGTCGTCCAGCGCGTCGTCCAGGGCGGCCGCGAATGCCCGATGCACCTCGGCGGGATCGTCACCGGCGACGACGATGGGCCGATGCCCGTGCCCCTCCATCAGCGCCAGCAGCTCTTGCTCCGTGATGCGGCTCAGCACGGTGGGGTTGGCGATCTTGTAGCCATTCAGGTGCAGGATCGGCAGCACCGCGCCGTCGGTGCGCGGGTCGAGGAACTTGTTTGCCTGCCAGCTGCCGGCCAGCGGGCCGGTCTCCGCCTCGCCGTCGCCAATGACGCAGGCGACCAGCAGGTCCGGGTTGTCGAACGCCGCCCCGTAGGCGTGGGAGAGTGAGTAGCCCAGCTCGCCGCCCTCGTGGATCGAGCCCGGCGTCTCCGGCGCCACGTGGCTGGGGATGCCGCCCGGGAAGCTGAACTGGCGGAAGAGCGCCTGCATCCCGGCCGCGTCGCGGCTGATGGCCGGATACACCTCGCTGTAGGTGCCGTCCAGGTAGGCCGCGGCGACGATGCCCGGGCCGCCGTGCCCCGGGCCGGTGATGTAGATGACGTTCAGGTCGCGCTGGCGGATGGCGCGGTTGAGGTGGGCATAGATGAGGGTGAGGCCCGGGACGGTGCCGAAGTGGCCCAGCAGCCGCGGCTTGACGTGCTCGGGACGCAGCGGCTCGGTCAGCAGTGGGTTGTCCAGCAGGTAGATCTGGCCCACGGACAGGTAGTTCGCAGCCCGCCACCAGGCGTCCAGGAGCCGCAGCTCCTCCTCGTCGAGGTTCTCGTGCGCTGTCCATTCCACGGTCTGGGTCATGCGGTCATTGTCCCGCACGCGTCATTCCCCGGCCCGCTGCGTCCAAACCTGGTCCGTCGGTTCCGGAGCTCTGAGCGCACCGAAGTTTCGCTCGAATTGCGCGCCGCGGCGATTCGGGGCGCGCCCGAACCGATATTTCGGCGTACTGGCCGCGCGAGATGGTTTCCAGGGCACCCTCACGCTCCCAGTAGTGCGATATTTCGTCCCGCTCGCGCCCAAACCCGGCGTTCGGCGCGATTTCGCCAATATTTCGCCGATGGCGTCGCCGGTCAGTCGAGCAGGAGCCAGGAGATCCGGGTCGGCACGGTGCGCGGCGAGCTGATGTAGATGGTGAAGCGCTCGTTGGGCGGATCGGTGCGGTACCACAGGTCGCGGCCCTTGAGGTTGCTCCGCGGCGTCAGCAGCACGAACGAGCCCGTGTTCAGGTTGACACCCGGCGTGATTCGTACGCTGGTCCGGCCCGCCGGGATGACGGCCACGCCGCTGATGCGTTCCAGTCGCATGCGCCCCTTGCCGACGATGGCGTAGCCCTCGCCCGAGGGATCGGCGGTGATGGCGGGCTTGCCCACGGCGTAGACGCCGGAGTCGAAGTTGCTGATGGCGTTGACGCCGATGCCCGAGTTCGACAGCGCGAACAGGGCCGTGCCCTGGTGCGAGTTGTAGAGGTACCACACGGTCTCGTTGTTCGTCTCGTTGGTGATGGCCGTGCGCGACCGGGCCGTGGCGTAGTCGCCGCCGATCTGGATGTTCTCGCCATCCGCCAGCACCGGGCTGACGCGGCCGATGGCGCCGGCGACGACCGCACCGGCCCCGGCAATGGCACCGGTCAGGACGGCGCGGCGGGTTGGCGACGGGCGCTCGGATTGGGCGGTCATGGTTGATCCCTCCGTGGAATGGACTCGCGGTAATCATGCGGGAGCGGTATCGGCAAATGGAATGCCGAATGTCCCGCCGCCGCACAACCTGTGGACCTAGCCATGCCATCGGCCTCGGCGCAGGCTTGACTGGGTGTTCTTGCACCGGTTGAGGAGTGTCAGCCCTGCCGGCGGCCGCCACCCGGGCGGCCGCCGGAACAAACTGCCAGGGGCAATCGTCAGCGTCGCCATGAAAGCTCGAATCTCGCTGATCGCCGGCGTGCTCGTCGCGCAGGCGGTCTTTTTCTCAGGAGCGCCGGCGGCGCTGGCCGCGAGCCCGACGGCGCAGAACCCGCGTGTCATGGTCCTCGAGGCGGGACCGCAGATCGGGTATCGCTTCGCCGCTGATGGCACGGTGACCGCCAGCAAACGTGTGACGCTCAGCGGTCCAGTTACGACCAGCGCCACGCGCCGCGCGGCCATCGCCGGACGTGGCACGCAGCTCCTGGTCGGTGGCGGGGCGCTGGCCGGCTACTACGTGCCCGAGTCGATCGTCGCGCACGTCAAGGGCATGGTCGGCAGCGTCCGCTACGACCCACCGACGAGCCTGCTGCTGCCGCGTGGCACGGTCGTCAGCTATCGCTTCGATGCCGACTGGGACGTGGCCAGCGCCGTCATTCGCAACGTCGCGGTCGCGCACCATCAAGCGGCCAGCCGAAGGGCGGTGATCAATGGCCAGGTCTACTACCAGCTCGTCGGCGGGCCGTGGGACGCCACCTGGGTGCCGCAGGCAAGCTCCGGCGTCGCCCGCAAGCTGGGCTGCACGACGAGCCCGCGTTCGCCGGTCGGGGCGCGCCAGGTCGTGCGCCGCACGGCCAATGCCGGGTCGCGCGTGGCCCTCACCTTCGATATGGGCGGACGCCTGGATCCGGCGCTTCGCATCATGCGCTACCTGCTGCTGAACGGCGTGTGCACCACCATTTTCCCGACGGGTGATGCGGCGCAGACCACCACCGGGCGGGCGGTGCTCGACATGGTGGCCCGCTATCCGGCGATCTTCGAGGTCGGCAACCACACCATGAACCACTGCGACCTCGTTCGCGGCGGAGGCAACGCCGACTGCCCGGCGACCCGACCGACCGACGCCCGGGTCCGACAGGAGCTGCAGGACGCCGCGGCGCTGATCCAGCCGCTGGCCGATGAGTCGCCCATTCCCTACTGGCGGCCGCCGTTCGGCTCCTACGACAGCGCGCTGCTCCAGGTCGCCGCCTCGGTGTCGTACACCAAGACCATCATGTGGGACATCGACACCATCGACTGGAACCCGGTCTCGCAGGGCGGGCCGAGCGCAGCGCAGATCGTGGCCAAGGTCGTGGCCGGCGTGCAGAGCGGCAGCGTGGTGCTCAACCACCTGGGCGGCTTCCATACCCGCCAGGCCCTGCCCGGCGTTATCCACGGCCTGCGACAGTCGCGCGGCCTGCAGCCCACCACGATCTCGGACCTGCTGGCGCGGCAATAAGCCGCGCTGGGCCTCGCGCTCAGCCGACGGTCGCCGTCTCCCCGGTCCGCGCCTCAATCGCTTGGCTCGCCGGTCCCGGCCGGGCGTGGCGCACCACCAGCACCGACTGGCGCGCATGGAGCACGACCTTCCGCGCGACGCTGCCCAGCAGCAGCCGCGACCAGGCGGTCAGTCCCCGCGAGCCGAGCACGATCAGGTCCGCGCCACGCGAGTCGGCGACCGCGATCAGCTGGTCGGCGGCGTCACCGCAGCGGACCTCGGCGGTCGCCGCATGACTGCCATCGGCCAGCCGGGCGGCGGCCTGCTCCGCCGAGCGTCGGGCCTGCTCCTGCGCCTCCCGGTCCAGGTCGCCCAGGGCCTGTGGCCACTCGGCGACGAGGGCGGGGCTGATGGCGGTGGCCCACGACTCGCTGCGTGGCGCCACTGACGTCACGGTGATCGGTAGGCCGCCGAGCCAGGGCCACCGGCCGACGAGGTCGACCGCGTGCTGCGCCGACTCGGACCCATCGGTGCCGATGACCACGCGCTCGAGCGTCGAGCGGCGCGCCACCAGGACCGGGCACGGAGCGTGGTCGACCAACTCGGTCGACACCGAGCCGAGCAGGATGCTGGCAAAGGGGCCATGCCCGCGCGATCCGACCACGATCAGGTCCGGCCGCATCTGCTCCGCCTCGGCGAGCAGCGATGACGCCGGCCGGCCGCGGATGACCCGCGTGTCGACGCGATAGCGCCGGGGAAGCTTCGCGGCTGCCGACGCCAGCATCTCCTGCAGGTCGGCGATGAGCATGGCATTGGCCTCGGCCGTCCCGGAGCCATCGGCGAAGCCCGGAGCTCCGAACACGTCGATGGCCGGTTCGAGCACGGTCACCAGCGTGATCGACGAACCGTCCGGCAGGCCCAGGTTGGCGAGCAGGTCGCGAGCCCGCTCAGCCCCCGGCGATCCGTCATACGCCACCATCACACGCACGTCAGGGCCTCCCTTCGATCGATGCGGCGCGCGGCCGAACCGCCAGGCGGATGATGGTCCGCGCCTTGTCCTCGCCCACCTGCGACGGGTTGTTGAGCCAGATCTCGTGATGCGGGCCGTGTGGCTCCAGGCCGGCAGCGGCGATCGCCTCGGTCAGCCGGGCGATCGTCCGGCGTTCCGCGGAGTACGGCCCGACGTGGAGCAGCTGCGCGCTCGGTCCCTCTTCCCAGCGCAGCACGTGGAAGCGGCTGAGGGCGGGGAGCGTCTTCCGTTCCGCGGCGTCACGGACTGCCCGCTCGACGTCCTCCTCGGTCGCCGGCTCCGGGATCGGGATCAGCAGCCGCCAGCTCCACGAGCCGGTGCGCTCGGTGTTCGGGGCCACGGGCTCCTCGTCCATGACGTCCTCCGGCGCCAGCCAGAAGAGTCCTTCGAGCATGCCGATGGGTGCCGGCACGCCCGCGCGGCGCAAGGCGAAGTGGAGGGTGTAGGCAATCGGGTACAGGGTCGCGATCGCGTTCTGGAACGTCTGTCCGCCAGGACGCTCGCAGCCGTCGACCGCCAGGTAGCAGCGTTCGGGAACGGTCAAGAAGGTGACCCGATCGCGGCGTGCATGATCGAGAGCCGCCGGCGCGGCCGGGCCGATGGGTGCGGTGACGACGGTCATGACCGATCCCTCGATGCGCGTATCCATCGGGAGCGTCGCCCATACGCGGGCCGTGAACGAGAGCCGGATGACCCGAATTCATGGGACCACCGTCAGGGCCGATTCCCGTGGCGGCTGGCTAGACTGAAACCATGGCGCTCCAGCCACGGCCGCCGGAGTCGATCGAGGATCCGCCGATCGGCATCGAGGCCGCTGCCCGGCTGATGGCGACCTTCGGCTTCGCGGTCTTCCGGTCGCCGCCCGGAGCCGATGTCCCCGACTCCTGCCTGATGGTGGCGATCCACGACGTCCCCACCCGCCGCCACTTCGACGCCGAGCGCATCGGCTACTGGGCCACGGTCAAGGGTCATGGGCAGCTCCAGGAGGTCGACCGCTCGACGGACCTTCCCTTCGAGGGGGACTTCAGCTGGGGCCGGATCCGCATCGTCGATCGCTTTGGGGCGCGCAACAGCTTCGTTGCCTTCGGCGGGATCATCAGCGGCGAGCAGGTGGGCTCCGGGGCGCGGCTCTTCATCTTCCGCTCGCCGGCGTTGATCCTGCGGCTGGCAGGCCACAGCCAGCGAGAGGACCGGCTGGCACCGGAGGCGATGGCCTTCTTCGCGCAGCTCATCCCGCACCTGTGGTCCGGCGAGGCGGAGCGCACGATCGCCGATGCCTCGCCGCTCGACCTGTATGCGGCCTTCCTGCTGCACACTCGCTCGCGCCTGGCGCGGTCGCCCGCCCTGCGCGAGGTGCTGGATCGCGACGAACCGGCACTGCGCCGCCAGCTTCGTCTGCTCGGCGCCGACGGATCGGAACACCTGGAGGTGGGAGCTCGCCTCCTGGCGCAGGTGGGCCTGGGCGCCGGTCGGTGACGCGCACGGCGCCGCGTGCCATGCGGCTGCGATCGCGCGGTGCCGAGGCCCCGTGGCTCGAGGCCAGCGCCGAATCCCTGCCGGCCCTGGCGCCCAACGAGGTGCTGTTGGAGGTATCGGCCTGCGGCGTGTGCCGGACCGACCTTCAGATCGTCCAGGGCGACCTGCCGGCGCATGCCCCGCAGGTCGTGCCCGGGCACCAGGCAGTCGGGCGGGTGGCGTCGATCGGCTCGGAGGTCACCAGCTGGCAAGTCGGCGATCGCGGCGCCACGACCTGGCTGGCGTGGGCGGACGGCACGTGTCCCTACTGTCGCTCCGGGCGCGAGAACCTGTGCCCCCAGGCTCGCTTCACCGGCTGGGACGTGGATGGCGGCTTCGCGACCCACGTACGCGTGCACCAGGACTTCCTGATCCGCCTGCCGGACGCGATCTCCGACGTCGAGGCCGCGCCGCTGATGTGCGCGGGCGTGATCGGCTACCGGGCCCTGCGGCTGGCGGGCGTGGCGCCGGGAATGCGCCTGGGCCTGTACGGGTTCGGCGCATCGGCCCACCTGGCCATCCAGGCCGCACGCGTGGCGGGCGCCGTCGTGCATGTCGCGTCCCGCTCGGCAGGCGACCTGGCGCTGGCGCGACAGCTCGGTGCCACCTCGACCGGCGCCTATGACGAGCCGCCGCCCGAACCGCTGGATGCGGCCATCACCTTCGCCCCGGTCGGCTCGGTGGTCATCGACGCGTTGCGCGCGCTGGCACCTGGCGGACGGGTCGTGATCAACGCCATCCACCTGGACGGCATCCCGGCCTTCGACTACGACCTGCTGTGGGGCGAGCGCGCCATCGGCAGCGTCGCCAACGTCACGCGCCAGGATGCCCGCGAGTTTCTGGAGCTGGCGGCGCAGCACGGCATCCGGGCCACGGCGCGGCACTACCCGCTGGCGGATGCCAACGCGGCGCTGCAGGACCTGGCCGCGGGCACCATCGGCGCACCCTCAGCGGTGCTCGTGCCCGACTGAACGGCCAGGAAGCGGTCTGGTCGAAGCCGGCCCCTCGCCGGGCTACTCGCGGTGGTCCAACAGCTCCCTAGTCTTGCGCGCCTCCCATTCCGGGCCGAACAGGCTGTCCTCGAACAGCACCGAGGTGGCGTGGGCGGCCAGGCCGATGCCCCAGCCGATGGCCGGGAAGAGAACCCACCAGAAGGTGGGCGTCATCGCCCAGTTCAGTAGCGCCAGGCCTCCCATCACCACCACGTAAATGGCGGCGTGGATGTACAGCTCCCGGCGCCGATGGACGCGCAGGCGTGCGCGTTCGAGCGCCTCCTGATCCGTGCTTTCCATGGTGATCCTCCTTGCCGCGCGTCAGGCGGCCGCCGGTGGCAGCGCGCTGCGCCGCGTCCCGTCCGGCCCTGCGATGACGTAGGCGATCATGGCGACGAGGCCGAAGCTGAAGATGCCGAGCAGCAGCAGCAGGATGAACCAGGTCTTGTCATCGAGCTGCACCGTGTTCAGCAGCGCGCCGATCCACGCGACCATGCCGGCGATCGCGCCGCCGACGATGGCGAAGCAAGCGATGCCCGCGACCAGGACCAGCAACCAGGCGTAGCCCGTGGTGTTCACGCCGACGACGTCGTGGCCGTCCATGACGAACGCGCCGCTCGCGAAAGCGCCCCACACCGCCACGAAGCCCAGGATCAGCCCGGCCACGACGGCGACCACGCTGCCGTAGAAGATCCGAACGACGGTTGGCTTGGACATGTCCCTCCTCCGAGGTTGATCTGCGGTTCTGCATTCAGCCTGCGGCGCCACGGGCTGGTGAGCGAGTGCTGGGCGGCCCGATTCCACGGGACAAAGCGCCCAGCCGCGACCGGCGTCATCGGCCCTTCACGATTGCGTCATAGTCTCGTCCGCCATGGCCACCGTGCTGCTGGTCGACGACGACCCCAAGATCCGTGAGCTGCTGCGCCTCTACGTCGAGCGGGAGGGGCACCGGCCACTGTTCGCCGCCGACGGCGAGAGCGCCCTGGATCTGGCGACGCGGGCCAAGCCGGACGTTGTGCTGCTGGACGTGATGCTGCCGGGGATGGATGGCTTCGAGGTCACGCGCCGCCTGCGCGACCTGTCGCAGGTGCCCATCCTGCTGCTCACGGCACGCAGCGCCGAGGGCGACCGCATCATCGGCCTCGATTTGGGGGCGGACGACTACGTGGTCAAGCCGTTCTCACCGCGCGAGCTGATGGCCCGGGTGCGCGCGCTGCTACGCCGGCACGGCCGGCCCCAGGCGGCGGATGAGCCGATCCTCGTCGCCGATGGCCTGGCGCTCGACCCGAACGCGGTGAGCGCCACGCTCGACGGCCAGCCGCTGGAGCTGACGCCGTTCGAGTTCCGCATTCTCCTGGCGCTGATGCGTCGCCCGAATCGCGTTCTGACCCGCGACGAGCTGATCGATGCGCTCCACGGTGACGACGATCCCGGGATCTACGACCGGACCATCGACGTCCACCTCGGGCGGCTGCGGCGCAAGCTGGGCGACGACGCCAGCCAGCCGCGCTTCATCGGGACGGTGCGGACGGTCGGCTACCGCTTCGTGGCGTCGGTAGAGCGTCGCCAGCCGGCTACCGGCGGCTGACGCCCGCCATGCCGACCCTGCGGCTGCGGCTGATCGGCCTCTTCGTCCTGCTGGCGCTGGCCGTGGCGGCGGTAATGATCCTTGCCGTCCAGCGCTTCGGCTCGGACCAGATCATGAAGCTCGCCGTCCAGAGCGGCTCGTCGGAGGCCGAGGCGCGGGCCATGTTCGACACGTACATCGGCGGCGTGCTGCTGATCGGCGCCGGCGTGGCCGTGGTGATGGGCGCGGTCGCGGCCTGGTGGCTGCTCCGCCGCATCCTGCAGCCACTGGAGCGGCTGACCCGCGCGACCATGGCGATCGCTGCCGGCAACCTGTCGGCGCGCGTCCCGCCGGCCCCGGACCCCGAGCTGCAACGCCTGGGCGATTCGTTCAACGCCATGGCCACTGCGCTGGAACGCGCCGAGGAGCTGCGCAGCCGGCTGGTGGAGGACCTGGCGCACGAGCTGCGCACCCCGCTCACCTCGCTCCAGGGCTACCTCGAGGCGCTGGCCGATGGCGTCGTCGAGGCGACGCCGGAGATCCTCCGCACCGTCCACGAGGAGATCGTCCGCGTCACACGCATGGTGGAGGAGCTGGACCGCCTGGCGCGGCTGGGCGAAAACGCCGGCGAACGCACGGCCGAGCCGGTTGACCTGGCGGCGATCGTTCGGCGCGTGGCGGCGCTCTACGAGCCGGAGCTGGCGGGGCGGAGCATCGCGCTGCGCGTGGAGGTCGGCGCGCGCCGGCCCGAGGTGACCGGTGATCCGGACGCCGTCGGCCAGGTGGTGACCAACCTGCTGCAGAACGCCGCCCGCTACACCGACGACGGCGGTGAGGTCGTGGTCTCGGTCGCGGCCGGCGAGCGCGGCCTCGTGCGCGCCACCGTCGAGAACACTGGCCCCGACATCCCGGCCGCCGAGCTGCCGCTCATCTGGGAGCGGCTGTACCGCGTCGATCCGTCACGTGCCCGGTCGAGCGGCGGGGCAGGGATCGGGCTGGCCATCGTGCGCCAGATCGTGGAGGAGCACGGCGGGCGGGTGGGGGCGACATCGGCCTCCGGTCGAACGCGAATCTGGTTCGAGCTGCCTGCCGTTCTGTCCTGACCGCGCCCGGATTCACATCGCCGTCATCGTTGTGTCACGGCCGGGTCATGCCACCTTGTCAGGCTCCGTGTCGAGCCGGCAACCGCCGGCAGCGACAAGGAGGTACCGATGAAGCGCACCCTGCTGACCGTGGCCCTGGCCATGACCGCCGTCCTGGCCGTCGCGGCTCCGATCAGCGCCCGAACCTTTGGGGCGGTGTACGTGGACGACCAGGTGTACCGCGTCTTCGGCAACCAGGCCAACGTGCCCGATGGCACCGGCACCGATCCGCTGGTGACGTTCACGAACTCGACCAACCCCGACCAGTTGGGCGTCGCCGAGTTTGCCCCGGGCCTGGTTGGCCACCATGGCGGCCGGTGGGCGGTGTACCGCGCCACCTGGACCGGCAGCGGCGACCCGTCGACGCTGGTGACCAGCTACGCCGCGCTGCAGACGTACGCCCGGAGCGGCCAGCTGCAGATCACGCGTGACGAGGCGGCGGACTTCCGCTGTCCCGTGCTCGGCGATCCGCAGCCGATCAACTAGTCGCGGAGCCGATAGCGCGGCCGGGTGAACCGGTCGCGCCGGGTGCGTTCGCGCGTGGCGTTCAGCTCGAGAACAGCGCAACGAAGGCATCCACGTCAACCCGTGGATGCCCGCTCGTCCCCAGGTTGACGACGCGGATCCGGTGCGCCCCGCTCGCGCTCCAGCTGCGCGCGAACACCACCGAGCGATCGTGGCGCGCCGTGGAGTGGAGATTCACCTTCCCGGCGAAGGTGCCGTCGACGTACACCGCCGCGCTGCCGCGGGCCGGTCCCCGCACCGCCACCCAGCTCACGCTCGAGCCGGTGAAGGTGAACGTGGCGGTGGCACCCGCCCTCGTCGAGGACGCGAGCCCGTCGCCCGAGGCGAGCTGGTCGGCGGTCAGCTGCCAGCCGCCGCGGTAGCGGATGGCGGAATCGCGCTCCTGGATGCGCCGCACCCGGAAGCTGGGACCGAAGGCCTGGTCGCTGACGTTGCCCGCGCCGTCCGTGGCCGCAGCCGCGAAGCGGTACCGGATGCCGAAGTGCAGGCCCTGGACCAGCGACGTGGTCAGGCTGCCGGGCAGCGCCTGCGTAACCCACCCGCCGGTGCCCGTGCGGCGCTGGAGCGCGTAGGCGGCGATGCGGCAACCGTCCGTGGCCGACCAGGCGGTGCGCACCGGGGCGGTGGTGCTGCCAAGCGTCACGCCGGCAGCCAGCGTCGACACGGGAGGCTCGACGTTCGGCGGGTTGTGATCGCTGATCCGCGGCGGCAGGGCGGCTTTCAGCGCGAGGATGCGGTCGTACGAGGCGCGCAGCCGCACGATGGGCAAATCGCCGTCCTGCGCCGCCGCCAGCAGGGCCTGGTAGGCCGCCCGGCTCCCGGCCTCGGAGCCGGTCAGCAGGATCATGTCGGTGCCGGCGAACGCCGCCTTGACCGCCAGCGAGCTGGGGGAGACGCCGCGGGCGGCGGCGGTGCCGTTGAGGGAGTCGGTGATCGACACGCCCTGGAAGCCCAGCGTGTCGCGCAGCAGGCCGATGCTGATGGCCCGCGACCAGCCAGCCGCGCGGAAGCGGTCGTAGGCGCGGTAGGTCGCGTTCGACAGCATGATCATCGGGATGTCATGGCCGATGGCGGTGCGGTACGGCTCGAGCTCCGGCGCGAGCTGGGCTGCCGAGGCGCCCAGGGTGACCACGCTCGTGTCCGTGTTGCGGGTGGCGCGGCCGAGTCCCGGGAAATGCTTCATGGTCGGCACGTTGGAGCCGGCGACGACGCCGCGGGCGAAGGCATCGGCCAGGCGGGCGGTGGTCGTGGCGTCGAAGGACCAGGTGCGGCCGTCGCGGTACAGGAACGAATCGGTGGTGCGTGGCACGTCGGCGACGGGCGCCAGGTTGCCGTTGACGCCCGCGCACGCCATGGTGTGGCCGGTGGCCCGACCCTGGGCGAAGGCGGTCGAGGCGCTGCCGACGGCGCCCATCTGCGGCGGTGACAGCGTTGGCGGTGCCCAGGGGACGCGCTTGACGAGCCCGCCCTCCTGGTCGGTCGCGATCAGCAGCCGCGGCTGCCCGCCGGCGGTTGCCGCGGCCTGCAGCCGGCGAGTGATCCGGGCGAGCTGTACCGCGGAGCGGATGTTGGCGCCGAACAGGATGACCCCGCCTACCTCGCCGCGCTCGATGCGGCCGAGCAGATCGGCGCTCGGCGCGGTGCCGTGCATGGCCACCACCAGCTTCTGGCCGATGAGCGCCGAGAGCGGGAGCGCTGCCTGGACGGTGGCGGTGCGCGGCCCCGGCGCGACGGGCGCCGCGATGGCGGGCCGCGCAGCAGCGACCAGGACGAGGGACAGGACGACGATGGCGGCGCGCATGGCCCGGCCACCAAACGAAGGCCGCCGCGCAGTCACGCGGCGCACTCTAGCCGACCGGAACGGGCATGCACGCGATACAGACGCGGACAGGGCATCATCGCTGCATGGCTGACGAAATCGGGCTGCGCCCGGCCGCCCAGGCCGATGCCGCCGCCGTCGCCGACGCGTGGCTCACCGCGTTCCGCGAAACCTACGCTTTCCCGCCGGCGCACGGCGATGCCGAGGTGCGCGAGTGGGTCCGCACGCGGCTGCTGCCTGAGGCCGAGGTGTGGGTCGCCGATGCGGCCGGCGAGGTCGTGGGCTTCATGGCGCTGCGCAATGGCTGGGTGGAGCAGCTCTACCTGCGGGGCCCGTGGACCGGCCGCGGGATCGGCTCCCGGCTCATCGCGCTGGCGAAGGCGAGATCCCCCGCCGGCCTGCAGCTGTGGACATTCCAGGTCAATGCCGGCGCCCGGCGCTTCTACGAGCGACACGGCTTCGTGGCCGCCGAGATGACCGACGGTGACAACCAGGAGGGCCAGCCGGACGTGCGCTACGCCTGGACGGGAGCCATCGGCTAAGAAACCTTTGCCGCTTGTCGGCTGGAATCCGCAGAGTCGGCCGTCATCGTGGGGACATGCAGCGGCGACGCGACCACGGGGCCAAGCAGTCTCGTCTTCACCGCCTCAAGGGCCTGGCCGTGGCCCTCACCGCGGGCCTGGGCATGCTCATCTGGGGCGCCGTCAGCGGCACTGTGGCCGTGGGCGACCCGGCGGCGACCAGCACCCCGCAGCCGGTGACCGAGGACACCACCGGTGACTCCACCTTCTTCGGCGCACAGGACCCCGCCCCCGGGCTGAGCCAGACCGGCCAGGCCCCGATGACACGGAGCCACGGCTCATGAGCCTCGCCACCTATCGATTCCGTTCCATGGGCACCGACGTGAGCGTCGTTCTACCGTCCACCCACCGTCGCGAGGCGATCCGCGTGCAGCGGCTGTTCGTCGAGTGGGACCAGCGCCTCAGCCGATTTCGGCGTGACAGCGAGCTGTCACGCGTGAACGCCGCCGCCGGCCGGGACGTGCCCGTCAGTCCGGCCACCTTCGATGTCATCGAGCAGGCCCTGCACGCCGCCCGTGCCACCGACGGACGCTTCGATCCGCTGCTCGGCGCGCGGCTGGTGGAGCTCGGCTACGACCGCACCTTCGCCGCGCTGCCCGCAGACCGGCCCGGCCAGCCGCTGGCGGCCTGGCGCCCGAGCCGCTGGCGCGAGGTCCGCCTGGACCGCGCCCGCTCGGCGGTGCGTGTGCCGCCGGGCGGGGCCCTTGACCTGGGCGGGATAGCGAAGGGCATGGCGGCCGATGCCGCGGTAGCGGACCTGCGCGAGGCTGGCGTGCCGTACGCGCTGGTGAATGCGGGCGGCGACCTCGCGACCCACGGCGCCCCGCCCGAGAGCGGCGGCTGGGCGGTGGGCATTGACAACGTTGATCTCGCCGGCGGCGCTGCGCTGCTGGCCCGCGGGGCGCTCGCGACCTCGTCGACCCTCGGCCGGCGCTGGTCGCGTGGCGGCGTCGCGCAGCACCACCTGCTGGACCCGCTCAGCGGCCTGCCGATGGAAGGTGAGCTGGTGCAGGTCACCGTCACGGCCCCGAGTTGCCGCCAGGCCGAGGTGGCGGCCAAGGTCGCCCTGCTAAGCACGGTCGCCGTGGCCACCACCTTCGTGTTGGGCCACGGGCTCACCGCCGCGCTGGTCACGCGGAGCGGGGACCAGTTGCGGATCGGGCAGTGGCACTGACTGCGGCCCATACCCTCACCTGGGAGGTTGCCCGCGTCGGCGGGATGGTGGCGTACGTGCTCGCCACGGCTTCGGTGGTGCTGGGCCTGCTGCTGTCGCTCGGCGTCCGTTCCCCGCGCTGGCCACGCTTCATCACCAACGAGCTGCATCGCTTCCTTAGCGTCCTGACCGTGACGTTCGTGGCCATCCACACCGCTGCGGTGTTCATCGACCCGTTCACGGCCTTCACCCCGGCGGAGGTCCTCGTCCCATTCGCCGCGCACTACCGGCCGCTGTGGATCGCGCTGGGCATCGTCTCGGGCTACCTGGCCATTGCCGTCTGGGCCTCGGAGTACGTCCGGAGCCGGATCGGCTACGCCTGGTGGCGGCGCTTCCACTACCTGGCCTTTGCCGTCTTCGCGCTCGGCGCGCTGCACGGCGTCGGCACGGGGTCGGACACCCGGGAATGGTGGGGCCTCGCGACGTACGGGGTGACCATCGGCGCAGTCGTCCTCCTCGTGGGCTGGCGCCTGCTGCGGGCCCTGGACCCCGGCTGGCGCGACGCGGCGGTCGGGGCCCTGGCCATCGTCCATGCCGCAGCGGCGATCTTCATCCTTGTCGGACCGGCCCAGGCGGGTTGGAACGATGTCGCCAACAACGGCAACGGGAACGGTGCCTCGGCGGCGTGGCTCGCCGCGCAGGCGAGCACCGCGACGGCAGCGGCCCACGCCGAGTCACCGGCCAGCTTTAGCGCCACTCTGCCGGCGGCCATCCCCGGCGAGGATGCCGTGACCTGGACGTTCACCGTGAACGGGGAGTCGGGACGGGTGCGCCTGCGTATCGACGACGAGGCGGCCAGCCTGACCGTGGCCCTGTCCAGCGGTTGGAGTTGCCGCGGGACGGTCTCCCAGGCGGCCAGCGATGCCCTGGTCGCGGCGTGCCAGCCCTCGACGGGCGCATTCGTCGACGTTCGACTGGAGAACCTGCGCCGGGTCGCCGGAGGGATCACCGGCGTGCTCGACGTCACTGCCGCCTGATCTGTCGACCCGCCGGCGCCGGGCTATCCTCGGGTCATGCAGCAGGCCCCAGCCATCGACCGCGTGGTCGCCATTCCCGGCGCCACGGGGGCGGCCGGCCGCGCGACAGTCGCCGCGTTTGCGGCGGTCGGCGCGCGACTCGGCCTGATCGGCACCGATGGCGGCCGGCTGAGGAGGCTGGCCGAGGACCTGTCGTTGGCCGATGGCGCCTGGGCAGCCGGGGTCGCCGATGTCTGCACGCCGGACGGCGCCCGCTCTGCGATTGACGCTGTCACGGCCAAGCTCGGCCCGGTGGACGTGCTGCTCTACCTGGTGGGCGGCTGGAACGGCGGCTCGCCGGCGACGGAGGTCGACCCCGCCGACTTCGACGAGATGCTGTACCAGCACCTGTACGGCACGCTCCATTCGGTGCAGGCGGTGGTGCCCGGCATGGTGGAGCGTGGCTGGGGCCGGGTCGTCGCCATCTCGACCCCGCTCGCGACCGAGCCAGGCCCGAAGGGCGGCGGCTACGTGGCCGCCAAGGCGGCCCAGGAGGCGCTGATCCGCACGCTGGCCCGCGACCTGGCGGGGACCGGCGTGACCGCCAACGTCCTCCTGGTACGCACGATCGACGCGGAGCGCGAGCGTGCATCGGCCCCGTCCGCCCGGCGCGCATCCTGGACCACGCCCGAGGAGATCGCACAGGTGATGGTGATGCTCGCCTCTGATGCGGCGGGCACCATCAACGGAGCGCGGATCCCGCTCTACGGGCGCTAGGTCACCCCTCCGACAGGACCATCGGTCCGATTCTCCGCGAGGCCGGCGGCGGATAGGGTGCCTGTCGCGCCGGGTACGGCGCCAGATGGGAGGGAATCCTTGGGGCCGATGTCCGGGCGGTAGGTCTGCACTCGCTGCTATGAGTCCAACGAGGCCGATGCTGTTGCCTGCAGCCGCTGCGGCCTGGCGCGTGGCGCCGATCCGACGCAGGCAGAAGCAGTCCCCGCGGCCTCCGCTGCGCCGTGGGCGCCAGTGGCCTCGCAGCCCCGACCGCGACCAGCCTGGCTCGCCCTCCTGCTGCGCTTCGGCTGGGTCGGCGTGGTCGTCGTTGTGGCCGCCGTGGGCGCCGTGCTGAGTGCGCACCGCAACGACGCCGGCGAGATCTCGACGGGCGGCACGCTGCAGGTCCAGGACCTGCGCATCGGCGACTGCTTCAACCTGAAGGACGAGGCTGCGGACAGCGTGAGCGACGTGGATGCGAAGCCCTGCACCGAGGCACACCGCTATGAGCTGTACCACGTCGCCAACATGAGCGAGGGCGACTATCCGTCCGACGACCAGCTGTCAGCGTTCGTCGAGCAGGAATGCGTTGGTGCCTTTGCCACCTACGTGGGCCTCAGCTACGACACCTCGACCCTGGACGTCGTCTACTTCACGCCGAGCAGTGACGCCTGGAAGAGCGGCGACCGCAGCGTGCAATGCGCGGCCTACGACCCGGGCGATATGGCCGTCGTGGGGACCCTGCACGGAGCGGCTCGCTAGCCTGGCACCGACGCCCGCGGTACTTTCGGGGGATGGGTGCGGTGTGGGACGGTTGGTTACGGTCTGCGCCATGCGGCCGGTCCTGTCGCTACGCCTCCGTTTCGTCGCTCGTGACCCGTACCTGACCTACTCGGCAGCGCTGGTCCCGATCGCGGCGCTCGTCCTGCTGCTCGCGCGCGGGCCGACGGCCCTCGTGCCGCTCTTCGTCCTGTCGACCACGTTCATCGGCGCGCAGTTCGTGCTCGGCCAGGTGCCCGCCCGTCGACGGCCGATGACCACCCTCGGCTGGTCCTTCCTGCGCCTGACACTGGCGCTGCTCTTCGTGTGGGGCCTGGTCGAGCTATCGGGCGGCGGGACCGGTCCCCTGGTTGCCCTCTTCATCCCGGTGGTCGTGGCCGCGGCGGCGCTGGGGCCGATGCAGACGGCAGCCATCGGCGCGATTGCCATGGTCATCTACCTGGCGCCGGAGATTGCCCGGGTCGGTTCGAGCGCCGATATCGCCCTGCGTGGCATCACGCTGGCCGGCGTCACGCTGCTCGTGGCCCTCGGCGTCCGGCGGCTGGTGGTGACCGTCGAACGGACCACCCGCCAGCTGCGTTCCGCGGTCGTGGCCGAGCGCCGGCGGTCACGGCAGATCGCCGGCCTCGAGGCGGTGAGCCGGCTGCTCGTGGCAGGTGGCCCGACCGGCGAGGTCCTCGATCGCGCGCTCGGCGTCCTGGTCGAGCGCTTCGGCTACGCCAACGTATCGATCTACCTGGCCGATGGCGATCGTGTCGTGCTCGGCGCCCAGCGCGGCTACGCCAATCCGATCGCCAGCTTCGACGGCGGCTCGGGGATCGTCGGCCGCGTGATGCGCAGCCGCGAGCTGGCGTACGTGCCCGACGTCACCCGCGACCGCGACTACATCGGCGTCTTCGACGCGGTGCGCAGCGAGATCTGCGCGCCGCTGCTGGTTGACGACCAGCTGCTCGGGATCCTGAACGTCGAATCCACCTCGCGCCTGGACCGCACCGACCGCGACCTGGTGGCCACGCTCGCCGGCCGGATGGCGACGGTGGTGGCGCTGGGCCGCGATCGCCAGGCGCTGAGCCAGCGGGCCGAAACGTTCCGCAGCCTGCACGAGTTCACCCAGGCGGTGAGCGGCACGCTCGACCTGGAGCCGCTCGGCGCGCAGCTGGTGCGTGCCGCGCGACGGGTGGTGCCGTCTGATCACGTCGCCCTGACGGTGCTCGATCCGGAAACCGGCCAGTACCGGGTTCGGGCCATCACCGACGCCGACACAACCGAGCTCGGCGGGGAGGTGCGTCCCGGCGAAGGCCTGGCCGGGCGGGCCATCCGGGACCGCGCCCCGGTGTTCGACGACGCGTTCAGCAGCCAGCAGTTCCCCGCCGCCTACCGCGAAACGGCAGAGCCGGTGACTTTGCTCGGCGCCGGCGTGCCCCTGGTTCGGGACGGCACGGTGGTGGGGGCGCTGTCGATCATGCGCCGCGACCTGTCCCGCCCCTTCACCGCCCACGAGCGCCAGGCCATGGAGCTGCTCGCCGGGCACGCGGCGCTGGTCCTGGCCAACGCCTTCCTCCACGCCGAGGTGGAGCAGCTGGCCATTCGCGATCCGCTGACCGGCCTCTACAACCGGCGCTACTTCGACGAGGCCGCGGAGCGCGTGGTGGCCGGCTGGAACCGCGCTACCGGCACTGGTCGCCGCCCGGTCGCTGCCATCGTCTTCGACCTCGACCTGTTCGGCGACTTCAACAAGCTCCACGGCCACCAGGTGGGGGACCTGGTGCTGCGCAGCTTCGCCGCCATCCTGCGCGACCGGTTCCGGGCCACCGACCTGGTGGCGCGGCTGGGTGGGGAGGAGTTCATCGTCATCCTGGAGGGCGCCACCCGTGACGACGCCGAGCGGCTGGCCGAGGAGGTGCGCGAGGCGCTGAAGCAGCAACGGCTGGTGAACGAGGATGGGAAGCGCCTCTCCGTCACGGTCTCGGCCGGCTGCGCGCAGCTGGACGAGTCGCAGGCCACGCGGGAGCTGTTGCTGCGCACCGCTGACGTGGCGCTCTTCATGGCCAAGCGAGCTGGACGGGACCGTGTCGTCGCGGCCTGAGCAGCTGCCGGTGCGCAGCCGGGACGCGGTGAGCGACCTGGGCTCGGCGCTCGACGCCATCGTCGGCATGGGAGCCGATGGGCGGATCATCGGCTGGAATCGCCGCGCCGAGGAGCTGTTCGGCTGGACCGCTGCCGAGGTCGTGGGCCGGCCGCTGCACGAGGTGCTGGTGCCCGAGCAGTACCGTGGAGCGCATCGGGCAGGCTACAAGCACTACCTGAAGTCAGGCCGCGGCCGCATCCTGGAGCGTCGGATCGAGGTGGAGGCGCTCCATCGGGACGGCCACCTGATCCCCGTCGAGCTGGCGGTGGTCGCCACTGGACGCAACGGCGGCATCGAGTTCACCGGCTTCATCCGCGACCTGTCGCGCGAGCACGCGGCGCTCGCCGCCCTGCGCGAGGCCGATGAGCGCTACCGGATGCTGGTCGAGCGGCTGCCCGGCATCGTCTATATCGACGAGCCTGGGGCGCACGGGCGGTACATCAGCCCGCAGATCGAGTCGCTGCTCGGCTACTCGGCCGAGGAATGGCTCGAGGACCCCGCCCGCTGGGAGGCGGCACTCCATCCCGACGATCGCGAACGCGCGGTGCTGGAGCTGTCCGCCGGCGAGCGCGGCGGCCAGCGCTTCACCTCCGAATACCGGCTGCTCGCGCGCGACGGCTCGGTGGTCTGGATCCGCGACGAGGCGACGCCCATTCGCGACGCCGACGGGCACCTGCTGGTCCACGGCGTCATGTTCGACGTCACGCGTGAGCGGGAGATCGAGGCGGAGCTGGCCGCCGAGGTCGCCGAGCGCGCCGAGGTCGCCACCGCGCTGAGCACGTTCCACGCCGGCCCCGACGCCCAGGGCACCGCCGCCGCCCTGTGTCGTGAACTGCTCCGCCTGCGGGACCTGGACATCGCGGTCGTCTATGCCTACCTGGGCGACGGCGTCACGCCGCTGGCCTTCGTGGCGCCGCCCGGTGCGCCAATCGCCATCGGCCGCCCGCTTCCCAAGGTGCGATCCGACTACCTGCGCACCGCGAGCGCCCGTGGCCCGTGGATCGATGAGTGGCGGGTGGGACCGGGCGGCTCCGAGTACGAGCGGGCCTGGCTCGAGATCGGCCTGCGGGTGGCTGCCTTCGTGCCGCTCAGCCTCAACGGCGAGCCGTTCGGGCTCATTGCGGCGGGCACCACCAGCGAGTTGAGCGCCGGCGAGTTCGGGCGCCGGCTGCCCGCCATCCTCGAGTACGCCACCGTGGCGAATGCAGTGCTGGGTCCCCAGCTGCGCCAGGCGGCCGGTGACCTGCACACCCGGGCGCTGCGCGAGCTCATCGAGTCCGGGTCGGTGCGGACCGTGTTCCAGCCGGTCGTGCGCCTGGCCGATCGGGCGGTGGTCGGCTACGAGGCGCTGACTCGGTTCACCGATGGCAGCTCTCCGCTCCAGCGCTTCGCCGAGGCAGAGCGCGTCGGGCTGGCGGTGGACCTCGAGCGGGCGGCGGTGGAATCGGCCATCCACGCGGCCGCCGCGCTGCCGTCGGGACCGTGGCTGTCCATCAACATCTCGCCCGCGGTGCTGCCACAGCTCCGCCAGCTGGCTGAGCTGACCGGCACCGTCCAGCGTCCGCTGGTGGTGGAGATCACGGAGCGAATGGCGATCGAGGACTACGGCGCGGCGCGGAGGCTTCTGCGCCGGCACCTGCCGCAGGCGCGCATCGCGGTCGACGACGCCGGCGCTGGCTTTGCCTCGCTGCGGCACATCGCCGAGCTGCGACCGGCGATCGTCAAGCTCGACATGCAGCTGGTGCGCAACGTCCACCGCGACCCGGCGCGCGAGGCGCTGGTGGCCGGCATGGTCCACTTCGCCGCCGCGTCGGGCTGTGAGCTGATCGCCGAGGGCATCGAGACCGAGCCGGAGCGCGCCGCCCTCATGCGCCTGGGCGTCGACCTCGGGCAGGGCTTCCTGCTTGGCCGGCCCGACACCGTGGTCGTCGCCGCCTAGCTCAGCCTCTCAATCAGCCAGGCCAGGGCCAGCGGATAGCGCCACGCGATGCCGTTGTGGCCGCCCTCGAAGAGCTCGAACTGGACGGCGTCCTCGGCCACGCCGGCCCCGCGGAGGGCCCGGTGCAGCGCGGCGGTGGCCAGATCCAGGTTGAACTCGTCGCCGCGGCCGGCGTCGAGCCAGATGCCCCGCATCCCACGCAGCGCCTCCGCGTATTCGGGGCGGGCTGCCATGCGTACCGGATCGTTCGCGAGCCACCGCTCCCACGTCGCCGGCTGCAGCTCGCCGGTCTCCAGGTCGAACGGGAAGCGGATGGTGCCGTCGGGATCGGCGGAGTAGCAGGCGGCCATGGCGTAGACCTCGATGAGGGTCCCGTCGGTGGGTCGCCCGCGGCCGGGCCGCGCCCGGAAATCGGTCCAGAACGCGTCGAAGCTACCGTCGTAGTGGTCGCGCAGCGCCTTGACCGCCGGTGCGAACGAGGCGAGGTAGGACAGCTCGAAGAGGCCATCTCCGGCGTGCGAGGCAAAGCCGCCGAACAGGTCCGGCCGGCGCATGGCGTTGACGGCCGCGCCGTAGCCGCCACTGGAGTGGCCCGCCAGGCCGCGGTGGCGTGCATCGGCCAGGGTGCGGTACGAGGCGTCCACGAGGGGCACCACCTCATCGCAGAGGTAGGTCGCGTAACGGCCGGTGCCCGGCGAGTCCACGAACTGGGAGCCGCCCAGCGCGGTCCAGGCATCGACGTAGACGACCACCGCCGGCGGCACGTCGCCGGCGGCAAAGCGCGCGTCGAGCTCCTCGGGCGGATTGCGCTGCCAGGCCCGCCGATTGCGCCAGGTGTCGACGTGGTTGCCGAACCCCTGGAGGACATAGATCGTCGGGAAGCGGCGCTCCGGCTCGGCGTCGTAGGTTGGCGGCAGCTGGACGAGCAGCGGACGCCGATGCGGGTCGCCCAGCGGGTTGCCGGTCAGCGCCTGGCTGTCGATCAGCTGCTCCTCCACGCGCCCCGCGAACGGGTGGCGCCAGGGCGGCATCGGCTCGTTGGGATCCATCGGCTCCATGCCTAGGTCGACTCGCCGGCGATCTCGATCCGCGCCAGCCGTCGGATGCCGATGACCGTGGCCAGCACCAGCACCGCGCCGCCCACCACCAGCGCCGTCCCGAGGGGCAGCGGTGCCGAGAAGACGGTGCTCGGCACGTCGCTCAGCGCGTCGGCCAGGGCCAGGGTGTGCTGCCGCACGCTGAACGTCTGCGTGCCGGCGAAGAGGCCGGCCAGCACCCCCTCCCAGATGAGCACGTAGCCGAGCCCGAAGACCAGCGCCCGCCCGGTGATCAGGCTGAGCGCCACGAAGATCGCACAGTAGACGAGCGAGCCGACCGCGGTAGCCAGCGCAAAGGCGACCGCCAGGCCGATGCCGGCCCCGGCAATCAGCCCGGCCAGCAGCACCGGGATCGAGGTCAGCGCGATCGAGCAGGCGGCCGCCACCACCAGCTTGGTGAGCAGGGTCTGCCAGCGGGGGACCGGCTTGGCCAGCAGGTAGATGGCCGTCCCCTCCTCCAGCTCGGCGCCCAGCGTGGCGGTGCCGAACAGCAGCGCGACGAGTGGCATCAGCGTGGCGGTCCCGAAGACCTCCAGCAGCCGCGCGGCGGCGTGCGGGCGGTTGACCGGCTCGGCGCCGATCCGCAGGCCGAGCGCCACCAGCAGCATCAGCCCGGCGAGCAGGAGGAGGAGCAGCGTCCGGCGGCGGCTGAGCAGCTGGCGCAGGGTGATGCGGGCGATGACACCGTTCATCGGCGCACCAGGTAGCTGAACACCGACTCGAGCGACTCGTCGGTGGGCAGCAGCTCGTGCAGGCGGATGCCCGCGTCGCGGGCTACACCGGCCACCGCCCGGCTGAAGGCGCCGAAATCGGCGGTGCGGACGGTCAGCAGCCCGTCGTCCAGGGAGACGCCGGCGATCATCGGCTGCTCCATCAGGGCCGCGGCGAGGACCCGATCGTCGGACGAGCGGATGGTGAACGTGTGCGGCCGGTCGGTCATCAGGCGGCGGATCTCACGGAAGTCGCCTGAGGCGGCCAGGCGGCCGGCCACGATGACCAGCACCCGCTCCGCCAGGCGCTCCACCTCCTCGAGGATGTGGCTGGAGAAGAGGATCACGCGCCCGGCCGCCGCCATCCGCCGCAGCAGCCCCATCATGTGCAGCCGCTGCCGGGGATCCATGCCGTTGAAGGGCTCGTCCAGCAGCAGCACGCCGGGGTCGTGGACCAGCGCCGAGGCGACCTTGATCCGCTGCCGCATCCCCTTGGAATAGGTGCCGATGGCGCGGTCCTGCGCCGACGCCAGGTCCACCTCGCCGATCGCCCGCTCGGCAGCCCGTGCCGCTTCCTGGCCATCCATCCCCTGCAGCCGGGCGTTGGCGATGACGAACTGGCGGCCGGTGAGGAACGGGTAGACCGCCTCGTGCTCAGGGACGAGGCCGATCTGGCGGTAGAGCTCGGGGTGGTCGCGGGTCGGCCGGCCGGCGACGGTCACGCTGCCGGCCGAGGGCGCCAGGAAGCCGCCGATCATGTGCAGGATCGTGGACTTGCCCGCCCCGTTGGGCCCCAGCAGGCCGGTGACGCCGCCCTCCAGGCTGAAGCTCACGTCGTTGACGGCTACCACGTTGCCGTACCAGCGCGAGGCGTTGGCGACGACCACCGTCGACTCGGCGGCGGCCACGCTGGGATCGGTCACGCGGCCACCCGGCGGTAGCGCCACCACACCACCCCGGCCCCAACGACGGCGATGGCCAGCCACTCGAGCCCGAAGGCGGCGAGGGGATAGCCTATCCCCTCGACCGGTGACTCCGGGATCGAGCCGCCGAAGAGGAGCGTTCGCGTCCCGTCCAACGGGACCATGGGATTGATGAGCTGGCTCGCCTCGCGCAGCGGGCCGGCGCGCAGCGAGTTGCCCATGATCCCGGCGATCGCGGCCCCGACGATGAAGACGGCGATGATCGCGCCGGTGGCATACGCCCGTCGTGGCGTGTAGGCGGCGATCGCCAGCGACAGCGCGGCCAGCGGCACGGCGTAGATCAGCGGCGTCAGCAGCACCTCCGGCAGCCGGTCGATCTCGTCGCCGAAGGCCTGCACCACGTCCGCGGCCAGCAGGATGCGGCCGATGAAGAGGACCAGCATGGGCGCGAGCGCCAGTCCGAACACCGCCGCGGTCAGCGCCCCGAGCTTGGCGAGCGCGTAGTCGCTGCGCTGCAGCGCGTGCGAGAAGTACAGCGACAGCACCCGGTTGCGCTGGTCGGAGCTGACGAGCTCGGGAGCCTGGGCGGCCACGAAGATGGCCAGCAGGATCTGCGTGTTCCACAGGAAGTTGTCGTAGCTGAACGGGGACGGGGCCTGCGGCGCCAGGGCCGCCACCGCCACGGAGACGCCCGCCGGCGCCAGGAGCAGCGCGGCGATGCCCCACGGCACGATCTTGGCGCGTCCACTGCGCTTGAGTCCGTACGCGGCGCGCAGGCTCCACCAGAAGAGCGTGGCCACGGCCGCGCCGCGGCCCAGGCGCGGGCCGTCGTAGCCTCGATAGCCGAGGTCGTAGATCGCGCCGGTGGCGCTCTGGCGCGTGCCGACGGCGGGCTCAGGCTGCGTCATCGGCGCCGTCTTCTGCCTGGCGGAAGAGGTCTTCCAGCCGATGCCGGCGGTGCTCCATCCGGATCAGCGCCAGGCCCATGTCCACGACGGTGTCCCGCACGATGTCGTACGGCCGTTCATCGGCCACGTCGACCAGCACGGTGTGGCCGTCGAACCGGGCCGCCAGGCCGCGTTCCGACAGGCGCGCCGCCAGGGCCTCGCCACCCTCCTCGACCTCGACGCCCAGCGTGCCGGTCCGTTCGGTGAAGCTCGCGATCGGTGCCGCGCGCAGCAGCTTGCCGCCGTCGATGGCGAGCAGGAAGGTGCAGACCCGCTCGATCTCGCCGAGCAGGTGGGAGGCGACCACGGTGGTGATGCCGAACTCCGTGCCGGTGCGCTTGACGAGGTCCAGCATCTCGTCGCGCCCCGCCGGATCCAGGCCGTTGGTCGGCTCGTCGAGGAGGAGCAGCTTCGGGTCGTGGACGAGCGCCTGGGCCAGCTTGACCCGCTGCTTCATGCCGGTCGAGTAGCCGCCGATGGGCCGGTAGCGCTCCTCGTAGAGGCCCACGTGCCGCAGGACCTCGGCGGTGCGCTCCCGCGAGGCGGCGGCTGGCAGGCCGGCCATGCGCCCCATGTGGGTCACGAAATCGGTGGCCGACAGGTCGGGCGGCAGGCTGTCGTGCTCGGGCAGGTAGCCGACGAACTGCCGGATCTGCGGCCCGTCGCGGGTGACGTCCAGGCCCAGGACCGAGGCCGAGCCACTGGTCGGGTCCAGCAGGCCCAGCAGGATCTTCAGGAAGGTGCTCTTGCCGGCCCCGTTGGCGCCGACGAGGCCGATGATCCCCGGCTCCACGTCCAGGGTCAGCGCGTCCAGGGCGGTGACATGCGCGCCGTACCGCTTGGTGAGGGCGCGTGCCTCGATCAGGGACATGGTCCTCGAGTCTAGAGCATGGCGCCGCGCGCTCCCTGGTCGCATGGCCCGGCTCGCCCGCTTGGTCACCGACCGAGCAAAATCTGTCGGTCATGACACGGATTCCGCCGTCGGGGAGCCGTCTGGATGCGGTTCCGGTGAGGTTGGCAGCCGCGCGCGCGAGGTGGTGGCACGCCACGTGCACTCCAGTCAACGGCCGGACGCAGCTGGGGGCAACAACCTATGACCGTTTCCGGGAGCGGCCAGGAACACCGGCCACGCGCCTTCGTGATCGAAGACGACGTGCAGACGCAGCGCCTGCTCGCCGAGCTGATCGC
>DASSNX010000012.1:0-10308 GCA_035701185.1 Candidatus Limnocylindria bacterium
ATTGCCGTCTGGCCGTTCCTCTTCCTCGTCCCGGGCTGGGTGCTGGTCGCGTGGCTGCGTCCGCGGATCTCCGCCACCGGGCGGCTGGGATTGGCGATCGTCCTGTCGGTCGCGATCTCGGCACACGCCGTCTACTGGCTCTCGCTGCTGCTCGGTGGGTACGACCGCGCCTCAGTCTTCGCGGTCACCGCCCTGCTCGTGGTGCCGCTGCTCGCCGTCGCGTGGCGATCCGGCGCTGGACGCTTCGCCGTCGAGGCTCGCTCCGCCTGGCAGGCACTGCGGCGCAATGCCGTGCCGGTAGCCGTGGCGGCCGTTGCGGCGGCCTTCGTCGGCCTGGTGCTGGACAGCGGCCTCTGGCACGCCACGCCGGACGGGGTCACGGCCGGCGGCTCGAACTGGAGTGACCTGGGCGTGCACCTGTCGATCGCGCAATCGCTGAACGCCGGCAACTTCCCGCCGCAGGTGCCGTACTTCGCCGGCGCGCCGCTGGTCTACCACTGGTTCAGCGACTTCCACGCGGCCATCGCCGCCAAGGCGGCGGGCATGTTCGCCATCCCGGCCTTCGTCATCTCGTCCGCGATCCTGACCGGCGCGCTGGCGCTGCTCGTCCACGGGCTGGCGCGGACGCTGCTCCCCGGACCTGGCGCGCGACGAGCGGCGATCGTGGCGGTGCTGCTCGTGATCTTCGGCGGCGGGCTCGGCTGGATCCGCTTCGTGGCCGATGTGGCCACCGGCGTCGGCGACCCGATCACGCTCATCACGCACAACTCGTACGACAACTCGTGGTACGACGCCGCCGGCCACGCGGCGCCAATGTGGCCGTACTTCCGCATTCCGTCGGTAATGGGCACGGGTCTCCTCGTCCACCGGGCGACGACGGTGGGCCTGCCCATCCTGGTCGGGGCGGTGCTGCTGCTGGTCACCGGCCTGCCGACCGCGCGGCAGCGAGCACGCGGCTGGCGCGATCGGCGATGGCTGATCGCCATCGCCGGCCTGTTGGGGGCGCTGCTGGCGCCGTTCCACTTCTTCTTCTTCCCGGCCTTCGGGCTGCTGGCGCTGCTGTACGTGGTCCTCGGCGGGCGGCTCCTGGACAGGGAGGCGCCCCGCAACGCGCTGCTGCTGCTCGCCCCGTACCTGCTCGCCCTGCCCTTCGTCGTGGCGCCGCTGCTCAACGCCAGCGGCTCGGGGGCGCTGAAGCTTGACTTCGGCTGGGAGTCGGCGCCGCGCGAGGACGGGCCGGTGGCGGTGATCTTCTTCTACCTCACCAACCTGGGCGTGCCGCTGGTGCTGGCCGCGGGCGCGCTCCTCGCGCCGCTGCGGCGAAGCCGCGGGCTCGCGGCCGCCGGGCTCGCCCTGGCCGGGGTGCTGCTCCTCATCAGCTCCAACGCGTCGCTGCCGGGCGTTGCCGGGCTGGTCCTGATCGGGGCCGCCGCGGTCGTGGCCGCTCCGGCGCCGCGACGCTTCCTGGCGGCCTGGGCGGTGGCGCTCTTCCTGGTGCCCAATGTCATGCAGGTCAGCGACGTGGGCTTCGACATGAACAAGTTCTTCCAGGCCATGTGGATCGCGGTTGCGCTGCTGGCCGCCTGGCTGGTGCGCCGCTGGCCGCGCCTGGCGATCGCCGGCGTCCTGCTGCTGGCCGTGCCGTCGCCGCTGCTCGTCGCCGGTTGGACGGCATTCAACCGCGAGCAGGTGCTCGACTGGAACGGGATTGCCGCCGCCGACTGGATCGCGGCCAACACGCCGCCGAAGGCCGTCTTCGCCACCGATGGCTGGCTGAACTCGCCGACCGACCCGGCCGGCCGCCTCCGCCTCATCACCTACCCGCCCTACGTCGCCAACCTGGGCTTCGACCCCGATCAGCGGGTCGAACAGGTGCGCCGGATCTACTGCTCCGGCGACCTCGGCACCACAGCGAGGGTGATGCGGCAGCTGGGGGCGACGTATCTCATCGACCAGGGGCGCCCGGACCGCTGTGATACGCCGACCGAGTTCCGCGAGGGCCGGCAGCTGCACGAGGTCTACGAGAACCCGGCACTGCGCATCTGGCAGCTGGTCGACGCGCCGACCGCCCGCTGAGGTTCCGGGCGGCCGCGTCCGTATCATTCGCGGGTGACGAACGCAGGAGCCGACGCTCAGCCCGCGGCGCAGGCACCGAGCCCACCGACCACCGGGGCGGTGGTGGCGCTGGAGCACGTGACCAAGCGCTACGGCCGCGGCGACGCGCCGCCCGCGGTGGACGACCTGTCGCTGACCATCGGCGCCGGCGAGATCTGCGTCCTGGTCGGCCCGTCGGGCTGCGGCAAGACGACGACCATGAAGATGATCAACCGGCTGATCGAGCCGACCTCCGGCCGGATCACGATCGCCGGCGAGGACGTCGGCGCGCTGTCACCGGTCGAGCTGCGGCGTCGGATCGGCTACGTGATCCAGCAGGTCGGCCTCTTCCCGCACATGACGGTGGCGGACAACGTGGCCATCGTGCCGCGGCTGCTGCGCTGGCCGGCGAACCGCGTGAACGAGCGGATCGCGGAGCTGCTCGAGCTGGTGGGACTGGATCCCGGCAGCTATGCGGGCCGTTATCCGGCGGCCCTGTCCGGCGGCGAGCGCCAGCGGGTGGGCGTGGCGCGGGCGCTGGCCGCCGATCCGCCGGTGATGCTGATGGACGAGCCGTTCGGCGCGGTCGACCCGATTCGCCGCGAGCGGCTGCAGAACGAGTTCCTGCGCCTGCAGGATAAGGTCCGCAAGACGGTGGTCTTCGTGACCCACGACGTGGACGAGGCCATCAAGATGGCCGACCGCATCGCCATCCTGCAGCGCGGCGGCGTGCTGGCCCAGTACGACACGCCGGACGCGATCCTGGCGAGCCCGGCCAGCGAGTTCGTCGAGCGCTTCGTGGGAGCCGATCGCGGCCTGAAACGCCTCTCGCTGGGGCGTGTCCGCGACCTGCCACTGAGCCAGCCGGTGATCGTGCGGCCGGGCGATGGTCGCGCGGCCACGCGGCGCCGGCTCAGCGAGAACGCCAGCGACTACGCCCTGCTGGTGGACGAGGCCGAACGCCCCTTGGGCTGGATCGACGAGCACGACCTGGAGGGCGACGGACCCATCGATCCGGAGTCGGCGACGCCCGGCGCGCCAACGGTCCAGCCGGAGACGACCCTGCGCGACGCCCTCTCGACCATGCTGCTCTCCAGCGTGCAGCTGGGGGTCGTCGTGGACGAGCGCGAGCGGGTGCTCGGCGTGGTCAGCGTCGATGACCTGTCGGAGGCGCTGCGCGGCGGAGATGGCGCGGCGCCATCGGCCTCGCGCAGGCAGCAGCCGTGAGGCCGGGACAGCCCTTCATCCGCCTCGACTGGCTGGTCGACAACGCCGACCAGCTGGCCCGCCGCGTGGGCGAGCAGCTCTACATCACGGTCATCGCCATCGTCATCGGCTTCATCGTCAGCTTCGCCCTGGCGCTGCTGGTGCGCCGCTACCCCCGCCTCGGCGGCCCGATCCTGGGCATCGCCGGCACCCTGTACGCGATCCCGAGCATCGCGGCCTTCGTGCTGCTGATCCCCATCACCCACCTCACCCTGTGGACCGCCGAGATCGTGCTGGTCAGCTACACGTTGGTGATGCTGGTGCGCAACATGATCGCCGGCTTCCGGGCGGTGCCCGCCGACGTCCTGGAGGCGGCCGACGGGATGGGCTATACCAACGCCCAGCGGCTGTGGCGGGTGGAGCTGCCGATCGCCACGCCCATCATCATCGCCGGCGTCCGGATCGCGACCGTCACGACCATGGGCCTGGTCACGATCGCCGCGCTGATCGGCAGTGGCGGGCTGGGCTACGTGATCGTCAACCTCGGCATCCTGCGCCAGTTCCCGACCGCCACCCTCAGCGGAGTGGTGCTGGTGGTCGCCATCTCGGCGCTGCTGGACTGGGGGCTGGCACTCCTCCAGCGACGGCTGACGCCGTGGTCGCAGGCGCGGGCGGCCTGAGCCGATGGAGTTCCTGGGCGAGGTCCTGGCCTGGTACGTCGATCCCCACCAGTGGACCGGCCGCCAGACGCTGGGCGGCGAGATCGGCGGCACGCTGCTGCTCGCCGCGCTGTCGCTGGCCGTGGCGCTGGTGATCGCCATGCCCATCGGCCTCTACATCGGCCATACCGGACGCGGCGCCCAGGCGGTGATCTCGGTCGCGAACATCGGGCGTGCCGTGCCATCGCTGGGCTGGATGGGGATTGCCTACCCCATCACCACCGCCCTCTTCGCGCGTGCCGGCCACGGCCTGATGCCGTCGGTCATCGCCCTGGCGCTGCTGGGCATCCCGCCCATCGTCACCAATACCTTCGCCGGGCTGCGGGAGGTGGACCCGGACCTGCAGGAGGCCGGTCGCGGGGTGGGCATGACCGAGGGCCAGCTGCTGTGGCGGGTGGAGGTGCCGGTGGCGCTGCCGGTCATCATGGCCGGCATCCGCTCATCGGCCGTGGCAATCATGGCCACCACTCCGCTGATGAGCCTGATCGGCGCCGACACGCTGGGCGACGACATCATCGCCGGGCTGAACCTGAACGACACGGTCCGCGTCTTCGCGGCCGCCGTGCTGGTGGTGGTGATGGCCCTGGCGACCGAGGCGCTGTTCGCCTGGCTCGAACGGCGCGCCACCTCGCCCGGACTGCGCGCCAGCGAGGCTGCTGCGGGCGGTCCGTTCAGCGCCGAACCGGCAGGTGTGCCCGGCTGAAACTGATGCGCGGCGTGCCCAGCCGCGTACATCTGACTGTCACCGGCGCGCTGGTAGACTGGCCGTTCGCGCCATTTCCGGCGCGCCTTTTCACACCGGAGCCTAAGGAGGACCCAATGCGGAAGACCCGCACGCTCGCTCTCGGGGCGGCGATGCTGGCGCTCGTCATGAGTGCCTGCTCGCCGGGTGGGAGCGGGAGCCCGGCCGGATCGACCGGCGGCGCTGCCAGCGGCAGCCCGGCGGCCGCCAAGCCAACCGTCAAGGTGGGCTCGGCCGGCTTCTACGAGGCCGCCGTGGTCGGCGAGATGTACGCACAGGCGCTGGAGGCCAAGGGCTTCACCGTCGAGCGCCACCTGGAGATCGGCGAGCGCCCCGCGGTGCACCAGGCCATGGAGAGCGGCGACGTCAACCTGATCCCCGAATACCTCGGCGGCCTGGCGGCGCAGCTGAACCAGTCGGCCGATCTTCCTTCCGACGCCCAGCAGGCGTGGGACAACCTGCAGCAGCCGCTGAAGGACAAGGGCTGGGTGGAGTTCGGCTTCTCGCCGGGCACCGATGCCGATGGCTTCGCC
Source organism: Candidatus Limnocylindria bacterium (assembly GCA_035701185.1). Lineage (GTDB taxonomy): Bacteria > Chloroflexota > Limnocylindria > QHBO01 > QHBO01 > DASSCW01. The sequence goes on from DASSNX010000012.1 coordinate 5,295, forward strand.
GTCCGCGCGGAGACCGCGCAGCAGTTCAACCTGGCCACGATGTCCGACATCGCCAAGGTCGCCGACCAGCTGGTCTGGGGCGTGGCCGAGGGCTGCCCGGACAACCCCGTCTGCGGGCCTGGGCTGAAGGACAAGTACGGCATCGACCTGGACAAGCTGGACGTCGAGACGGAGCCGCCCTGCGGCCCGGACATCATCACGGCGCTCAACAACAAGGTCATCGACGTGGCGCAGGTCTGCACCACGCAGCCGGACATCGTCTCGTCCAACCTGACCCTGCTGGAGGACGATCAGCATCTCCAGCCGGCGCAGAACATCGTGGGCGTCGCGACGAAGGAGCTGGCCGATGCCGGCGGGACGGACCTGTCCGACACGATCGACGCCATCAACGAGGCGCTGACCACCGATGCGCTCACCCAGCTGGGCGTCGAGATCAACGTGAACCAGAAGGACATTGCCGACGTGGCGCGCGACTTTCTGGATTCGAATGGCCTGATCTAGGGCTCAACCCTCCACGAAGCCGATGCGGGCGGGGCGCGAGATGCGTCCCGCCCGTATCCTTTTCGCACCCATGTCCGAACACCTCGACCTCGCCGATTGGCGGCGCCAGGTCGCGAGCCTGTACGCCACGATGCGCGCCGACCGACGCGCCGCGCAGCTCCGCCTGGTGACGTTCCGGGCCGGCAAGGACCGCCTCTTCGCCGAGCACCCCTCCTCGCCGGTGCCCGAGCCGGCGCGCCGCGACTTCCCGGGGCTGGCGTACTGGCGCCACGATCCGGCGTTGCGCTTCACCGCTCGCCTGGAACCGGATCCTGACGCCCCGCCACCCGACGTGCCCCGCTCCGGCGAGGGCGCGGCCATGCCCTTCGACCGTATCGGCTCCGTGGCCTTTGCGGTCGATGGGACCGAGGTGCGGCTGGCGGTCTACTGGTTGAACGAGTACTCGGGCGGCATCTTCATCCCGTTCCGCGATGGGACCTCGGGCGCCGAGACCTACGGCGGCGGCCGCTACCTGTGGGACTCGGCCAAGGGCGCCGACCTGGGATCGAGCGGCGACGAGCTCGTGCTCGATTTCAACTACGCCTACCACCCCTCCTGCGTGTACGACCCACGCTGGAGCTGCCCGCTGGCGCCGCAGGAGAACTGGCTGCCGGTGCCGATTCCTGGCGGCGAGCGGCTGGCGCCTGCAGGCTGATGAGCAGCACCGCCTCCGCCACGGATCCGCGGTCGCCGCGGCACTGCTACAAGTGCGGCCGCGAGATCGGGCCCGACCAGTCGATCTGCGACGTCTGCAATCGGGCCGGGATGGCCACGCCATCGGCCAGCCAGTACCACGGCACCATGGCGGTGGCCATCATCACCGGCGTGGTGGGCCTGGCCATCTGGGCCAGCCTGGCGATGCGCGGCGTGGGCCCGTACCAGGCTTCGGTGATGGGCTTCACGCCGGTCGCGGGTGATGCCGTGTCGGTGACCGTGCAGGTGACGAACGAGGGCACCAACCGCGGCACGCCATCGTGCCGGCTGGACGCCCAGGACGCCGAGCATCGGCCGCTCCAGAGCGCCGGCCTGGTGACCGGGCAGATCGACGGCGGCCAGACCGCCACGTTCTCGGGCCGGATCCCGGGCCTGCCGCAGCCGCCGGCCTCGGTGATCGTCAGCTGTCGCTGAGCAGGACCCGAATTTCGACCAGGCCCGCGGACAGCGGCTGGTCGGTCACCAGCGCCCAGGCCTGGTCGGAGAGGTCTGCCACGCGCTGATCGGCGCTGCCCCAGTAGCAGTCGCACCAGTCAACGACCGGCAGCGCGACGCAGCGGTCTGCGCAGATGGTGACCCGGCCGACGACCTCCCCGGTGTAACGGCCTCCCAGCGGGCCCGGCAGGGCGACGACGGCCCGGCCGATGAACCCGGCGGTCCCGCCGTAATGGCTGGCCCTGCCGCTTACGGCGCGCGAGGCCAGGACCGCCTGCTCTCGGTGCCGATGGCGGTGCCGCGGCCTGGCCGTTCGGTGCGTTCGGTGCCGGGGTTGCGCCGTGCGGGCGGGCGTCGCATGGCGGGGTGCCTGGCGCACGATGCCGGCCGCTGGAGCGCGGTCTGGCAGTGGCGTCAGCTCCCGGTTGAGTTCCGGCCCCGCGGCCGGCGTGATGGTGGTTGCCGCCGCGACGAGGTCGGCCAGCAGGACAAGGCCGGCTACGGCGGCGATCGCGGCGCGCTGCGCCGCCACGCGTCGATGCACGATGAAAGCTCCATGCAGGTTGGCCGGCGAGGCCTGGCCGCGCGCGCGGCCAAAACGAAGATCTGGAAATGAATGCCGGCCGCCAAAGGCAGCCGGAACACCTCGCCGATCGCTGGGTTGATCCCCCAAGAGCCTGACACGGACGCACGTCGCGTGCCACTTCGGGTGGCCGGCGATGCGCGGCGGGCTATGCTGCGGCCATGCTGCGAAGCATCTTCCGGCTCTCCAATTGGCCGTTCTTCGTGGTCGGGCTGCTGCTGGCGGGCCAGCTGGTGGTGCCCTGGGTCGTCAACGCCTTCGGTGGCAGCGCACACACCTTCCCGGCGCCGGTCAACGGGGTGCGCGTCTATGACCCGGCGGAGGCGATCAGCGCCGATGCCGAGGCGCAGCTCGAGTCGCGGATCCACGCCATCGAGGACCGGTCCGGCGCGCAGATGGCGATCTACGTCCGCATCGCGCCGGACGTCACCGGCGACAGCAACCTAACCGATGCGCGGCGGCTCATGGACGAGTGGGGCGTCGGCCGGCGCGGCTTCGACGACGGCTTCGTCATCCTGCTGAGCTTCGAGGACTCCACCTTCCAGCACGGCCAGGTGAGCACCTACGCCGGCAGCGGCTTCAAGGCCGCCTACCTCTCCGAGGACCCACAGCGGCACCTCCGGGAAGGCCTGATCATTCCGGCCATCCGCGCCGGCGATGCGGGGCAGGGGCTGATTGCCGCGGTCGACGAGGTCGATGCCGCCATCACCCCGGATGCCACCCGCCGGCTCGAGACGTTCCGCACGCTCAACGCCGCCATCGGCCTGCCCGGCGGCATCCTGGCCCTGCTGCTGACGGTGGGCTTCAGCTACGCCGCCTGGCGGCGGCATGGCGACGATCCGGAGCTGATCGACTCGCCCTCGATCCTGATGGCGGGCCCGCCCGCCGGCATGACCCCGCCGCTCGCCACGGTGCTCCGCGAGGGGCGCGCCACCCAGGACAGCATCAACACCACGCTCGTCGAGCTGGCCGGGACCGGCTACATCAGCTTCCGCAACCTCGACCAGGTGCGGAAGGTGAAGAGCGATGACGACGCCAACCCGCTGATCGACCCCGCCATCGACGTGCTGCCGCTCCCGCACGATCGCGACGAGCTCCCCGCCCCGGAGGCCGAGGCGTACGAGACCATCCGCCGCTCGGCGGGCAGCGACAACGTGGTGACCCGCCGCTCGCTGTGGAACCTGAACGATCGCCTGGGCTCGCTCAAGGAGCTGCTCGAGGAGGAGGCGGTGCGGCTCGGCTGGCTGACGCAGCGCCCGTCGCCCATGATCACGCGCTGGACCGTCATCGGGATCGTGGAGTTCCTGGCCGGCAGCGGCCTGATCTGGCTGGGCTACAGCATCCCGATGTCGGGCCTCACCCTGCTGGGCGCCGCCCTCGGCGTGGGCGGGCTGGTGACCGTGGCCTTTGGCCGCGCGATGTCGCAGCGGACCAAGAACGGGGCGTACGTCGACGCCATGCTGAAGGCGTATCGGCGGACGCTGGAGAAGACGCTGCAGCAGGCCCGCGACATGAACCAGGTCGTGCAGAACGAGGAAGTCCGCATCCTGGCCGATACACCCGACAAGGCGGTGGTCTGGGGCATAGCGCTGGGGCTGCACCGGGAGATCGCGGCCGTCCTGGAGCGCTCGCTGGCCGACCTGCGGGAAGGGACGACCACCTCAAGCTACTACCCGGTCTGGATGGGCTCGAGCTCCGGCTCGTCGTTCTCGGGTGGCTCCATCGGCTCCGGGGGTGGAGGCTTCAGCGGCCTGTTCTCCGGCGGTGGCACGCCGGACGTGGGCGGCATGTTCAGCGCCCTGGGCAGCATGGGCTCGTCACCGCCGTCGAGCTCCAGCGGGTCCAGCGGCGGGTTCGGCGGTGGCGGTGGTGGCGGTGGCGGGGGCGGCAGCTCCGGTTTTTGACCAAGGCTTCCTGTGGCGCGTTTTGTATTTAGCGGCTATTGTTCCGGCCCATGACATACGACCGACGCGGAGACCGCAGGTCCGGAGGCGGAAGACCGCCGGGGGGACGAACCGGCGGGGGCCGATCCGACCGTCCGCCGCGCTCCGCCGAAAGCTTCGGCGGCAGCCCGCGCAGCAGCTACGCCCCACGCGGCGGCGGCCGCAGCTTTGACCGGCCCGGCGACCGCGGCGGCTCGTACGCGCCGCGCACGCGCGACGAGGGTGGCATGTCGATCCGCCTCGATCCGCGGCGGCTGGCGGCGCTGAAGCTCCTGGCCGGCGAGGAGGGCCTGCGCCCCGGCGAACTCGTCACCCGCTGGGTCGAGGAGCGCCTGGACGCCGCGCGGGCCGGGCAGCCGGCACCGGCGGCCGGCGGCGGGGCCGACTCGGCACAGCTGGCGGCGCTCAGCGCACGCGTCGACGAGCTGGCCCAACGACTGGATGCGCTGGCTGCCCCGGCGCCTGCACTGCCCGTCGAGGCGACCGTGGCGCCGAAGAACGCCGAGACGGCCACGCCCAAGCGACGCGGCCGCCCGCCGAAGGCAGCTGCCGACACCCGGCGCTCCACGTCCGCGGCCGCCGGCCGCGTGCCACTGCACGAGGAGATCATCGCCGTGATCAACGAACGCGGGCCGATGACTGCCGGCGACCTCGCCGTCGCGATCAAGGAGCGCGGCCGCTACACCTCGCCCCGCTCGGCCAAGCCGTTCGACGCCACCACGGTCAACGCCCGCGTCTCCAATCCGGTCTACCGCTCGCGCTTCACCCGCGACAAGGGCCGCATCGGCCTCGCCAACGC
>DASSNX010000013.1:0-41592 GCA_035701185.1 Candidatus Limnocylindria bacterium
GCGAGCGCCTCGATGTCCACCGTCTTGTCCAGGGGCTTGCCCTTGATGTGGACGTTCAGGATCTCCTTGCGCCCCTTGATGTCCGGCCGGTCCAGCACGACCTGGCGGTCGAAGCGGCCCGGGCGCAGGAGGGCGGGATCAAGGACATCGGGCCGGTTGGTGGCGGCCACGACGATCACGTTGGTGTTCGTGTCGAAACCATCCATCTCGACCAGGATCTGGTTCAGGGTCTGCTCGCGCTCGTCGTGCGAGCCGCCGAGCCCGGCGCCACGCTGGCGCCCGACCGCGTCGATCTCGTCCACGAACACGATGCACGGCGAGTTGCGCTTGGCCTGCTCGAACAGGTCGCGGACGCGGGAGGCGCCGACGCCCACGAACATCTCCACGAACTCGGAGCCCGAGATCGAGAAGAAGGGCACACCCGCCTCACCGGCCACGGCCCGAGCCAGCAATGTCTTGCCGGTGCCCGGCGGGCCGACCAGCAGCACGCCGCGCGGGATCCGCGCGCCGAGCGAGTTGAACTTCTCCGGGTACTTGAGGAACTCGACCACCTCGGTGAGCTCCTGCTTCGCCTCGTCGACGCCCGCGACGTCGTTGAAGGTGACAACCGTCTTGTTGCCCAGGAACATCCGGGCCCGGCTCTTGCCGAAGCTCATGGCCTGGTTATTGGTGCCCTGCGCCTGCCGCATCATGAAGAAGATGAAGGCGCCGATGAGCAGGACCGGCAGCAGCGCGGTGATCAGCAGCCCCAGCCACTGACCGGCGGCACTTGGCTCGACGGGGTTGAACTTGATGGCGGTCGCGCACTCGCCGGCGCCATCCAGGCCGGCGGCCTGGCAGATCTGATCGTAGATCTCGGTGCCCTGCGAGCCCGGCGGCGCGATGGCCACGACCGGATTCGCGGGATCGGTGGACAGCTTGACCGTCAGGCGGTCGCCGTCCATGTTGATCTCCTGGACGTGGCCGGCCTTGGCGTCGGTCAGGAGCTGTGAATAGGTGTACGGCGGTTTCCCGTTGTCGCCAAGCATGTACGTCCAGAGCAGCGCGAGCCCGAAGACGGCGAGGACGACGAGCAGGACGCTGTTGCGAACGAGTCGGCTGCTCAAGTTAGGTCTCTTCTAGCCTCCGTGAGGGATCGGCGACCGTCCGCCTGGCGGCCGTTCGCCTGGCTGCACGAGTGCAGGTGGGGCAAGTATAGGGTCGGTGCCGAGTGCCCACCAATCGGGCCTTTCGGCTCATCCGGATGCAGGACCGGTGCCAGACGGGCATGACTATCCATTCATACGCCGTGAGACACCAGCCGGATCAAGGGCCGTTCGGCCTGAACCTGATCAGCCGTTCATGGACCGATGCCTCCCGGCCGGCGCCGAGCTCCACCGTCAGCCCGCCGCGCGACCCTTCGGCGGCGTCCAGCAGCGCCTCCACCCGTTCCGACGACGGCGCCGGCTCCCCTGCCGCGAGGCGCATCACTCGGCGCCCGATCGCGCGCGCCGGAGGACGGTGCCAGTCGATCGCGTCGCCGTTGCGACGTGTCGCCAGCTCGGCTGCCGCAACGGCGTCCAGCGCATCGTCGTCATCGGCCGCCAGGCGGCCCAGGCGCTGCAGCGCAGCCACGGCCCGCGGATTGAGTTGCTCCAGCGCGGGCAGGACGTCGACCCGGATGCGGTTCCGATCGGCGGCTCCGGGGTCCGCGTTGGTCGGATCGTCGCGGTAGCCGATGCCCGCGGCGTCGAGTGCCGCACGCAGCTCGGCCCGGCGCATGCCGAGCAGTGGTCGGATGACACGCCCGCGGCGCGCCGGGATGCCACGCAGCCCGCGGAGCCCGCTGCCGCGCACGATGCGCAGCAGGATCGTCTCGGCCACGTCGTCGGCCGTGTGGGCCGTGACGATGAGCGCCGCCGGGCCCAGCTCGGCGGCAAGGCGCTCGAGGAAGCGGTAGCGAGCCTGGCGTCCGGCATCCTCAACGGACCGTCCCTCGCGCCGCGCGAGTGCGGCCACGTCCACCCGCTCGGTGCGAAACGGGATGCCCAGCTGCTCCGCTGCAGTGGCGACGAGGGACGCATCGGCTTCCGAGTCGGCGCGCAGGCCGTGGTCGAGGTGGGCGACGGTGAGCGGCCAGGTACGCGCTGCGGTCGCGACCAACGCGTGGGCGCCATGCAGCAGCGCGGTGGAGTCCGGACCGCCGGAGACCGCCAGGACCAGCGGCGCGTCACGTGGGACGGCCAGCGCATCGGTTCCGCGCTGGACAGCGTCAGCCAGGACTGCGAGCGCGCGAGGGTTGGTAGCGGAGGGCGGATTCGAACCACCGACCAAGGGCTTATGAGTCCCCTGCTCTACCACTGAGCTACTCCGCCAGCGACGTCCCGAGGATACCCAGCGCACCTGGCACCGGCAACTGCCGGCGGCCCGTGGCGGCGCAGCAGGGCATGGCATGCGACCTGCTCATCGGCGCGGTCAGATTCTGGACCAGCTGGGGGATACGCCATGGACGTGAGCGCGGACGAGGCGAGCCGGGAAGTGGGCGAGGAGGACAGCGCCGACCGCAAGTGGTGGGTTCCAGGTGATCTGTTTCCCGAGGATTACGACGACCCGTGGCTTCGTGGCGACCAGCCGCTCGACGGGGAGCTCTATCCGCTGCCGGCCGGGCTGCCGTAGGCCTCGATGCCCACCATCTGGCGGAGGCGCGCGGCATCGCGCGGGGCGTGGCCGCCGACGTCGTTGTTGAAGTAGACGTAGCAGGGTCGTCCGTCCCCGGCCCACCCACGCAGTCGCCTGGCCCACGCCGACAGCGCCTGGCCTGAGTAGCCGCCACGGTACTTGCCGGTTGCGCCGTGAAACCGCACGTAGACGAAGGGACCAATGGGCTCGGGTTTCGTGGCCGAGCCCGGCATGTCGTGCAGGCACAGCGCCACGTCGGCTGCCGAAAGCACCTCGTAGACGTCCGGGTGGTACCAGCTCGCATCGCGGAACTCGATTGCGTGCCGGCGGCCCGGGGGCAGCGCGGCCACGAACTCGCGCAGCCGCTCGACGTTTCGATCCCAGCGCGGCGGCAGCTGGTAGAGCATCGGACCCAGGTGATCGCCCAGCCTCGAGGCGGCCGCCCACAGTCGGTCCAGTGGCTCACGCGGCTCCCGCAGGCGCTTGAGGTGGGTCAGGTGGCGGCTGGCCTTGACCGCGAACAGGAAGCCGGGAGGCACGCGCCGGGACCAGGCGGCGAACGTCGACGCTGGCGGGAGGTGGTAGAAGCTGTTGTTGAGCTCGACCGTGTCGAACGCCTGGACATAGTGTTCGAGCCAGCGCTCGACCGGCAGCTCGCGCGGATAGAACCGGCCGCGCCAGTGGCGGTACTGCCATCCGGAGCAGCCGATGCGGATCTCCTGCAGCGCCATGCCCGCTTGTCAGCGCACGAGTCGGGCCAATCACGGCGCCAATCGCGACACGCGAGATGTCGCGCGCCGTGCCTACAACCGTCGGCGTGGAATGGCGATCAGCTGCCGAAGAACAGGCTGACCCACTGCTCGAGCAGGGGCGGCGGCGCCTTGCCGGCGTCACTGCTCGACGGCGCCAGCTGCACCTCGCTGCCAGGCGGGATGATGAGCACTCGCTCGTTGGGACGGCCCAGGTTGAGCAGCTTCCGCGCCTCCTGCGAGATGTAGGCGTCGGAGCGCAGGTAGTCCAGCTCCCGCTTCAGTTCCGCGTTCTGCGCTGCCATGGAGTCGATCTCAGCCTGGACCCGCGCGGCTTCCTGGTTGATGGACCAGCTGGCGTACACCTGCCGGCCGAGCTGGAAGGCGACGAAGGCGCCGATCACCAGCAGCACGACCAGCCACGCCATCCCGCCGCGCGACGAGGGCAGGGTGTAGCGCGGTCCGCGCCGGGCGCTGCCCGAGCGGTGCGCGGAGAGATCGATCCCGGTCATCCGCCGTGAGTCTACCCGGCCGGGTTATCCACCGTGCAGCCGATTCCGGCGGCCGTTATCCACAGCGTGGTACGGTGAAATAGAACGCTTGTGCGAAAACAGGAGGCGAAGGTGATCCTGGACCGGCCGTCCTCGGTGGACGATGCGATCGAGGCGCTGCTCGGCGACCCGGCCATTCAACGGCTGATCGCCGCGCATCGGGTCTTCGAGCCGCAGCCGCCGCGCTACGCCCCGTGGCCCGAGTCCCTGGACTCGCGGCTGGTGTCTGCCCTCCGCAGTCGCGGCGTCGAGGCGTTGTATACCCACCAGGCGAGCGCCATCGAATCGGTCCGTGCCGGTCACAACGTCTGCGTGGTGACGCCCACCGCCTCCGGCAAGACGCTCTGCTATAACCTGCCGGTCATCGACGCCATCGCGCGTGACGAGGCGGCCCGCGCGCTCTATCTCTTCCCCACCAAGGCTTTGGCGGCCGACCAGCTGGTGGAGCTGCGCGCCCTCGCTGAGCTGGCCGGGATCCCGCTCAAGACCCACACCTACGACGGTGACACGCCGGCCAACATCCGCAGCGTGGTCCGCGCCGCGGGCCAGGTGGCCATCACCAACCCGGACATGCTCCACTCGGCGATCCTCCCCCACCACACGAAGTGGTTCAAGCTGTTCGAGAACCTGCGGTTCGTGGTCATCGATGAGCTGCACACCTATCGTGGCCTGTTCGGCAGCCACGTCGCCAACGTCATCCGCCGGCTGCGCCGGATCTGCCGTCACTACGGCGCCGATCCGATCTTCATCTGTGCCAGCGCCACCATCGCCAACCCTGGCGAGCTGGCCGAGCGGCTGCTGGAGGCACCGGTCGACCTGGTCGCCGAGAGCGGCGCGCCACGTGGGCGCAAGCACGTCCTCGTCGTTAACCCACCGGTCTCGAATTCCGAGCTCGGCATCCGCGGCTCGTCACTGCTCACCGGGCAGCTGCTGGCAGAGCGGCTGATCGGCAGCGGCGTCCAGACCATCGCCTTCGCCAAAGCCAGGACGGCGGTGGAGGTGCTGACGAGCTACCTGCGCGAGACCTTCGAGCCACCACCGGGCCACCCGCACACGATCCGGGGGTACCGCGGCGGCTACCTCCCCAACGAGCGGCACGAGATCGAGGCGGGGCTGCGCGACGGTCGCGTCCGCGGCGTGGTTGCCACCAATGCCCTGGAGCTGGGCATCGACATCGGCAGCCTGGATGCCTCGCTGAGCATCGGCTACCCGGGCACCATCGCCTCCACCTGGCAGCAGATGGGTCGTGCCGGCCGGCGGGCCGGGACCAGCCTGTCGGCGCTCGTGTGCTCATCGGCTCCCATCGACCAGTTCCTGGCCGCGCATCCGGAGTACCTGTTCGATAGCTCGCCGGAGCACGGGCTGGTGAACCCGGACAACCTGCACGTGCTGATCAACCACCTGCGGGCGGCGACCTTCGAGCTGCCGGTCCCGGCCACGGAGCGCTTCGGGATCGACGAGACGCCGACGCTGCTGGACGTGCTGCAGGAGGACGGCTACCTGCGCCATGCCGACGACGATCGCTACTACTGGAGCCACGACAACTTCCCGGCCAGCGACTTCAGCCTGCGTTCAGGCGCGCCGGAGAACGTCGTCATCGTCGACACCACCGGCGACCGCAACCGGGTGCTCGGGGAGATCGACCTCTTCGCCGCTCCGCTCTTGGTCCACGAGAAGGCGATCTACATCCATCAGGGCGTCCAGTACCACGTCGATCGTCTGGATTGGGAGGAGCGCAAGGCCTTCGTCACGCGGACCGACGTCGACTACTACACCGATGCCGACCTGGGCATCACGCTCAAGGTGCTCGAGGTTTTCGACGAGGCCGATGCGCCCGACGCCGGCAAGCGGCAGCGCGGCGAGGTGATGGTCGCCTGGAAGGTGACCATGTTCAAGAAGCTCAAGTACCACACCCACGAGAACGTCGGCTGGGGCTCCATCTCGATTCCGGAGCAGGAGATGCACACCACCGCCACCTGGCTGGTGCCGCCGGCGCCGCTGATGAACCGATACGACCGCGACACGCTGGACGGAGCGCTGATCGGCCTTTCGCGCGTCGCGCGTACCACCGCGTCGCTGCTCCTGATGTGCGACCCGCGCGACCTCGGGGTGCTGGCCCAGGTGCAGGCGCCATTCACCGGTCAGCCGACTCTCTACCTGTACGACGCCACACCCGGGGGAGTGGGCCTGACCGAGCGCCTCTTCGACCTGACCGCCGACATGATCCGGGCCAGCCGCGAGGCCGTGGAGTCCTGCCCCTGCGCCGATGGCTGCCCGGCCTGCGTCGGCCCAGCGATCGAGGTCGGGACGCGCGGCAAGCAGGTCGTCATCGAGATCCTGCAGGCGCTCGATGCCTGAGCCCGTCGCGTTGCCCACTCGCTCGCTCGCCGAACGCGTCGCAGCGTTCCGTACCCCCGCTCCCGCTCCGCATCGGCCGCCACCGCCGGATGACCGGCTCGAGGCGCTGGCCCGCTGGTTCGGCGCCCAGACCGCCGTGGTCGAGGATGGGCGCGCCCTGGTCATCGAGCGCCGGACGACGCTGCCCCAGCAGGTTGCCCGCTGGCTGACGGCGGGGGCGCGCACCGCCTACTTCGACACCGAGACCACGGGCCTCTCCACTGGCGCCGGCACGGTCATCTTCCTGGCCGGGGTGGCCACCATCGACGGCACGACCGTGACCGTGCGCCAGTTCCTGCTGCCCGACTACCCACACGAGCGCCCGCTGCTTCGCGCCCTCCTCGGCGACCTCGCCTCCACCGAGCGCCTGGTGACGTACAACGGCCGCTCGTTCGACGTGCCAATGCTCGCAGCGCGGCTCACCTTCCACGGCCTGTTCCGTGAACAGAGTCGCATCCCGGCAGCCCATGACGACCTGTTGCCGACGGCCCGCCGCCTCTTCCGGCGGCCGCTCGGCGGCGCGCGGCTGGCAGACGTCGAAACCGGCGTCCTCGGCGTGCGTCGCACATCCGACTGCCCCGGCAGCGAGGTCCCCGCCCGCTACTTCGGCTACCTGAACGGTGGCTCACCGGACATCCTGGCGGTGGTGCTGGACCACAACTTCCAGGACGTCGTCAGCCTGGCGCTGCTCGAAGCCACGATCCTCGCGCTGCGTGCCGGGAACTGGCGCCAGGCGCCGGTCCTCGATCCGCGGGGCATGGCCCTCGACCTGCTGCGGGCCGGCGCCATCGACGATGCGCTGGAGCTGGTTGAGGCGGCGCAAGCCATCGCCGCCGATCCGGCCGAGGCGAATGCGCTGCGGCGGGTGGCCTCCCGACTGCTGCTTGCCGGTGGCAACGTCGAGCGGGCGGAGGAGCTATGGCGCCAGGGCACGCGACGGGCCTCGGTGGACGCGGCCGGCGCCTGGATCGAGGTGGCGCGCATCCGGGAGCGGCACTGTCACGATCTCCACGGCGCGCTCGAGGCCGCAGCGGCGGCGTCTCGCGTGCTCGACCTGGCCCTGGCCCTGGGACGTGGCGGCAGCCTGGATGCCATCGGCCGCGCCCGGCTGCGCGTGGAGCGCCGGGTGCGCCGCCTTCGACGCTGGACCGCGGCCGCCGAGCGCCGGGCGGCGCGCATTCGGAACGTGGCCTGACGCCGCGCTACCCAGCGGGGCGTGGCGGATCGACGCCGGCCGCCCTCGCCGTCTCGGTCGGCGGCCGGGCCGCCAGCGCATCGGCGACCGCCTCCATCGCGCGCTCGGCGGCGGCGAGCGGGTCACCCTCGGAAAGCTCCGCGAGCATGAGGGCCGCCAGCATGTCGCCCGCCCCGACCGTTGCGCGGCCGGTCACCACCCGGGGCGCCGAGACGTGCACCGCCCGAGGGCCATGTGATAGCCAGAGGCCCGCTGAGCCGGCCGTGACCACCACGACGGGTTTCGTCCCGAGTACCGCACGCACTGCGGCCAGCTGGGCCGCCGGCTCGGGCGCCATGGCCAGCAGGTCATCGCGACTGGCAAGCACGAGGTCCACCTGCTCCAGGGCGAGGCGCACGTCGTCCGGCACGTCACGCAGATGCAGCGGCGTCACCGGCACCCCGGGATGGAGGTCGCGCAGCCAGCCCTGGAGGATCGCGCCGCGCCGCTCGGCGTGCCCGCTGTCGAATACCGCAGCGTCCAGCTCATCGGCGACCGGCGCGAAGAGGATCGCCCGCGCAGGCGGCGTATCTGGCGGCAGGCGAAGGGCCGCGGCCGGGCGGGCGAGCAGGACGAGGTCGCGCGAGTCGCCATGCTCCCGGTGCCGGAAGGCGACCGACGCCGCCAAGGCCTGCACCGACGACCACGCTGCCACGGCCCGCAGCTCGTCGAGGCCGGCGGAGGCATCGGGCTCACTGCCGGCCATGGTCACGACGCCGACTTGATGCCCAGCGGCGACCGCGGCGCGCGCCGCGTGCAGCACCGTGCCGCCAGGAGCGGCGGAGCCATCGGGAAAGTGGTCGACCGTCAGGGCGCCCACCACCAGGAGGTCAAGGGCCTCCGACGGCGATGCGGCACTCATCGGTCTATCATCGGCTCATGAGCCGCCTCTATTTCTACGAGCTGCACGAGGGCGCCACCGACCTCATGAGCGACGCGCTGCTGGTCAGCGAGCAGGAGCACAGCCCCGATGCGTTCGCCGAGCTCGTCGACCGGGCCCGCACCGCGGTCAAGGACACGTTCGAGGACGACACGCTGGTCGAGGCCATCGCCCGGGAGCTGGAGCGGAGCCACGGCTTCACCTACATCGGCGACGAGAAGCTGACGGCCAGCATGAGCGTGGGCATGGAGGCGGACGACACCTACCTCGTCGACAAGTCGGACGAGTTCCGGAGCATGATCGTGGAGCTCGATCGCTCGAGCTAGGCAGCGCTACGTCGGCGCCTAGCGCGCCACGTTGAACAGCACCTCGATGACGTCGCCGTCCTTCACGCTGTAGCTCTTGCCCTCCGAGCGCAGGACGCCGCGCTTGCGGGCCTCGGCCATGCTGCCGGCAGCCATCAGGTCCTCGAACGTCACCACCTCCGCGCGGATGAAGCCGCGCGCCAGGTCGGAGTGAATCGCGCCGGCGGCGTCCACCGCCGTGTCGCCCTTGCGCAGGGTCCAGGCGCGGCACTCGTCGGGACCGGCGGTGAAGAAGCTGAACAGGCCCAGCAGGTCGTAGGTGAGGCGGATGATGCGGCCGCGTGATGCCTCGGCGATGCCGAGGTCCTCCATGAACAGCGCGGCATCCTCGGACGACAGCTCGGCGATCTCCGCCTCGATCTTGCCGGCAAGGGCGGCCACGCCCGACTGCGGCTGGGCGTAGCGCTCGCGGCCCTCGCGCTCCAGAGACTCCCCCTGGCCGATGCTGTCCTCGCCGATGTTCAGGACGACCAGCACCGGCTTCTGGGTCAGGAAGCGGTAGCCGCGGAGGCGCCGTTCGTCGTCATCGGTCAGGCCAAAGGACCGCAGTGGCTGGCCCTCGGCCAGGTGCGGCTGGATACGGTCAAGGAGCTCCTCCTCCAGGGCGTTCTGCTCGCGCTCGGCAGGTGAGCCGTGGCGACCGGCCGTGCGCAGCTTCTCGAGCCGGTTCTCGACCACCGTCAGGTCCGCGACCGTGAACTCCAGGTCGAGCTCCTCCACGTCTCCCCACGGGTTGGTCGGACGTGGAGCGCCAGGGAAGGCGGCGGTCACGTGCAGCAGCGCGTCAGCGTTGCGAATCTGCGCCAGCACGTCCGGCTGGATGGTGCCCTCGCGCGCGGCGCCGGCGGGAATCGCGACGTCCACGTACGTCACGTCGGCGGGCGTGGTCTTCTTCGGATGGAACAGCGCCGACAGCGCGCCGAGCCGGTCATCCGGCACCTTGACGACGCCGATGTTCGGGGCGGCCCGACCGCCGGAGAAGCCGCCGGTGTCCGCGTGACCGCCGGTCAGGGCGTTGAAGACGGTCGTCTTGCCGGATCCCGGCAGCCCCACGATGGTGACCTGCACCGGCTAGTACCCGGCCTCCAGGTCCACGACGTTCTCCAGCGGCTCGCCGGCGGCGAAGCGGCGCAGGTTCTCCACGAAGAGGCGAACCGAGCGTTCGACCACCTGGTCGCTGGACCAGCTGGTGTGGGGCGTCAAGATCAGGTTCGGCGTGCCGTACAGCGGCGACTCCGCCGAGAGTGGCTCGTCGGTGAAGACGTCCAGCACCGCCCCGCCGATCCACCCCGCCTCCAGGGCTCGCCGCAGCGCCAGCTCATCGATGAGGCGGCCGCGGGCGATGTTGATCAGCCAGGCCGCCTCCTTCATCTCGCGCAGCTGCGGAGCGCCGATCATTCCCGCCGTCTCGTCGGTCAGCGGCGCCGCCACCACGATCACGTCACTGCGCGCCAGCAGCTCATCCAGCTGGTCGGTGCGCAGCAGCTCGACGTTCGGCTCCGCGGAGCCGCGGTCCGGATGGCGCCGGGTGGCCAGGATCTTCGTCTCGAACGGCGCCAGCAGGCGCGCGACCTCGGAGCCGATGCTGCCGTAGCCCACGATCCCAACGGTCAGGCTGCCGAGCTCGGTGCCGCGCAACGGCTGCCAGGTGCGCTCGCGTTGCAGCTCGAGCAGCTGCGGCAGGCGGCGGGCGATGACCAGGCACATCATCACCACGTACTCCGCGATCGGCCGGCTGAAGACGCCGCGCGCGTTGGTGACGGTGATGCCCCGCGAGCGGATGGTCGGCGTGGCGACGCGCTCCACCCCGGCGGAGAACGAGTGGATCCACTCGACCTTGGGCGCGCGGCTGACGACGTGATCGAGGACCGAGGCCGGCAGCCCGCCGCGCAGCATGACGCGCGCCGCCGCCAGCGCCCCCTCGGCGTCGTCGTGGACGACCCCTTCCCGCGAGATCGGGACGACCCGCACGCCCGGCACCTCCTCGATGCGGGCAACGTGCTCCGAGGCAAGTGGCGCGCCGAAGATGGGCGTCGCCAGGACGACCAGCTCCCCGGTGCTCAGTGGGCGTCCTCCCCGGGTCGCTGCTCCATCCGCGCGATCCAGGTCGCCGGCGCGCGGATCTCGTCGAGCGTCGGCAGGTGCTCGGCGCGCTCCCAGACCCGGTTGAGGAACGCCCGGTCGCGGCTGGCCAGCACGGCGTCCACGAATCGCTCGCCGGCCTGGTACTGCTCCATCTTCAGGTCGAGTCCGGTGACCCGCATGATCGCCCGCTCCAGCGCACCGCGGCCCTGGTTGCGCCGCTCGAAGCGGTCGTGGATCTGCGAGAAGCCCGGCAGCAGGCGCTCGCCGGCGGCGTTCATGACGTGGTTCGAGTAGCCCTCCAGCAGCGACATCAGCGCCTGGGTGCGCTGGAACGTCTCGAGCTGCGCGGGCGACATCAGCCGCTCCAGCCAGTGACCGGGGCCACGGCTGGCCAGGGCGGCGCGCAGCCGCGCCCCCAGGCCGCCGGAATCGGCCGCCAGGCGGTCGATGGACTCGGCCACCAGGGCGGCGAAGTGGTCGCGCAGCCACGGGTACGCCTCGAACTCGAAGGCATGGGTCGCCTCGTGGAGCGCAATGAAGGTGCGGAACTCGTCGAGCGGCAGTCGCATGTTCGCGGCGGTGGCCACGATGTTCGGCTCCACGAAGTGCAGCCGGCCGCGAGTGGCGGGGCCGGCTGCGAGCAGGCTGACGTCGTACTGGCCGAGGACCTTGCGTGCCAGGAAGGCCATCAGCAGCCCGATCTGCTGGTTGCCGAGCGAGCGATTGACGATCCGCGCCAGGGCCCGCCCCGGGGTGTCATCGCCGGCGGCCGTGACCATGAGCCGCTCGACCCGCTCGAACAGGCGCTCGAAGGTGCTGAGGTTCAGGTCGATCCACTCTCGGCGATCGATGACCGCCGGCAGCTCCAGCGCCTGGGGCAGCTCGGCGCCGATCTCGGCAGCGACCGCGGGCTCGATGCGGAGCAGCACCTCGCGATAGAACGCCTCTGACAACGCGCGCTGCTCGGTGCTCAGACGACCGTCATCGGCCCCCAGCCGGCGGCGCGCGATGGCGCGCACCGCTTCCCAGTCGATGAGCCGGGTGCCGGCGCGGCGCATCAGCTCCCTTTGGGCAACCGTGGCGCCCATCGCCAACAGCCCGCCGACGACGATGCCCATGCCCAGGCGGCTCGCGCTGCGTGTCATGGCCGAGAGTCTAGTGCCGTGCCACCTCAGCCGCCTCGACGGCGGGCAGCCGCGCGCCGAACACGCGTTCGGCGACCGTCGTGAAGGCGGCCACGTCCCCGGTGGTGGCGATGCGATTGGCGCCGGCGGCCATGGGCTCGGCAGGATCGGTCGTGTTGCGGGACCCGAGGGCGTCCAGCAGGTCTTCGGTGGCCAGGGCGGTGGTGAACGCCGAATCGACAACGGCCACGCCGTGACCGACGCGGGCCTCGATGACCGGGCGCAGCAGGGGGTAATGCGTGCAGCCGAGCAGCAGCGTGTCGATCCCCTCGTTCGGGCCGAGCAGCGCGTCGAGGTAGCCACTGACCGTGGACTCGACCTCGGGCCCGCTCAGCTTCCCGGCCTCGACCAGCGGCACCAGTTCCGGGCAGGCCTGCTGGTGAACGGCGATGTCCGCATCGGCCTCGTTGATGGCGTTCGGATAGGCGGCCGACTCGACCGTGCCGGCCGTGGCGATCACGCCGACGTGCCTCGAGCGGGTCGCTGCGGCGGCGGCCACCGCGCCCGGCCGCACGACGCCCATGACCGGCACCGGCGCCGCCTCGCGGACCTGGGGCAGGGCGCGCGCGGTCGCCGTGTTGCAGGCGATGACCAGCGCTTTGACGTCCTGGGCCAGCAGCCACTGAACGCACTCGAGCGTGAAGGCCCGCACCTCTTCCGCCGGACGCGGCCCGTACGGGGTGCGCGCGTTGTCGCCGAGGTAGACGGTCGGCTCGGTCGGCAGCCGGCGGCGGATCTCGGAGAGGACGGTCAGGCCGCCCACGCCCGAGTCGAACACGCCGATGGGCCGCGGATCGCCGCGGCCAAGCTGCTGGCTCACGCCCCGATTATGGGCGGGGGCAGCGGGTCAGCGTCGGGCGAGGGCCGGCTGGCGCTCGCGCAGGTGCGAGCTGAGCGAGCCGGCAATGGTGCGGACGCCCTGCGATATCGGCGCATCGGGGCTGCCCGAGATGAACGGGACGCCCTCGTTGTTGGCCGCCACCACCAGGCGGCCATCAGAGACGACCTCGTAGTCGATGCCCGACCCCAGGGCGGACTCGACATCGGCCTTGCTGATGCCGCCGGTGGAGTCGGAGCGGTTGAGGACGATCGCCAGCTTGCTGGCCGGATAGCCGATCGCGTCGAAGGCCTCGCGCGCCATGGCGAGGTTGCGGATGGCCATGGAGTCGTAGGTCAGGACCTGCAGGATCACGTCGGACGCGTCCAGGAAGACCAGGACGTCGTCGCCCAGGCCGGCGCGGGTGTCGATCACTACGAATTGGTACAGCTGGCGCAGCATGCTCAGCGCCTTCTCCAGGTCTCGCACGGTCACCATCTCGGCCATCTCGACCCGCGGCGGCGCCAGCAAAATGTCGATCCCCGACGGGTCCTTCCAGGCGACCTCGGAGACGTCAGACTCGCGGATGCGGTCGGTGGGCAGGTTGACGATCGAGGGCGCGTTGGCCGGCACGCGCAGCAGCCCGCGCAGGTCGCTGAACTGGAGCGAACCGTCGACGAGGCAGACTCGATGCTCCTGGCCCAGTGCGACCGCCAGGTTGTAGGCGAGCGTGGTGCGGCCCACGCCGCCCTTCGGTGAGAAGAGGGAGATGAGCATCGATCCGGCGCGCGACGCCTCGGTCGAGCGCTGCTCGTGGGTCTTGCGCACGATCGTGGTCAGGTCGAAGCCCGAGAACGGCATGGTCAGCACGGAATCGATGCCGCGATCGGCGCCCTCGGTCACCGGGTTCTGCGGCACGGTCAGCATCACGATCCCGACCTGCGGCTCGGCCTGGCGGATGCCCATCGCCACGTCCGTGCCCTGGACGCGGCCCTGCAGCAGGGCGTCGACGATCACGACGTCGGGCTTGAACTCGCTGACCGCGGCCACGGCCCGATCGCCTGCCGTCACGACGTCGAGCATCTTGATCTGGGATTGCGCCTGCAGCAGCGATCGCATGTGCGACGCCACCTGCGGGACGTCCTCGATCACCAGGAGCCGGATCTGGTCAGCCACGCGTTCTGTCTATCCTCGTGCCGGCGGTCCCCCAGGGGCCGCGTTTCCCTTCCAGCTCGCGTGCCGCACCAGCAGGATCCGGCGCTCGCTGGACGCCGACGGCGGGTCCAGGTCGTGCGAGCCATAGGCGAGCTCGATCGCCAGTCCGGCCTCCCGGATCACGGCGGCGAGCGCGTCATCCGATGAGTACCAGAGCCGATAGCTGGCCGGAAGCCGCGCTATCGTACCATCGGGTCCTGCCAGGTCCACGATCGTGGAGAACGCGACGCGCAACCCCTCGGGCGTCTCGCGCCGGCTCAGCTGGCTGCGCCGCACCACCGTCTGGCCATCCATCTGCCGCTCCCAGTCGATGGACAGCGGCAGGTCTCGGTCGGGCAGCAGCTCCGGCCCAAGGTCGTCGAGGATGAGCCGGCCGTCCGCGGCGAGGAGGCTGCACGCACCGGCCAGCAGGCGCAGCGCCTCCTCAGGGCCGTCGAGGTGCGGCAGCACGCCGGCCACCACGATCAGGTCGGCGCCGGCTGGGCGCAGCAGGGCCCGGAGGGGGAGCTGCTCGAGGCGGCGTACGTCCCCGTGGACGAGATGCAGTCGGCCCTGGGCCAATGCTGCCGCCAGCAGCGGCTCCGCCGCGATCCGCGCCTCCGCCCGATGGAGCAGCGCGCCGGAGCCGTCGACGCCGACGATCGTCCGCCCCTTGCCCGCCGCAAAGCTGCGCAGCAGCCGCCCGGAGCCGCAGCCGAGATCGAGGACCGTGGGCCCGCTGCGTCGCGTCTGCTCGCGATAGAAGACGAGATCCTCGGTGACCTCGTCGTGCTCGAGGTCGTACAGGCGCGCCAGGATTTCGGCGTCCGTCGGCTGGCCGGCGAAGATGTCGGCGCTCACGGTCCGTCGAAGCGTCGCACCGCGAACCATTCCCCGGCGGCCGCCAGAAGGACCACGAACAGCGCGGTCGGGACGTTGAGCGCGCTTCCGATGCGCAGGCCGGCCACGACAGCGGCGGCGATCCCGACGATGACGCCGCGTCGCGCGGCTCGGCGCCAGGCGCCGCGGTACGCGATGCGGCGACGCAGGGCGAACTCGGCCAGGAAGGCGAACGGCGTCACCAGCAGCCCGAGGGTGGCCGCGGCCAGGCCGATGACGACGACGCGGTTGGTCGCGGCGGCGGGACACGGCTGATGCGGCAAGTCGCCTGGGCACGCGTTCGCCGCGAACAGCAGCAGGCCGGCGCCGCAGACCAGGCCCGCCAGCACCAGGCCGGCGACGGCCAGCCGGTTGCCGCGACTCACCAGCGCTCAGCGTGCCGCATCGGGACAGATCTCGCGGAACGGGCAGAAACCGCAGCGCATCGGCGATGGATTGGCCGCGAACTCGCCGGCCCGGATGCCCTCGCTGACCGCGGTGACCTGCTCGGCGGCTCGCTCCAGGCGCTTGGCGCTCGGCGCGCTGCGACCGACGATGCCCGACTCGAGGAAATGCAGCGCCAGCTCGTCGGGCAGACGGCCGTGCTGCGACTCGTAGGCCAGCGCGTAGATCGACAGCTGCAGCGACTCCCGCGAGCGGCGGCCGGCGGTGGCCGGATCACGCACGTCGGAGGACTTGTAGTCGGTGATGACCACCCGGCCATCGTCCTCGCGGTCGACGCGGTCGTAGCGACCGCGGACGCGGTCGCGACCGAGCAGCACGGAAAACTCCTGCTCGACGGCCACCGGCCGAGCCGGTTCCCGCTGCTGCTCCTCCCAGAACCGCTCCAGAGCCTCGCGGGCCGCCGCCTTGCGCGCCTCCTCGTGCTGACGCGTCAGGAATCCGACTGACTCCCAGTTCGCCTCGAGCTCGGCGAGCAGCTCGTCGCGGGCCATCACCTGGCCCGCCAGCTGTCGACGGTGGAAGGCCTGTACCGCGGCATGCAACGCGCGGCCGTAGGCCATCTGGTGCGATGCCGGAGTCGGGATGCGGATGACGTGGGCGTAGCGATACTTCGTCGGGCAGTCGAGGTAATCGCTGATCTGCCCATAGCTGAGCGTCAGCTGGCGGTCGCCGAGCGATGGCACCGCGCGGGGCGCACTTCGTGCCGGGGCCGCCGCCCGCTCGTGCCGCGACAGGCGCTCGACGGTGCTCGGCCGCACGACCTCGGCCGGCGTCGCGGGGGCGAGATCGAGTGCCTCGAGCAGGTACTGACTCATGCGGCGGGCGGTGCGATTGCCGTAGTCGCGCGCCCAGCTCAGGTGCAGCTCCTCGCGGGCGCGGGTCATCCCGACGTAGAAGAGGCGCCGCTCCTCGGCCAGGTGGTGATCGCCGGCGGGCAGCGCCTCGCGCACCAGCTCGGCGGGCAGCGGCAACAGGTCGCCACGCGATCGGGTCGGGAAGCGGTCGTCCACCAGGCCGACCATGTGAACCACCGGGAACTCCAGGCCCTTGGCCTTGTGGTAGGTCAGCACGTGGACCGCGTCGCCGGCGTCCGGCTCGATGTCGGCGGTCGACGGATCGTCGCCGGCCTCGATCAGCGTGTCGAGCTGCGCCACCAGGAACGGCAGGCGGTCATCGCGCAGCAGGCCCGCCTGGCGCCGCACGATCTCGAAGAAGCGGGCGACGTTCGCAATCCGCTCCTCCCCCGTCTCGCGCGCCTCGTGGGCAAGCCGCCCGAGCCAGCCGGTGGAGGTCACGAAGTGATAGAGCAGCTCGCCGCTGCCGCGCTCCGTGCTCATGGCCCGGTGCGCGTCCAGGCTGGCCAGCAGCCGCGCCACGGTCTCGCCGGCGCGCCGCGAGAACGGACCGTCGCCGCGCTCGAGGCCCTCACGCAGCGCCTGCTCGAGCGGCATCCGGCGCCGGGTCGCGGCGTTGAGTGCGAGCGTGACGTCATGCGCGTCCAGTCCGAAGATCTCAGACGTCGCCAGGTCGTAGCAGCTGATCGAGTCGCCGGGATCGTTGACGGCGCGCAGGAAGCTGACCAGCAGCCGAACTTCGGGCTGGTGATAGAGGCCGGCAGTTCCTGAGAAGCGCCACGCCACGCGCGCCATGTTCAGCGCCCGCAGGATGGGCTCGGCATCGCGGTTGGTGCGCACCAGGATGGCGTGGTCGCCGGCGCTGCGGCCGCCACGGAGGGATGCCGCAATCCGCGCGGCGAGCGCATCGGCCTCGTCCGAGCCGGTGTCGAAGGCCAGCAGCTGAATCGGCCCCTCCATCGGCTCCGGACGCGCGTGCTTGGCGCGCGCCACCAGCCGCTTGTCGAGCCCCTCGCGAGCCTCCAGCCGATCCGGGTCGTTGTGCTGGATCAGCCGATGCGCCGCGTCCAGGATGGGCTGGCGGCTGCGGAAGTTGTCGTTGAGCACCACGCTGGCAGCCTTGGGAAACGCCTCCCGAAAGCCGAGGATGTTCGATAGGGCGGCGCCGCGGAAGCGGTAGATGCTCTGGTCGTCGTCGCCCACCACCGTCACGTTGGCCCGCGGCGACCCGGCCAGCAGCTTGACCAGCTCGAACTGGGCGTAGTTCGTGTCCTGGAACTCGTCGACCAGGATGTAGCGGTACCGCTCCCGCTCAGCGGCGAGCACTGCCGGATGGTCGCGCAGCAGGCGCAGCGCCAGGCTGACCTGGTCCCCGAAGTCCAGGCGGTCGTTGGCGCGCATCAGCCGTTCGTAGGCGGCGTACAGCGCCGCCAGCTCGGCCTGCTGCGACGCCTCCTCGGCCAGCGCCTCGTCGAACGGCGACTCCGCCTGCCGCGCCGCGATCGCCTCGGCCGCCACGGCATAGTCGGCCGGGGTCACGTCCTCGTCGCGGGCGCGGCTGATCAGGGTGACCAGCGCATGCAGGAAGCGGGTCGGATCGCCGAGCGGCCGGTAGCGGTCCAGCGGCAACTCGAAGAGGTGCTCGCGCAGGAAGATCACCTGCTCGGCGCGGGACAGGACCGTCGACCGGTCCGACAGTCCCGCCTCGAGTGCGTGCTCGCGCAGCAGCCGGTCGCCGAAGGCGTGGAAGGTGCTGATCACGGTGTCGGTGTAGCCATACGGCACCAGCCGGTCCACGCGCTCGGTCATCTCCAGCGCGGCCCGATCCGTGAACGTCAGCGCCAGGATCTCGGACGGCTTCGCGCGCTTCTCGGCGATGAGCCACGCGATGCGGCGGGTGATGACCGTGGTCTTGCCGGTGCCGGCCCCGGCCACGATGAGGAGCGGCCCGTCGCCGTGAGTGACCGCCTTGCGCTGCCGCGCAGTGAGATCGGCGAGCAGCGGTGGCTGGATGCGGAGGTGCGGCCGCGGTCGCGAGGCCGGTTGCGGGACCAGCTCCTCGAAGATGGGGAGCTGGTCCGGTGACGGCACGACCGCTGGCATTTCATCGATGGTAGCCCAGGGGACATTCACCGGACCGTTATCAACCGCTTACCGGACACCTCGTCTGTCGCGTTGGCGAATGACCTATGAGCGAGGCCGATGCCTCCGCGTCGCCGGACCTCGGCGCGACGCCCGATCGGCTCTCCGCCGGGCGAGGATCGCCTCCGCGTGGCGCCGGCTGGTTCGCAGCTCATCGCGCACGCGCGCGACGTTGGCGGGCCCGCTCATGCGGTCCAGCCGCTCGACGATCGCCGCCCACACGTCGGCCGGGTAGTCGATGCCCGGCGCGACGCTGACGAGCTCGCCAGACCGGCGCAGCCCGGCCAGCACCATGGGCGTGATCCCCAGCCGAGCCGCGAGCCCGTCGACCCGCGGTGGCGCGGCGCCCGTCTCGCGCAGCCCGGCCAGCAGCTGGTCGACCCGCTGCCGCGTCTCTGGATCGACCTCCGGGCGCTGCCCGCGCAGCCAGACTCGATGTCCCCGCCGCCCGACCCGCCCACCGGCCACGAGGGCATCGATCACCGCCTGCAGCTCGGCATCCGCCAGGGTCAATTCCGCCGAGCCCCGGTGGCCAGTCGTCGCGCGGGGAACGGCGCGGGCCGCCTCGATCACGGCATCGACCCGGAAGTCGGGCACCATCGGCTCCCGGCGATGCAGCCGCTGGAGGGCGTGGACCAGGCGGCGTTCGGCCAGCCGCCGCTGGCCGCGGTCCATCGGGCCAGGATGCCCTCCGCCGGCGTCAGGCGGTGGCGCCGGTGCCCGAGGTGGCAATGCGGATGGCCTGCGTCTCCTCCTCGGAGAGCGCGTGGCTGGAGGCGCCGTTCTCCACCGGCTTGGCGAAGACGCGCGTATTGCTGCGACCGTGCAGGCTGGAGATGACGATCCCGTCGCGCCGGTCGTCGAGCAGCGCGATCGCGAAACTCTGGTCCGAGCCGGTGTCCTCGAAGGGATTGAATCGCACCAGGCCGATGTGCTGGATGCTCGTCGCCGATCGCTCCGTGAGCCGGGCATGCAGCTGCTCGAGCTGTCCCAGCCGGTTGCGCACCTCCTCCACCCGGCCGACATGCGTGTCGAGCACGTCGCCCAGCGAGCCTCCGCCGGTGTCGCCACCAACCAGGGCCCGGTAGGCGCGCACGGCGCGCCGCAACCGCACGGATTGCACCAGGGCCAGGATCAGGAGGATGAGGATCAGGGCGGCCAGTGCGGCCACCACGATCGTGAGGTTGTCGGCCAGGAACCGGTTCAGCTGGTCCATCGGCGGGCGCTCCGGAGCGGCGACTGGCAAACGGGGCAGGCCCGCCGGCGGCGGTGCCTGGAACGGCTGGTATCATACCGCCCCCTGATGGCGCTTCCGCCCTCTGGCGCGTGCCTTCGAGTGACCCTTCGCGACGAGGAATCCATGGCCAAACGACGAGGCAAGGCGCACAACCGGCAGCAGCGGCGCAACGCGCAGCGCTCCGCCGGACAGCGACCGGCCGCGCGCCCGCAGCCGGAGATGGAGGAAGCCGACGTCCTCTCAGGCTCGTCCGGCGGTGGCTCCATGGATGCCTTCGAGCGGGCCGATGCGGAAGTCCGCGCCTCCGCCGCTCCGCCACTGGCCAGCGTCCAGCGCAAGCCGAAGTCGCGCCCGGCCGATCCGCGCATCACGGTCACCGGCGCCTCGCGGCTGGGTGAGCGCGCCGCCGCGGAGTACCACTACGTCATTCGGGACCTGCGCAACATCGGGATCCTGCTGATCGTGCTCGCTGTGCTGCTCGGCGTGGCGGTGGTGGCCGTCGACATCATCGGCATCGGGCGCGTCTGATCCCTCATCGCGAGCGAACCATGGCTGGTGTCCGGGCCTTCGATCACGTGGGCATCACGGTCAGGGATCTCGAGGCGGTGACCGCCTTCTTCACCGACCTGGGCTTCGAGATGGAGGGCAGGATGCCGATGGAGGGCGAGTTCCTGGACACCGTGGTGGGCATGCCGAACGCTCGCACCGAGATGGTCATGCTGCGGCCGCCCGGCGGCGGAACCGGTCTGGAGGTGGCGACCTTCGTCCGGCCGGAGACGATATCGGGCGCCCCGGACACTCCCGAGAACGAGGTCGGCATCCGGAACCTGGGCTTCGAGGTGGATGACCTCTCCGCGGTCCTCGAGCGGATCGCGGCGGCCGGCTACCGCCCCATCGGCGGCGTCGGCGAGTACGAGGGCATCTGGACGATGGCGCACGTGCGCGGACCGGAGGGAATCATCGTCTCCCTGGCCGAGCGTATCGGCTGATCGCCTAGCCTCGCGGCTTCGGCCCTCGCGGTCGAGGCCGCGATTCCAGCCGCTGGCGGCGCAGCCGCTGCAGCCGCTCGCCGATCTGGATCTCCAGCCCCTGGTCGGACGGCTCATAGAAGACGCGGCCGGCCAGCGCATCGGGCAGGTATTGCTGGTCGACGTCGGCATCGGCGTAGTCGTGCGGGTAGAGGTAGCCCTTGCCGTAGCCGTGCTCGCGCGCCAGCCGCCGGTGGGAGGCCGGGCGCAGGTGGAGTGGGACCGGCAGCCGGCCCTGCTCCTCGACCTCGGCCAGGGCGGCGAAGTAGGCCGAGCCGGCGCGGTTCGACTTCGGCGCCGATGCCACGTAGGCCGCGGCCTGGGCCAGCGCGTACTGCGCCTCCGGCAGGCCGATCATCTCCACCGCCTGCATCGCGGCCACCGCGACCTGCAGTGCCCGCGGGTCGGCGTTGCCGACGTCTTCGCTGGCCGCGATCACGATCCGCCGCGCGATGAAGGTCGGGTCCTCCCCCGCCGCCACCATGCTGGCGCACCAGTACAGTGCCGCGTCCGGGTCATTGCCGCGCATTGACTTGATGAAGGCCGATGCCGCCTCGTAATGCTGGTCGCCCACCCGGTCGTAGGCCAGCAGCCGCTGCTGGGCCGCCTCGCTTACCTCCTCGGGGCCGATGACCGCGCCGTCCGCCGCCACCGCGGCCGCGGCCTCGACGATGTTCAGCGCCTGGCGCGCATCCCCGCCCGAGAGGTTGAGGAGCGCGGCCATGCCCTCATCCGACAGGCTGACCCTCCCGCCGAGACCGCGGTCTTCGGCAAGGGCTCGCTCCACGATGATGCGCAGCTCCTCCTCGGACAGCGGCTCCAGCCGGTAGACCCGCAGCCGCGACAGCAGCGGCGAGTTGATCTCGTAGTACGGGTTCTCGGTCGTAGCGCCGATGAGCGTGATCGTCCCGTCCTCGACGTGCGGCAGCAGCGCGTCCTGCTGTGCCTTGTTGAACCGATGCAGCTCGTCGATGAAGGCCACCGTTCGGCCGCCCTGGGCGCGCAGCGCCTTCGCATCCGCCACCAGGGCGCGGACGTCGGCCACGCCGCTGGTGACCGCCGACAGCTGCCGCCACGTCCCGCCCGAGCGCTCGGCGAGGAGCCGGGCCAGGGTCGTCTTGCCGGAGCCGGGCGGACCCCAGAGGACCATCGAGGGCAGGTAGCCGGGCCGTACGACCTTGGTCAGCGCCCCCTCGTCCCCCACCAGCGTGCGCTGGCCGACGAACTCGTCCAGCGTGCGGGGCCGCATGCGGGCCGCGAGCGGCGCATCGGCCGCCGGCTCGCCGTCGAACAGCGGCTCGGTCAGGTTCGGCGGCTTGCGCGGCATCGATGCGCCTCCATCGGCCGATTATGATGCCGGGCATGGAACAGAACCTGCGCATCCCCGGGCCCACGCCCATCCCCGACGACGTGCGGGAGGCGCAGTCGGCGCCGATGATCGACCACCGCGGCACCGAATTCGCGGCCATGCAGGCCGAGATCGCGGCGGGCATCGCCACCCTGATCGGCAGCGGCGGCGAGATCTTCCTGCTCACCGGTTCTGGCAGCGGGGCCATGGAGGCCGCCGTCGTCAACACCCTGTCGCCAAGCGACCGGGTGCTGGCGGTGACCATCGGCGCCTTCGGCGATCGGTTCGCCAGGATCGCGGAGGCCTTTGGCGCCACCGTCGACCGCATGGAGGTCGAATGGGGAACGGCCGCCGATCCAGCTGCCCTTTCCGCCCGCCTGGCCGATGCGGAGCCGCACCGCGCCGTGCTGCTGACCCACAACGAGACGTCGACGGGCGTCGCCAATCCGCTGCGCGAGCTGCTGGCCGCGGTTCACGCCGCGCCGGGCGACCCGCTGACCATCGTGGATGGCATCAGCGGCCTGGGCGCGATGGCATTCGAGACGGATGGGTGGGGCGTGGACCTGGTGGTCAGTGCCAGCCAGAAGGCCTGGATGGCATCGCCGGGGATCGCCATCGCCGCCGTCGGCGCGCGGGCACGCGAGGCCGAGGCCGCTGCGCGGATGCCGCGCTTCTACTGGAGCTTCGCGGAGGCCCGCAAGTGGGCGGAGAAGGGCCAGACCCCCTGGACCCCGGCGGTGGCCGTGCTGTACGGGCTGCGCATCGGGGTCAATCGGCTCCTGGAAGAGGGGCGCGAACGAACCTGGGCGCGCCACGACGCGATCGCCGCCGCCGCCCAGGCAGGGCTGGAGGGCCTGGGATTGCGGCTGGTGGCCGCGCCGGAGCGTCGGTCCCCGACGGTCACTGCCGCCTGGCTGCCCGACGGCCTGGAGTGGGCGCCGTTCAACGCTGACATGCGAAGCCGTGGCCTGGTGGTGGCCGGTGGCCAGGGCAAGTGGGCCGGGCGGATCCTGCGGCTGGGCCACATGGGGATGGTCGAGATCGAGGAGATGGTGGACGCGGTGCGGGTCATGGGCGAGACGCTGGCTGACCATGGCATCGAAGCGGATGCGTCCGCCGCCGCCACCGCGACCCGCGACGCCTACGACGCCGCACGGACGGCTGCCGCCGTCCGGTGATCGGCCGCCTGCTGCTGGTGCGGCACGGCGTGACGACCTGGAACCGCGAGGGCCGTTTCCAGGGGCACCTTGACTCCCCGCTCGACCCGGCTGGCGAGCTGGAGGCGGGCGCCCTCGCCGAGCGCCTGGTCGGCGAGTTCGGCGGGGAGATCGCGCTCGCCAGCTCGCCGCTGCAACGGGCGGTGGCGACCGCGGAGATCATCCGCCAGGCCTTGACCGCGGACGGCCGCCCGGTGCGGATGACGCTGGAGCCGGGGCTGATGGAGCTCGGCCAGGGGGAGTGGGAGGGCCGGACCCACGCAGAGCTGGCAGAGACGGACGCTGAGCGCTACCGCGTGTGGGCAGCGACCGGCGGCTGGCACGAGCCGCCGGGCGGCGAGCCCGCGCCCGCGGCCGCGACGCGAGCGGTCGCTGCGGTGGAGCGGCTGGTCACTGCCGCTGACCAGGACGGAGCCGCGGAGGCCCTGTGCTGCGTGTCGCACGGCGGGATCCTGCGGCTCATCGCCGGACGTCTGACCGGCACCCCGGATGATCGGGCATGGGGGCTGGACGTCGACAACGCCTCCCTGTCGGTCCTCGACCGAACACCGAGCGGCTGGCGAATCGCCACCTGGAATGACACCTCGCACCTGGCGCCGGAGATGCCCGCGCAGGATCGCCGGGCAGAGGGGTCACCCCGGGCGCTGTGAGCGCGCCCGCAACCACCCGAGGCTAGCGGCGCACCAGGCCGCGCAGCCGGCGTCGAATGGCAAGCCACAGCAGCGGCAGCTGGAGCCGCTTCCAGGCATCTTCCATGCGGGCGATGATCGTGCCCGAGATGCCGCGCCCCGAGTAGCTGTGCCAGACCTTGCCCTCCGCGATGGCCCGGATCTCCGGCCGGCGGGCGGGCAGCTGCTCCTCCAGCCAGCCCGCGTATTCAAAGATCGTCTCCGACGGACGTTGCGCCACGCCCGCGCGATCCGCTGCCAGCGCCAGCCGGCGCCACTGGCGATCACCCGGCGCCAGGAAGCGAAGCTGCTTGCGCACGGCGCGGTAGCGCCACAGGGCGAAGCCCAGCAGCCCGAGGATGATCGCAACCAGGATCAGCACGTTCGCGCCGGTCACGTTGCCCTGGTTGTCGGGATTCGGCGTCTCGCCGGGCTTCACGCCGCCGGGGATCGGGTTGCTGAGGTCGCCCGGCAGGGCCGTGACCTTGCCGCCGGTGATGCTGAAGTCGAGCGGCGGTGGCGTGGCGTTGCCGGTGCCGGTGCCGCCACCCGAATCCGTCGGGTCGCGGCCCTGCAGCCGCACCACCGGAGCGATGGTCTTGGTGGCCTCGAAGATCTGCCAGCCGTAGCCGGGGAAGTAGAGCTCGGCCCAGGCGTGCGCGTTCTTCTTGCGCACCTGCCAGACCGAGCTGCCCTCGGACAGGCCCGGCGCGGTCGGCAGCCGCTGGCCGGGGGCGAAGCCGGCGGCCAGCCGGGCCGGAATCCCCAGCGAACGGGCCATCTCGACCATGGCCGTGGCGTAGTGCTCGCAGAAGCCGATGCGCCCCTGCTGCGGATCGAACAGGAAGAAGTCGACCGCGTCCCGGTTCGGATCGCCGGAGACCGGCGCCGTCGTGCTGTAGGTGAAGTCGTTCCCCTGCAGGAACCTGGCGAGGGCCGCCGCCTTGTCGTACGGATTGGTGGCATTCGCGGTCTGGACGATCCGCTCGGCCAGGTCGCGCGTGCGCTGGGTCAGTCCGTTCGTCCCCAGGTAGAGCTGCTTGACGGCCGCGGGGTAGTCGGTGCCCGAGGTGCGCAGCTGGGCCTGCGTGGCCTCGCTGAGGGCCACCGTCATCGAGTAGCTGCTGCCCGCCGGGATGGAGGTCGTGGCCTGCATCGCGCCCAGGAACGGCTGGCCACCCACCTCGATCAGCCGCACCGGCAGGAAGGCGCGGATCGGATAGCCGGCGGTGAACAGGGTGCGGGCGCTGGGCTGCTCGATGGCCAGCTCGATGGTCTGGATGTCGAACGCGTCGAGGGTCGGGGCCTCGGGCGCGTTCTTCGGGAACAGCAGCTGCTCGGCGGCGACCTGCCGCTCCGGGCCGGGCGACTGCGCCCAGCCGTGCCCGGTGTAGATGTCGTAGGTCGTGGCGCGCAGGTAGACGGCGCGGTCGACCGCCACGGACAGGACCGGCTCGTCGCTCGAGTCCCATCGGCTCGTGATCCGCAGGTCCGGTCCGAAGTTCGTGCCGATGAACCGCGACTCGCCGCTGTTCAGCCCGCCGAAGACGAGGTCGAGCCGGTTCTGGACGCCGTCCCAGACGGTGTCCAGGTTGTTCCAGACCGCGGTCAGCGGAGCCGCCACCGCGACGCTGGTCAGCACCCAGGCCAGGATCACGCTGCCGGCGATGAACACGATGCCGCTGCGCATGATCGCGCCCGGCACCTCGGTGTTCTCGTTGACCCGTCGGCGCTGCCAGCCGTCCTCGCGCCCCAGGAGCGCCGCACGGAGCCAGAGGAGCAGCGCCGCGACCATGAACAGGACCAGGTAGCCGAGCAGGTTGGCGAGCGTCGAGGACAGGTTCACGATCAGCGCGGCACCGAGCAGCAGGATCGCGTCGAGCACCCGGTGGTGACGGAACAGCGTGTACGCCGCCATGAAGCCGGTGATCCACAGCACCAGGCCCAGGCCGATGGCGTACGGCGTCAGTTGCGGCGCAAAGCCCTGCAGCGCCAATATCTGGATCCAGTCCACGGCGTCGTTTCGCAGCGCCACGAAGCGGCTTGTCCCGGCCAGGGCCGGGAAATACTCGCCGCCGACGATCCACAGCACCGTCAGCCCGCCGACCAGCGCGCTGATCGGCAGCGTGGCGACCACGCTCAGCGAAGAGAGGCCGAGCAGCGTGCCGGCCAGGATCGCGTAGAAGGCGATCGGCGTCAGGAACTCGGACTGCTGCAGCCAGTGGGCGCTCTGGACCGACCAGACCACCGCCAGGCTCATGATCAGGAGCAGGACGACCGACAGCCACCCCTCCCGCGGTTGCAGGTACCTGCGCAGCCCGTCAGGCATTGAGCTCTTCCCGGCTGAGGACCTTTGGTGGGGTCGCACGGCGTCCGGCGCCCTTGCCGCCCAGCGCATCGGCCAGGTCATCGCCCGAACGCACCAGGTGGTAGCCGATGTCGTACTCGGCCAGCGCGTGGCGCACGGCTCCCAGCTCCGCCTGGGTCGCCTCATCGGGCCGGGACGCGAAGCTGTCGCGATCCAGCAGGACCACCACCGTGCCGACGCCGCGCCGCCGCAGCGACGCCAGCGCCCGCACCCACTCGCGATCGGTGGAGCCGGTCACGATGCACAGGGTCATGCCGCGACGCATCTGTGGCAGCGTGTTGAGCAGCACCTCGGCCAGGGGCTGCGTGCCATCGGCCTGCACGTTGGCGAGCAGGTGCAGGATCTTCTGCTCGACGCGGGTGCCGCGGTCCGGCGTCAGGACGTGCTGACGGCGGGACGAGACGGTGAGGCCCACCGCCCGGTTCTCGACGAGCGTCTGCACGGCGATCGAGGCCGCAGCGCTGACGGCCACTTCGACCGACGCGTTGTCGCCGACTCCGGCGTGCGCGCTGCGGTCCAGGTCGAGCAGGATCCACAGGTCGGCGGTCTGCTCCACGTCGAACTCCTTCACGTGCAGCTCGCCGTGGCGGACGCTCGTCAGCCAGTGGATGCGGTTGATGGCGTCACCGTGGACGTACGGCCGGATGCTGCTGACGAGCGGGCTGGCGGCCTCGAAGCGCCGGCGCGACGGCGCGGTGCCATCCACCGGTGACGGCGGCAGGCGCCAGTGCGGGAGGGCGTGGACGCGGGGAAAGACGACGATCCAGGTCGGCTGCCCGACCACCATCTCGCTCGTGAAGAGGCCGAACGGATCCCCGGTCCGGACACGGAGCGCACCCAGCCGATACGAGCCGCGCCGCTGGAGCGGCAGCCGCGTCTGCCACTGCCGGCTGGAGTTGCCGCCGATGCCGATCGCCCGGCCGGGCAGCGGCGTCGGCAGGGTCGACTCGTTCCACATCTCGACCCACGGCTTGCCGAAGCCCGCGCCGTTGTCGAGCCGGTACACCGCCCGCAGCGTGTCGCCGACCTGGGCCCGCGGGTTGACGACCTGGTACCCGGCCCGCAGCCCGTTGAGCCCGCGGCGCGCATAGAGCCAGGCGGCGACCAGCAGCGCCCCGAGGAGGTAGACCAGGAAGAAGAGGAAGGTGATGCCCGTGCTGAAGGCAGCGACCACCAAGACGGTGCCGAGGAAGACGAAACGCAGCTGCCGGGCGAGGCTGCCCATCGGTCAGATCCGGTCGCTCAGGCAGAAGGGGTCGGCGCGGATGCGGGCGCGGGCGATCCCTCGCTGACGGCGACCTGGCCCAGGATCTCGCGGACGATCGCGTCCGGGTCGATCTCGCGCAGTGACGCCTGGCTCTTCACGATGAGCCGATGCGCCAGCACCGCCACGGCCAGCTGCTTCACGTCGTCGGGGATCACGTAGTCGCGTCCCTCCAGCGCCGCCAGCGCCTGGCTGGATCGGTACAGGTTGATCGAGCCGCGCGGCGAGGCGCCCAGGTAGACGTCCGGATGCTCGCGGGTGGCGGTCACCAGGCGGACGATGTAGTCGGCCACCGCCTGGTCGACGTAGATCTCCTTGATGGCGGACTGCATCTGGCGCAGCTCCTCCAGGTCGAGGACCTGCCGCAGGTCGTCGATCGGGTGCAGGCGCTTCTGCTCGTCCAGGATGACGATCTCCTCGACCGCCTTGGGGTAGCCCATCCGCAGGCGGAGCATGAACCGATCGAGCTGAGCCTCCGGCAGCGCGAAGGTGCCCTCGTACTCGATCGGGTTCTGGGTGGCGATGACCAGGAACGGCGACGGCATCGGGTAGGTCACCCCGTCGATCGTGGCCTGCCGCTCCTCCATGCACTCGAGCAGGGCTGACTGCGTCTTGGGGGTGGCGCGGTTGATCTCATCGGCCAGGACGACCTGCGCCATGATCGGGCCGGGGCGGAATTCGAACTCCTGCGTCTTCTGATTGAAGATCGAGAGCCCGGTGACGTCGGAGGGCAGCAGGTCCGGCGTGAACTGGATGCGGCGGAAGGAGCAGCCGATGCTCCTGGACAGGGCCTTGGCCAGCATCGTCTTGCCGACGCCGGGGACGTCCTCGATCAGGATGTGGCCCTCGCAGAGCAGCGCGACGAGTGCCATGCGGACTTCGACGTGCTTGCCGATGATCACGCGCTCGACGTTGGCAACGACCCGTTCGGCCGGCTCCTGGACGTTCTTCACCATCGAATCAATGCGTTCCTTGTGCGAGTGACGGTCTCGGGCAGGGGAAGGTTCCCCTCCCACTCACAATACCCCACACCGTTACAGATCGGATTCAGGCGCCTTTCGTTCAATCGCCCTGCTTGAGGAGCTTCAACCATTCGGCCATGACGGCGCCGCCGATGGGCGCGGCCCGTCCGGACCCCGACCCGCCGCTCTCCACGATGACCGCCACCGCGATCGCCGGCGTCTCGCCGTCCTGGGCAGGCGCGAAGCCGATGAACCAGGAGTGGGGCGGCGTGTTCGGGCCCAGCTCGGCGGTCCCGGTCTTGCCCGCGGTGGACACGCCGCTGACCCCGTAGTTCGTGACGGCGCCGCCGCCGGCGTACAGCCGGCCGAGCTGGCCCTGGACCGCGTCGACCATGGCGCTGCGCACCTGGGCCGCGGTCCGCGAGCTCACCACCCGCTTCCCGCCGCCGGGCTGGTACGTCTCCAGGATTCGATCGCTCGGGCCGTTGGCCGCACGGTTCACGTGCGTCCGCAGGTCGCGCACCACGAACGGGTCGGGCATCACGCCGTCGTTGGCGATCGTCGCGGCCACGAGCGCCATCTGGACCGGCGTCACGGCGACCCGACCCTGGCCGAACGCCGCCTGCGCCAGCTCGGCGCGATCCGAGAAGTCGGCGCAGCCGCCGTCCTTCTCGGCCGTCACGAAGGATGCGGCCACCGACAGGACGCGCGGCGCCGGCCCGATCTCCAGCGGCGCGCAGAAGCCGAAGCGCTTCGCGTACTCCAGGTAGGTCTCGGCGCCAACCTCCAGCCCGACGTGGGCGAAGAAGATGTTGCTGGAGACCTGCAGCGCCTCGGACAGCGGCCACAGCGCCGGGCGCACCGGGCTGAGGTCGTGCTCCCGCACCCGGAAGCCCTGGACCACGAAGCCCTCCGTCTCCTGCCGCGGCTGGTCGGCGAAGGTCGTCTGCGGCGTGATGGCGCCGCTGTCCAGGCCGGCCGAGGCGGTGACGATCTTCATGATCGAGCCCGGCGTGTAGTGGCCCTGGCGGTCGCGATCCACCAGCGGGTGTCCGGGCTGGTCCTGGATGCGGGCCATGGCTGATCCGGCCGTGCCAGGGTCGCCGGCGATGTCGGTGGCGTCGAACGACGGCGTCGAGGTCATGGCCAGGACGGCGCCGGTGCGTGGGTCCAGGGCCACGACGGCGCCCGCATCGGCTCCGAGCTGCTGTGCCGCGAAGTCCTGCAGCCGGCCATCGATCGTCAGCGTCAGATCGCTGGGCACCGGCTCGCGGGCCAGGATGTCGTTGACCAGGTCGTTCAGCGGGTTCGGGTCGGTCCGGCCGCTCAGCACGTCGTCCCAGGCCCGCTCCAGGCCGGTGGTCCCGAAGCGCAGGCTCGCGTAGCCCAGGACGTGGGCAAAGGCCGGGTCGGTGTAGCTGCGCCGGCTCAGGCCGGCGACCAACCGGGTGGACGCCAGCAGCCGGCCGCGCGCGTCGTAGATGGAGCCGCGCGGCATCGTCCGGCGGGCGGCGATGACCTCCGGATTGTCCGGCCGCGCGGCCAGGGTCTGCGCATCGAGGACCTGCCACCAGGTCAGGCCGCCGGAGACGACGGCGAAGGCAAGGACCAGGTACAGCGCCAGGCGCCGGACGTTGGTGCCGATCACGGCCCGCCACCAGGGTCGAGCATCTCGGCCTCGGCCGCGACCGTCG
This sequence comes from Candidatus Limnocylindria bacterium, assembly GCA_035701185.1. Taxonomy (GTDB): domain Bacteria; phylum Chloroflexota; class Limnocylindria; order QHBO01; family QHBO01; genus DASSCW01. The sequence goes on from DASSNX010000013.1 coordinate 30,241, forward strand.
AGCGGTGACTGATCGACAGCAGCAGGCCCACCGCCAGGAAGCTGGCCAGCAGGCTCGAGCCGCCGTAGCTGACGAAGGGGAAGGTGATGCCGGTGAGCGGGATGAGCTTCAGCACCCCGGCTGCGATGATCAGCGTCTGGAGCCCCAGGCTGACGGTCAGCCCCACCGCCAGCATGGCGCTGAAGTCGTCACGAGCCAGGATCGCGATCCGCAGGCCGCGGAAGACGAGGGTCATGGTCAGTGCCAGGAGGGCGAACGCCCCGATGGCGCCCAGCTCCTCCCCCACCACCGCGAAGATGAAATCGGTCTCGACCGCCGGGAAGCGCCCGCCGGCGGTGGGCAGCAGCGACTGCCCCAGTCCCTCACCGAACAGACCGCCGCGGCCGAAGGCGTACAGCGCCTGCACCGCCTGGTAGCCGGAGCCGGTGGGATCGGCGAACGGGTTGATCCAGGCGTCGATCCGGCGCGCCACGTGCTCGAACAGCCGGGAGGCCACGAACGAGCCGCCCAGGAACAGCACCAGGCCGACCAGCACGTAGCTGCGCCGCCCGGTCGCCACGAACAGCATGGTCAGGAAGATCCCGAAGAAGAGGAGCGCCGTCCCCAGGTCCTTGCCGAACACGACGACCGCCATGACGATCACGAAGATCGCCAGCATCGGCAGCAGGTAGGGCAGCGGTGGGATCCGGATCGGGCCCAGCCGCCACACCGCGTCGCGCAGGAGCGTGCGGTGCTCTGCCAGGTAGCCGGCGATGAACACGACCAGCACCAGCTTGATGAACTCGCTCGGCTGGAAGCCGATGGGCCCCAGGAAGATCCACAGCTTGGCGCCGTTCACCTCCGTCCCGAACAGGAAGGTGAACACCAGCAGCGCGATCCCGGCGAGGGCCCAGGTGTACTTGTAGTGCCGCAGGATGCCGTCGTCGCGCAGGCCGATGGCCACGGCCAGCATCGCCACCACGCCCACCCCGAACCACATGACCTGGGTCGTCACCAGGTCCAGGTCGAGGCCGAAGGCCGCCGTCTCGCCGAGGTCCGGGGACAGCCGGTTCAGGAGCACGATCCCGACGCCGCCGATGGTCGCGACCAGCGGCAGCAGCAGCGGGTCGCCGCGCTGGCCGGACGCCACCAGCACGAAATGGGCGGCCAGCATCATGACGACGTAGACCGCCGCGACCTGCAGCGGGCCGACATCCGCCTTGCCGCTGGTGGCGATGTGCGTCGCGGCGAAGCCGAGCGGGACGAGGAGCAGCAGCGGCAGCAGCATGCGCAGCTCGAGCCCGCGCCAGGCCACCCGTCGCGATCGCCGCGGTGACGCGGCGGCAGCCTCAGCGCTCAAGGCGCATCCGCACCCGGCCGATGCCCAGCTCATCGCCGAACGACAGCGCCACCGGCCGATCGATGCGGTGTCCGTTGACGTATGTGCCGTTGGTGCTGCCCTGGTCCTCGATGAACCAGCTGCGGCCGCGGAACGTGAGCATGGCGTGGTTGGCGCTGACGAAGTCGTCCTCGACGAAGATCGTGTTGTTCACGTTGCGGCCGATGGAGTTGATCGGTCCCAGCGCGATGGGCCGGCCGACCGGCGGTTCGTCCTCCGGCGACTCGAGCACCGCCAGGCGCCCTATGCCGGCCTGGCTCTGCTGCTGTGCCGCCTCGGCGCTCCGCAGGTCGCGCATCAGCGAGCGGGCGAAGCCCAGCAGGATCAGGTACAGGATGCCCAGGAAGGCCAGCTGCAGGACCAGCAGGAGGATGCGCAGGACTTCGCCCGTCATCCTCCCCGCACCTGGAACTCGATGTCGGTGGAGCCGATGCGAATCCGATCGCCGGGGCCCAGCGCCACCTCGTTCACCGGCTGCCCGTTGACGAACGAGCCGTTGCGGCTGCCGAGGTCGGCAAACGAGTAGGCGCCGTGCTGCAGCTTCAGCTGGCAATGGTGGCGGCTGATCAGCGGGTCATCGAGGATGACGTCGTTGTCACTCGCCCGGCCGATGCTGATCAGCGCCCCGCCGAGGTCGAACTGGACGGGCGCTGAGCCGTCAGCCGTCACCAGCAGGTAGGCGCGCTGCGCCGAATCCGGAGCCGCGACCTCGTGGCCGGGACGTGCGAACACCATCGTGTCCGACGACGCCGGCAGCGGCGCGTCCTCGCGCGCCCGACGACCCTCGTCATCGGCCACGTTGGCCGCCACCCGGATGTCGCGCCGGGGGACGCCAGGATCCGCCACGATCCGAACGCGGGGCCGCGCGACCAGGGTGTAGCGCTCATGCCGTGCTCGATTCAGCACGCGATGCGCCAGGTCGTCCTCCAGCGAGCCGCGATACGACTCAAAACCGGCGAAATCGGCCGGGTGCAGGTGCACCTCGTAGTGGTTCGGCACGATCACCCCGTCATCGTGGAAGGACTTGCTGGTGTCCATTGCCCGCTCGATCCGCTTCTCCAGCGAAACCGGCTGCAGGGTGGCCCCCAGCCGACCGGCCGGCGCCTCGAAGAGGCGCTCGAAGAAGGCCTCCACGCGTGACAGCAACCCCATTCGGCCGATCCTAGCAGGCGAGCCGCGCCTCGGGCCGATCGGCCCCAGGCGCCCTTCAGGCAGTCGCACGCAGGTACCACCGCCGCCCCGAACGTACCAATCCGGCCATACGGAGGACGCCGTGACCGTCGGTATACTTTCGCTCCCACAATGGCCGATACCGACCGGAGACCTGACGATTCGACATGCCTGAGGCGCTGACCGAGTCTTTCTGCGAGCGATGCGGAACTCGTTACGAGTTCGCCGCACCGACCGAGCTGAACACGATTCGGAAGACCCGCGGCCTGATCTCGGGCCTCAAGAACTACATCATGAGCCAGGATGCGCTGAGCGACGCCGTTGGCGACGCGATGCGCAGTGAGCAGGAAGCACTGGCCTCGCAGCAGCTGGACGCCTTCCACGAGCAGTTCAACTTCTGCATCAACTGCCGTCAGTACACCTGCACCAACTGCTGGAACGACGATGCCGGCCGTTGCCGCACCTGTGCGCCGATCGCCGGCACCGATGATCTGCTGGAGCGCTTCGAGGCGACCTTCCAGGCCCAGCACCCTGAGCTCGCCGCCGGCGTCGCCGACGCCGAGCTGGAACAGGCCGAGCTGAACCGCCGCCTCGGTCTCGAGGCATGGCCGACAGAGGACCTGGTCGCCGACGCGACCAATGGCAACGGCGCCCCGCCCATCACCGAATGGCCTTCGGCGGAGTCGCTGCCCGCCGTCGCGGAGGAAACCGAGCCGGCCGCCCTGGAGCCCGAGCCGGAGCAGGAGCCCCTCGTTGCCGAGGACGCTTCCGAGCCGGTCGTGGCCGAGGAAGCACCCGAGGCGGAGATCGTGGCCGCCTCCGAGACGGAGCACGCGCTGGTGGTGGCCGAGGACCAGCCCGAGCCCGTCGAACCGCGAGCTGCCGCGCCAGCCGAGGACTTCCCGCCGCTGCGCATCCTCGCCTGGGATGACGACGCCCCCTTCGAGCTCGAGCCCGAGCCCGAGCCCGAGCCCGAGCCGGAGCCGATGGTCGCCGAGGTGGCCCCCGAGCCCGAGCCGGAGCCGATGGTCGCCGAGGTGGCCCCCGAGCCCGAGCCGGAGCCGGAGCCGATCGTTCCGCCGGCACCAGTCGAACCGCAGCCGATCCGGCCGATCAGCGAAACCATCCTGCACGTCCCGCCGCCCGTGATAGAGCCGCCGGCCGTAGACGAGGAGCTCGTCGCCGCCCAGGCCGACGATCCGCTGCTGGCGGCGCGCCGCGCGCAGCTCGACCTGCTGGGGCTCGGCGACCCGGGCGAGGGTCCAGTGACCTCCGATCGGAAGGTCCTGCCCTACCGGTCCGGCGGCGCATCGGTCCATCCGGTGGAGCTCGCGCAGCGAGCCGCGGCCGGACTGCCGGAGCCTGGCGCCTTCTGGGAGGCATCGGCCCGCGAAGTCGCCGGGGTCATGAGCCACGTCGGCGTGCAGTCGTGTGGCGAGTGCGGCCTGTCGCTGTCCGCGTCGGCCCGATTCTGCCGCCGCTGCGGCACGCGCCAGGCGAAGTCCGCCTAGCTCCCAGGGCTGTCCGGCGTCGCGCTCGGTTTCGGCGCCGGCGTGGACGAGGTGTCGCCGGTCGCCGTCGATGCTGAGTCACCCGTGGGCGTTGCCTTCGCGGGTGGTGCCTTGGTGGTGGAGGAGCTGCCGCCAGAGGCGCGGGAATCGGTCTTGTAGAAGCCGCTGCCTTTGAAGATGATCCCGGTGGGATACAGCACGCGGCGAAGCTCGCCGCCGCAGACCTCACACGTCGAAGGACCCTCCTCCGTCATGGAGTGGATCACCTCGATGGTGCGACCGCAGTTGCGGCACTGGTAGTCGTAGGTCGGCACGGCGGCCGCATGATCGCACAGCCGCCCTGCGACGTTGCGCAGCGGCGGCGGCGCTCAGGCGTGCGAGGTGTTCGAGGTGTTCGACGTGCGCGAGACGAGCGTCGACCACCAGGATCGGCGGACCGGCTCGGGGGCGGTGGTCACGGTCCCGTTCACGACGACCCGGGCGACGTTGTGCAGGTCGGTGGCGATCTTCTCGCGCGGGAACTTGGTGACGACCGGCAGCCCCTCGTTCGAGGCAATCACGGCCTTCGGCCCGTTCGAGACCACGGTGGCGCTGACCGGCAGGTTCAGGGCCTGCTCGATGTCCGGCAGGCGGACGCCATGGTTGGCGCGGTTCACGACGACGCGGATCATCTCGCCGAGGCCGACCTCACGAGCCAGCCCCAGGAACTGCGAGCTGTTGCGAATGGCCCCGACCTCGGGGGTCACGACCAGCAGGATCTCGGTGGCGAGGGTCAGCATCGCCATCGTGCGGTCGTCATAGCCCGGATGCGTGTCGACCACCACGTAGGAGTGGTGTGCCTTGGCCCAGCGCAGGGCGGCCAGCAGGAGGTCCACCGTGACGTGCTCCGACTCCGCCGGGTCGCTGCCCCAGGTCAGGACGCGGACGCCCGAGGCGGGGTGGACGGCAACCAGATGCTCGAAGGCAGCATCGGTCCATTCCTCCTGGGGCGAGTCCGCCAAGTCGGCAAGGCCCATCTTGTACGGCACGGCCAGCACGCTGGTCACGTTTCCCACGCCCACGTCGGCGTCGAAGAGCAGCACGCTGGAGCGCGTCTGCTCGTGCAGCGCCACGGCCAGGTTGACGGACACCGTCGTCTTGCCGACCCCGCCCTTCGGGGCGAAGACGCTGACGACGTGCCCCTCGCCGATGACCGAGCCATCGTCGGATGTCACCGTCGTCCAATCGCCGCCGTCCGTCGGCAGCGCCACGCCGCCACGGATCAGCAGGGCCTGGAGCCGATAGACCAGCGCGTCGCTGGGGATCGGCTTCACCGCGTACTCGTCCGTCGACGACGATGCTTCCGACGCAAACGCCGGGATGTCGTCACCGAACAGCAGCAGCGTCGGCACCGGCTTCGGGCCGTGCAGTGCGCCGTACAGCTTCGCGGTCGTGTCGCCCGGCAGGTCGCAGTCGATCACGGCCAGGTCGATTCGCTCGCCTGCGGCGAGGCGCGTCAGGGCGTCGTCGGTGTCGGTGACCGAGTCGAAGCCGGCTCGGCCGAGGTCAGCGGCGATGGTCTCGGCCGAGCCGGCCATCGCGAGCACAACGATCGGGCGCTCCATCTGATTCCTTCGGTGCGGAGTAACGGTTGCGGACCGCACCACTATTGGGCGCACCCATCCGGACGACAATGGGACTAGGGCCTACTCCGAGGCGCCGAAGGTACCGTCAGCCGCGGCTCATCCGCATGCCGCACTTCGGGCAGTAGAACGCGCCCGCCACCCCGGCCTCGAAGCCGCAGTGAGCGCAGACCAGCCCGGTGCGTCCGTGGATCGACGGCGAGCGCGCCGCATCGGCTGCACCGAGGCTGTACCCCGAGGCGATGATCTGCTGGTAGAGCGAGCTCAAGATCCGCCCGCCGATGCGATCGGTGTCGCCGCGCTGGCCCTTGCCGCCCCAGCCCAGCACGGCCCGCACGATCAGCTCGCCGGACAGCTCGTCCCAGTGGCTGGCCAGGCCGCCGACGATGGCCGCGTAGTCCGGGTAGCCGCTGGTGTCGGTCTCGCCGTGCAGCAGGGCGCAGAAGAAGGTGTCGACGGTCATGTCCAGCGCGTCGGTCACCTCCAGCACGTAGAGGCCGTGTCGCCCGATCGGCCCCAGCTCGCGGCGCGCCAGGACCCACTGCTGCATCTCGGTGAAGCGCTCGAGCGTGGGCGCCGCGTCGCTGTACTCCAGCGGCAGCGGCTCGATGACCTCCACGTGGGAGATGGCGAGCGGCTCGACGATGCCCGGCAACATGGCGCGGACCGCGGGATCGGCCTGCATCCGCAGCCCGTCGCTCGACCGGGCGAGGTAGTTCAGCTTCAGCGCGTACTGCTGAGCCGATACGTCCTCCTGGACGGGGGTCGGTGGTGGTGGAGGCGGCGCCTCCTCCTTCTTGTTGCGCCTGAGGAAGGACATGAAATCCCCGGTGCGGTGGGTCAGCGCGGCGATTCTAGCAGCGGCTCCCGGCCGCTCCGCGATAGCCCAATCGGCTAGCCGCCGTCCTCCCCCAGGGCGGCCAGCTGGGCCTCGAGATCGGCGAGGCGCGCTCGTTCCCGCTCGACCACGGGTGCCGGCGCCCGGTTGGTGAACGCCTCGTTCCCCAGCAGGGTGCGGAGCCGGGCGACCTGCTCCCGCAGCTCCGCCCGGCGCGCGGCGGCGCGTTCCTCGGCCGCCTGATCGGATGCGGCGTCGCTGCCCAGCCAGAACGTGCCCAGCGCGTTGCTGCCCGCTGAGGACGGACGGGCGCTGCCCTCGGCCGCCAGGTCCAGCGGCCGGACGCGGGCCAGCGCCTCGAGGTAGCGGGCGCCACCCGCCATGGTCTCGCGCTCCGCCGCGCCAGCCGGTGCCACGTGGAGCGGCAGCCACGCTCCGGCCGCCACGCCGGCCGCGGTGCGCTGGTCACGGACCGCCCGAATCAGGTCGCGCAGCTGGTCCACGGTGCGGTCCACGTCGCCGTCGACGGCTGCCGCGGCCGGCCAGGCGGCACGGACGAGCAGCGGCTCGCCACCGGTCGCCCACGGCGCGGCATTGCCGAGCGGCTCCCAGATCGCTTCGCTCACGAACGGCAGCAGTGGATGGAGGAGGCGCAGGAGGTCGGCGAACGTCTCCGTGGTCGTGCGCCACACCCGAGCGCGCTCGCCTGCCGGCGCGTCGTCGCGCCGAAGCTCGACCTTGGCCATCTCCAGGTACCAGTCGCAGTAGTCGCTCCAGGCGAACTCATGGACGGTCGCCGCGTACCCGGCGAGGTCGAGCGCGTCGAGCTGCCGGGTGGCCCGCTCGATCGTGGCGGCCAGGCGGGAGCGGATCCATCGCTCGGGCAGCGATTCGTCGCCGTCCGGCTGGGCCATCGGCTCCGGTGCCGCGCCGAGCACGAAGCGCGCGGCGTTCCACATCTTGTTGGTGAAGTTCCGGCCGCCGGTCAGCTTGGCCGGCGTCAGGCGCTGGTCGACGCCCGGCGCATTGCCTGACACCAGCGCCACGCGCAGCGCATCGGCCCCGATCTCCTCGATCATCTCGAGCGGATCGACCACGTTGCCCTTGGTCTTGCTCATCTTCTGGCCGTACGGATCGCGGACGATGCCGTGCAGGTAGACCGTCTCGAACGGCTCCACGTCGGTGAGGAAGAGGCCGAGCATCATCATCCGGGCCACCCAGAAGAACAGGATCTCGTACGCCGTCTCCATGACCTGGGTGGGGTAGAAGCGCTGGAGGTCAGGCGTCTGCTCCGGCCAGCCGAGCGTCGAGAACGGCCAGAGGCCGCTCGAGAACCAGGTGTCGAAGATGTCGGTCTCCTGCGTCAGCTCGGTCGCCGGCCGGCCGCATTCGGCGCAGGCACCAGGCCCATCGGCTGCGTCGGAGACCGTGATGTGGCCGTCAGGGCAGTACCAGGCCGGGATCCGATGTCCCCACCACAGCTGCCGCCCCACCGCCCAGTCATGGATGTTCTCCATCCAGTGGGCGAACACCTTCTCGAAATGGATCGGCACGATCCGCGTGCGTCCCTCGCGCACGCTGGCCAGCGCCCGCTCCGCCAGCGGCTTGACGTTCACGAACCACTGCACCGACAGCCGTGGCTCGACCACCGTGCCGCAGCGGTCGCAGCGGCCGATGACCATCTGGTGCGGTGCCTCGCCCTCCAGGTCTCCCATCTGGCGCAGCCGCTCGAGGACGGCGGCGCGGGCGTCGTAGCGGTCCTGACCGGCGAACTCACCGGCCTGCTCGTTCAGGCGTGCGTCCTCGTCCAGGATGCTGATCATCGGCAGCCCATGGCGGCGACCGACCTCGTAATCGTCGAAGTCGTGCGCCGGCGTGATCTTCACCGCTCCGGTGCCGAAGTCACGCTCGACGTGCTCGTCGGCGATGATCGGCAGGCGGCGCCCGAGGAACGGCAGGATCGCCTCGCGGCCGACCAGGTCCGCGTAGCGCTCGTCCTCGGGGTACACCGCGACCGCCGTGTCACCGAAGATCGTTTCCGGGCGCGTGGTGGCGACGGAGATCCAGCGGTCCGGATCAGGCCGGCCATCGGCGTCGGCCAGGTGGTAGCGGATGGTCCAGAGGGTGCCCGCCTCGTCGTGCTTGATGTTCTCCAGGTCGCTGATCGTGGTGCGGCAGCGCGGGCACCAGTTGACCAGCGCCTCGCCGCGATACGCCAGGCCGGCGTCCCACAGCCGCTTGAAGGCGACGCGCACCGCCCGGGCGCTGCCCTCGTCCATGGTGAAGCGCAGCCGCGACCAGTCCAGGCTGGCCCCCAGGCGCTGGTGCTGCTGGCCGATGATGTCGCGCGTCTCGTTGATGAACAGCCACATGCGCTCGAGGTAGCGCTCCCGACCGAGCGTCGCCCGCGTCTCCCCCTCCTCGGCGAGCAGGCGGTCGAGCACGAACTGGGCGGCGATGCCGGCGTGGTCCACGCCCGGCAGCCACAGGGTGTCGTCCCCGCGCATGCGGTGGTAACGGACCAGGATGTCCTCCACGAACGCGGTCAGGGCGTGGCCCAGGTGCAGGGCGCCGGTGATGTTCGGCGGAGGCTGGGTGATCACGAAGCGCTTGGCGCCTGGCGGCGGCTCGGGAGCGGGCGTGAACGCGTTGGCTGCCAGCCAACGCTCGTAGATCGCCGGCTCGACGGACGCGGCCTCGTAGCGCGGCGGCAGCTGGCTGCGCGCGGTGGTCGTCATCGGTGCCGGCTCCTTTCCAAGGCAAACACAAAGCCCGCTCGTCGAAGGACGAACGGGCCCGTCGTGGTACCACCTTCGTTCGCGCCGCTTGCGGCGCCTCTTTCCGCGATATCGGGCGGACCCGGCCGGCTCGCGTGCGACCTTCCCCCTCCGCGTTCTCCGGACGGGCTCTCAGCCGATGGCTCGTCCTCTCTGTGGACCGATGGAGGGGTACTCCTCACGGTCAGCGCCGTGATCCGAGTCTAGCACGCTCCCTCGCCCTATCCCCGCGGGGCGCGCCTTGCTTCTCGACCTGGCCGCTCGCGGCCGGACGCTGCTTGTGCATTTACACGAATGGTCTTCGTGTGGCGCCGCCGCACAACTGTGGCTTGTGTATCGACCTGCCTGGTCGCGTCCGCACAAGGGCTGCTTGTGCATTGACACGAATGGCCTTCGCGTGGCGCCGCCGCACAACTGTGCCTTGTGCCACGACACCGCGGGGGCGCTGATATGTGGCAGACCACAAGTGTCAGTTGTGCCGGGACACGGAAGCGCGCGCAGCTGCGCCACACCACAACTGATGGTTGTGCCAGCACTCGGATGAGCCGGGGTTCGTGCTGTTGCACAACTGTCGCTTGTACCGCGCAGGCGGCGCTTGTACCGCGCAGGCGGCGAGTGACACGAGCCTAGGCGACGGCCCAACAGGAATGGGCCCGCTCGGTGCGCAGGTCAGCGCGCGCGGCTGAGGGTGACGACCAGGGTCCCGTCGGTGTTTTCGATGCTGGCGGTCGGGCCCTCCAGGCCCTGGATCGCGGCGACGAGGTCGAACTCGGCGGCGTGGCTGGCGCGGTAGACGAACTCGCCCGTGGGGCCAAGCGAAAGGGTGACGCCCCGCACGCCCTCGACCCGCTCCAGCGACTGCTTGAAGCTGGTGATGGCGCCGAAGCTGCCGAGACCCTTGACCACGATGGCCGTCGAGGTCTCTCCGCCCGCAGCTGGCGTGGTCGCCGCTGGCGTGGCCGGCTGGGCGGCGAGGCGCTGGTCGAGCTGCGCCAGGCGTTCCGCGAGCTGGGCGTCCGGAGCCGGCGAGGTCCCGTTGGTCGCGACAGCCGCGTCGGTCGCGGTTTCGGCCGATGGAGCAGCCGAGTCCTCTGCCGGCGCGGCGGGCGTTTCGGCGGCGGAATCCTCCGACGTCGGCGTCACGCCCAGGGCAGCGAGCCGCGGGTCGACGGCACCGCCGCTCGCCGGCGGCTCGGCCGCAGGCGACTCAGCACCCGCGCTCTCCAGCTCGGGGGCGCGCGGCATCCGCTTGGCGGCGGCGACGAAGGCCGCCGGGTCGGTGATCTCTCCCAGCTGCGCGAAGAAGGCAGCCAGCTCGCTCTCGTGCTGGGCAAGGCGGCTGCGCGCTGACTCGACGGCCTGCTCGCTGGCCGTGCGATGCGCCGCGAGCTGCTGCTCGAGCTGCGTGCGGCGGTCGGTGCGCTTCGTCTCGGCCTCGGCCTTGACCCGATCGATCTCGGTGCGCTCCCACTCGCCCACTGCCTCGAGATCCGTGTCGGCCTGGCGTCGAATGTCGGTCTCCCGCTCGGCGGCCTGCGTGCGCAGCGTCTCGATCCGCTCATCGATGGCGGTGCGCAGCTCAGCCAGGCTCGTCTCGCGCGAGGTCTCGGCCACGGTTCGCATGGCGCCGACCAGGCTCTTCAGAAAGTCATCCGACTCCCCGTCCGTGGCTGGGGCCGCCGCGGAGCTTGCGGTCGCCTCCACGGCAGTCATCGGCTCGTCCGTCGATGCAGCGACCGCGGTGGGCTCGTCAGCACCGGGCGCCTCGGGCGTCGCGGCGTCGGCTGCGGGGGCCGATCCAGTGGCGGTCATCGGCTCAGGCTCGGACGCCTCGGCCGTGGCAGGCGCAGGCGCGGCATCGCTGGACGAAGCCTCACCGGCCGCGTCGGTGGTCGCGGCCTGGGTCTCGTCGCTCTCCTCGCCGTCGGCCGACCACGGAAGTCGGAAGCCGGTTCGGCGTCGTTCCACGCCCATCAGTCTGAGTGCCCTCCTGCACGGCGAATGGCGCCGTGTTGCCTGGACGTCATGCTAGCCGCGGGCCCTGCCGAAGTCGCAC
>DASSNX010000014.1:0-23043 GCA_035701185.1 Candidatus Limnocylindria bacterium
GTCAACCAGCTGGCGCACGAGCTGGACATCATCGAGCGCACCAACCTGGCGGAGTTCTTCCTGATCGTCTGGGACCTGATGGAGTTCGCGCGGCGGGGCGGGATCATCGGCCAGGGCCGGGGCAGCGCCGGCGACTCGATCGTGGCCTACTGCCTGGGGATCACCAAGGTCGACCCGATCGCGCACAAGCTCCTCTTCGAGCGCTTCATCAACGAGGCGCGGACGCTGCCGGACATCGACATCGACTTCGACGTCAACCGCCGCGAGGAGGTGATCCAGTACCTCTACGACCGCTACGGCGAGGATCACGCCGCCATGGTCTGCACGGTGATCACCTACCGCGCCCGCTCGGCGGTGCGCGAGGTGGCCAAGGCGCTCGGCTTCCCGCTCGAGGCGGTGGATCGCGTGGCCAAGGCGCTCGACACCCGCGACGCCTCGGACGTGGCGCGCGACCTGGCGCTGGACGGCAGCTTCGGCTGGCTGTTCGACGAGATCGGCCTGGACATGGCGACGGAGGCGGTCCCGCCGGGTCGTGATGGGCGCCGGACCGATGGCGGACCGCTCGTCGGCCGCGAGTCCGATTCGTCGTGGAACCACCGCCCGAGACCTGTGCTGGCGCCGGACCCACTGCCACTGCGACCTGACCTGGCCGATGCCGAGGCGCGTGCCCGGGACGCCGCCAACGACCACGACGGCCGGCCGTACAGCGAATCCGGCTGGGTGCCGCCCCGACGGCCGCGGGTCCTGGACCAGTCGGTGGTCAGTGTCAAGCACGAGGGCTGGGAGCAGAAGCGCTACGGGCCCGGCGGGCTGCGCGGTGAGGCGCTGGCCGTGCCTGAGCCGCGTGACAACGGCACGCCCGGCCCGTCGAGTGATCGCCCAGCGGTCGTGCGCCTGGATCCGGAGTCCGGCATGCCGGTGGAGCAGCGGCCGCGGCCCAGCGTCCTGCCGCCAACCGCTCCAACGAAATCTCGCCATATCCCAACCACGTTGGCCTTAGCCAACCAAAAGTCGGATTTTGGACGGCAAAGACATAGAAATACTGAGGATATTGGCGATCCCAACCCAGCTAACGCCAACCAGGCTGGAATTTGGCATGACGCGGCCGATGCGTTGCAGGTCCACGCCGCTCCCCGCAACCGGTGGCAGTGGCTGCTCGCCCTCTGCGGCGAGATCGACGGCTTCCCGCGCCACCTTGGCATCCACGTCGGCGGGATGCTGGTCACCCGGACGCCGCTGATCGATCTCGTCCCGATCGAGCGCGCCACCATGCCGGGAAGGGTCGTGAGCCAGTACGACAAGGAGGACATCGAGGCGCTGGGCCTGGTGAAGATCGACCTCCTCTCCCTCCGCACGCTGGGCGTGGTCGCGGAGTGCCTGGACCGGATCGAGCGCGACACGGGAACCCGGCCCGACCTGGACAGCCTCCCTCACGACGACCCAAAGGTGTTCCGCACCATCCAGGTGGCCGACACGGTGGGGATGTTCCAGATCGAGAGCCGCGCCCAGATGCAGGCCCTGCCCAAGGCCCGGCCGGAGCGCTTCGAGGACCTGGTGGTCCAGGTGGCGATCATCCGGCCTGGCCCGGTCCAGGGCAACGCGGTCCATCCCTACCTCCGCCGGCGCGCCGGGCAGGAGCCGGTCACCTACCTGCACGACTCCCTGAAGCCGATCCTGGAGGACACGCTGGGCGTGATCCTCTACCAGGAGCAGGTGATGCAGGTGGCCATCGACGTCTGCGGCTACACGCCGCTGGAGGCGGACATCTTCCGCAAGGCCATGGGCAGCCATCGGTCCCACCAGAAGATGCAGGCGGAGCGCGGCAAGTTCGTGGCCGGCGCCATGCGCACCGGCCTGACCGAGGAGGCCGCCGACGAGCTGTTCGGCAAGTGCAGCGCCTTTGCCGAGTTCGGCTTCGCCCGCGCCCATGCCGCGGCCTTCGCCAAGATCACGTACGACACCGCCTGGCTGCGCCAGTACTGGCCGGCGCACTACTACGCCGGCGTCCTGAACAACCAGCCGATGGGCTTCTACTCGCCGGCCGTGATCGTGGGTGACGCCAAGCGGCACGGCATCAGGGTGCTGCCGGTGGACGTCAACGAGTCGGCGTGGGAGCACGACACCCGGCCGCTTCCCGAAGGCGAGGGCTATGCCCTGAGGCTGGGCATGCGCCAGGTGAAGGGCATCGACGAGTCGTCGCGCGAGACGCTCGAGCGCGAGCGCGCCATCGGCCCCTATGCCGGCGTGCGCGACTTCGTGGCGCGCACGGGCCTCGGCGAGCAGGTGGTCGAGCGCCTGATCGCCATCGGCGCCTTCGACTGGACCGCTGCGCCCCGGCGCGAGCTCCTCTGGCAGCTGCGCACGACGATGGAGGATGCCAACCCGGCGCGTCCCGCGCTGGGCCTGACCGATGATGCCCAGCGCGCCCTGGGTGCCTCGCTGCCGGCCATGACCTTCGCCGAGAAGGTGGCCGCCGATTACCGCGAGCTGGGCCTGTCACCCACGGCCCACGCGGTCGAGCTGTTCCGCCGACGGCTGGCAGCGCGGGGCGTGCGGCCGATTGCCGAGGCTGCCCGGCTGCGCGATCGGTCAATGGTTCGGCTGGCGGGACTGGCAGTCAGCATCCAGCACCCCATGACCGCCAAGAACTTCGTCTTCATCGCGCTGGAGGACGAGACCGGCATGATCAACGTGACCGTGCGGCCGGAGATCTACCAGGCCAACCGGGCGGTGCTGCACCGCCATCCGCTGCTGGTCATCGACGGGCGGCTGCAGGTCGAGGGCGAGGTGCTGAACGTCGTCGCTCGGCGGCTGCACCCGGTCGACGCGGTCGTCAACGAGGACAGCCGCGACACGCGGCTCCCCCTCGGAAAGCAGCAGCGCATGTTCCGTTGACCCCCATTCCTATACTGGCCCGGCCATGACCCGCCCCGATCCAGGCCTGCAGCAGCAGGCCAGCGTGCGCACCGCCCTGCGTCTCGCCGGACCGATCATGCTGGGGATCGGCCTGCTCCTGACGGTCATCGCCTTCGTCGATTTCTTCAGCTCGTTCAGCAATCCCGGCTTCGGCATGCCGAGCAACTTCTGGATGGGCTTCATCGGCCTGCCGCTGCTGGGGATCGGCGCGGCCATCACCAAGGTTGCTTTCCTGGGGCCCGCCTCGCGCTATGTCGCTGGCGAGGTCACGCCCACCATCCGCGACACGCTGGGCGCCCTGGGGCTTGGCGAGGGGCGAACGGTTTGCGCGGCATGCGGCACCGAGAACGATGCCGGCGCGCGCTTCTGCGACAGCTGCGGCAAGCCGCTGAGCCGCACCTGCGCGTCGTGTGGCGCCGGCAACGACGCGGACGCAAAGTTCTGCAACGGCTGCGGAGCGCCGCTCCCGGCCTGATCCGTGCCTGGCACGAGCGGCTCGCTCCACGATCAGCTGCGCGACTTCGCGCTCGGGCTGCCCGAGGCCTGGGAGGACCACCCCTGGGGCGAAACAGTCATCAAGGTCGGCAAGAAGGTCTTCGTCTTCATGGGCATGGGCCCAGACTCCGACGGCACCGCGCACCTCACCGTGAAGCTGCCGCACTCCCACGAGGAGGCACTGACGCTGCCGTTCACGGAGACGCCCGGCTACGGATTGGACCGAGGCCACTGGGTCACGGTCCACGCTCCACCGGACGCTCCGCTCGAGATGCTGACCGGCTGGATCGAGGAGAGCTACCGGACCGTGGCATCCCGGGCGCTGGTCAAGGCGCTGGACCCTCGCTGAGCCTCGCGGGAACCGCTGCGGCCGTCGTGCCGTCTGTCCTGCACAGCCGACTGCCGTCGGCCCGTCGGCGCCCCGCAGCGAAGGACGAAGCAATGAAGCGACTCGCATCCCTGGCGATGGCGGTCGGCGGAACGCTGCTGCTGGCAGCGCCCACGCTGGCCTGTGGCGGCCTCATCGGTCCGAACGGCGCGGTCAACCTGCTGCGAACGACCACCTTTGCCGGCTACCACGACGGCATCGAGCACTACGTCACCAGCTTCGAGTTCGCCGGCGGCGAAGGGGAGTTCGGCAGCATCGTGCCGCTGCCCGGCGTGCCGACCGACGTGGAGCGCGGCGGCGACTGGACGCTGCAGCGGCTCGTGCTCGAGACGCAGCCAGTCCGCGAGCGTGGCGTTTTCGACCTTGCCGCCGGAGCCGCGGCACCATCGGCCCAGGTGCTGCTGCAGACCAGGATCGACGCCCTGGAGATCACCATCCTGAAGGGCGGCGGCGACGAGGTCGGTCTGTGGGCGGTGGACCATGGCTTCCGCCTCCCGCCGGATGCGCCCGAAGTCCTTGACTTCTACGCCGACCGCTCGCCGATCTTCATGGCGGCCCGCTTCGACGCGGACGCCGCCCGCGAGCGCGGCCAGAACGTCGGCGATGGCACGCCGGTGCACCTCACGATTCCGACCGCCAACCCGTGGGTCCCGCTCCGGATCCTGGCCCTGGGCAAGTCCGCGGCCGAGACCATCCAGGCCGATGTCTTCCTGCTGACCGACGCGCAGCCGGCCATGCTGCCCGACCCGAACGGCCCGCTCGGCACCCCCGGCCTGTCGCTCGAGCACGCCGCACCGGCCTCGTCCCAGCTGCTGGCCGATCTCCGCTCCGACAAGGGCATGGGCTGGGTGCCGGACAGCGCCTGGCTGACGAAGATCGAAATCGACGCCAAGGCGCCGGAGCTGCGCTTCGACCTGGCCATCGATGCCTCCGGGCGCGGCGCGCCGTCGCTGCGGGACGCGGGCTACGCGCCGTTCGGACCCCTGCCCGCCCCGCCACCCAGCTCGCTGATCTGGGTGGCGCTGGTGGCGGTGGTCGTGTTGCTGCCGCTCGGCGTCGTGGGCCTGATGACGGTCGCTGCCCGTGCCGGCGGTGGTGGACGCCCGTTGGCCGGCGCCTGAGCCGATGCGCCTCGCGCGAAACCTGCTGGTGGCCGCGGCCCTCGTGACCGCGGCTGCCGGCTGTCGCGTGGAGGGTGCGACGGGGCCAATCACCCGCCAGATCACGATCCACTACACCCACTTCGACCCCACCGCGATCACCGTGCCGCACGGCGTGCCGGTCACCTTCGTGATCGTCAACCAGGATCCGATCGAGCACGAGTGGCTGCTCGGCGACGCGGCCTTCCACGAGCGCCACCGGCGTGGAACGGAGGCCCACCACGGGGCGCGTCCGAACGAGATCTCGATCCCGCCGCTGAGCACCGTCGAGACCACGCTCACCTTCGACCAGCCCGGGACCCTCGCCTATCCCGGGACGCTGCTGTACATCTGCCATCTGCCGGGCCACGAGGCATACGGCATGGTCGGCACCCTGACCATCACCTAGCATCGGCGGGTGCTGACCGCCAGGGACGTCCATGACGCGCGCGAGCGGATCGCGGGCGTGGTCCATCGGACGCCGATGCTGCACTCCACCTCGCTGGGTGACCTGCTCGGCGGCGTGGAGCTGCACCTCAAGGCGGAGCTCTTCCAGCGCACCGGCTCGTTCAAGCCGCGCGGCGTGGCCAACAAGCTCCTCTCGTTGTCCGACGCGGACAAGGCCCGTGGCTTCGTCACCATCAGCCGCGGCAACCACGCGCAGGCGCTGGCCTACGCGGCGACGGCGATCGACACCCACGCGACGGTGGTCATGGCCGCCGACGCGGTGCCGTCCAAGGTGAACGCAACCCGCGGCTACGGCGGCGAGGTGATCCTGACCGATGGCGACATCTGGGAGCTCTGCCAGCGCCTCATGGAGGAGCGGCAGCTGACCCTGGTCCATCCGTTCGACGACGAGGCGGTCATGGCCGGGCAGGGCACGGTCGGGCTCGAGATCATCGACGACATGCCGGACGCCGAGACGGTGGTCGTGCCGATCGGCGGCGGCGGGCTGATCAGCGGCATCGCGGTGGCCGTCAAGGAGGCGCGACCCCAGGCGCGGATCATCGGCGTGGAGGGCGCCGCGTCGGATGCCATGGGCCAGGCGCTGGCGGCGGGCGCATCGGTCCAGATCGGCAATCGGAAGACCATCGCCGACGGGATCAACGCGCCGTACGCCGGCGAGCGCTGCCTGGAGGTCGTGCAGCGCTACGTTGACGAGGTGGTCACGGTCAGCGAGGACGAAATCGTGGCGGGCCTCCGACTGCTGCTCGAGCGGTCGAAGCTGGCCGCCGAGCCGGCGGCCGCCACTCCGATCGCCGCATTGCTGGCGGGCAAGGTCACGACCCGCCCCGGCGAACGGGTCGTGTGCCTGGTGAGCGGCGGCAACCTCGACCTGGAGACCATGAAGGCCGTCCTCTGAAGCTCAGCCGCTGACGGCGGGAACGCCCAGGATGCCGGGCAGCAGGTTTCCGAAGAAGAAGCCAGCGATCCCGGCCACCGTGCCCAGCACCAGGATCTCGGCCCCCGAGCGCCACCAGCTGCGCCGGGTCCAGCGCGACTTCACGACGCCGATGGCGAACAGGACGGCGGCCGTGGCGATGACCGAGGCGAGCGTCGCAATGCCCAGGTCCAGGAAGACGTACGGCAGGATCGGCACGGCCGAGCCGATGCCGAACGAGGCGCCCATGACCAGCGCACCCTGCAGCGGGCTGCCCTCGGCGTTTCCGTGCGTCAGTCCCAGCTCCTTCTCGATCATCGTCTTCAGCAGCACGTCCGGGTGCTGGGCGATGACGCGCGCCATCGACGCCGATGCGTCCGCCGGCAGCCCGTCCTCCTCGAACATGAAGGCCATCTCCGCCTCCGCTTCGCCCGGCCGTTCGGCAACCTCCTCGCGCTCGCCCACGATCTGCGCCTCGAAGATCTCGTTCTGGCTCTTGCTGGACATGTACTCGCCGGCGGCCATGCTGAACACGCCGCCCAGGGCGACCGCGATGCCGGCCACCAGCACCGGGAACTGGTCGTTGAACGCGCCGGCGGCGATGGTGACTGCGGCCAAGGTGCTGACCAACCCGTCCTGGGCGCCGAAGATCGCTTCCCGGATTTCGCCGAGCAGGCTGGCCGTGCGCCGCTCCTCGGCAAGGTGGGCGGCCAGCCAGCCGCGATCGAAGGCGCCGGCCGGGAGCCCGGCGCGAGCCGCCTCGTCGTCGAGCACCGCCAGTCGGTCATCTGCCATGGCCTGATCCTAGCCCAGCGACCTCGGTGAGCAGTGCGGGCACCGTTTGGCGGTCCGTAACGTCCTGCGAATGATGAGCACTCGATCGGGAGGTCGCGCCATGTCCGCGCCAGCATCCCAGTCCACCGTCCGAGCACCGCGTTATGCCGTGGCGCTCTCCGTTTTCCTGGTCATCCTTGCCCTGTCCTTCGGGCTTGCCGCCTGCGCCCAGGGCTCGGCGGCCTCCGCGGGAGGCAGCGCACGTGACGTCGCCGGTCAACCGGACGGCGAGCCGGCGGCGCCCGCCGATGGCGGCGAGGGAAAGGGCCAGCCCGACCGCGGTCCAGGGAGTCTGCCCCTCGCTGACCTCGCCGAGCGCAAGATCATCAAGACCGGCGAGCTGACGCTCCAGGTGCCCTCTGTCGGCGCTGCTGTCGGGGAGCTGCGTGCCATCGCGCTCTCGCTGGACGGCTACGTTTCCGACTCACGCACTGGCGGCGAGCACGATCCCGCCACGGTCACGTTGCGGGTCCCCGCCGAGCGCTTCGACGAGGCACTGAGCCGGCTGCACGGCATGAAGGGCGAGGTGCGGGTCGAGGCCACCAAGGACGAGGACGTGACCTCCTCGATCGTGGACCTGGACGCTCGCATCCGGAACCTGCAGGCGTCGGAAGAGCAGTATCGCGTCCTGGTGAGCCGGGCGCAGAAGATCGATGACATCCTGGCCGTCCAGTCGCGGCTGGACGAGGTGCGGGGCCAGATCGAGCAGCTCAGCGCCCAGCTCAAGCAGCTGAACGGCCTGGCGAGCCTGTCGACGATCACCGTGACTCTGCTGCCCGCCAGTACGCCGGTCGAGGACGCCGCCGAGGGATGGGATCCCGGCGCGACGCTGGGCAATGCGGTCGCCGCGCTCGTGTCGGCGGGCCAGGCCCTGGCCGATCTCGGCATCTGGCTCCTGATCGTCGGGCTGCCGCTCCTGGTGGTGCTCGCCGTCGTTGCCTGGCTGGCGCTCCGATTCCGTCCGCTGGCACGGCGGCTGGGCGGGCCGGCCGGCCCGACGCCGGCAGGCGACGACTAGTCAGCGCCAAGGCAGCGCGGCCAGCGGCCGCATCGGCTCATGGTCCTGCGATAGACTGCGCGCGGTCCTTTAAGCCCGGCCCCGTGAGACCGGAAAGGAGCAGCGTGCAGACCCTGAGCCGAACCGACACGACGCCATCCGCCGCCACGCGGACGGCGTCTCTTTTTGTGCCAGGCCTGCTCGCGCTCGAAGGCGGTCTCGTGCTGCGGGGCACGCTGCGTGGAGCGCCGCTGCCGGCCGAAGGCGACCTCATCTTCACGACCGCCGCCACCGGCTGGGGCGAGATCCTGACCGACCCTTCGTACGAGGGCCAGATCGTGGTCCTCACCCATCCGATGGCCGGCAACTACCGAATCGACGCCTCGGAATTGGAGTCGAGCCGCGTCCACGCGCGGGGACTGGTGGTCACCCGGCTGCTCACGCCGCCCGCCGGTCCCGGCCTGGCGTTGGAGGAGCTGCTGGTCGAGGCCGGCATCCCGGCGCTGGAGGGCATCGACACGCGAGCCGTGACGCTCGCGCTCCGCCGCGGCGCCGCACGGCGCGCCGTCATCCGACCGATCGACGGCGCGACCGACGAAGCCGTGGTGGCCGATGCGGCCCGAACGCCCACCTGGGAGAGCGTCGACCACGTCGCGGCGGTCTCCTGCCGTGAGCCCCACGAGGTCGCGCCGGCCGGCAGGGTCCGCGGCCGAGCGGTCCTGGTCGACTACGGCGTCAAGCGCTCGCTGCTCCGCGCCCTGGCTGCACGCGGCCTGGCCATCACCGTCCTGCCGCACGACGCCGGCGCCGCCGATGTCCAGTCGCATGCCCCCGACCTCGTCGTCCTCTCGCCCGGCCCCGGCGACCCAGCGCGCATGGAGCCGCAGATCGCCACCGTGCGCGAGCTGGCCGCGGCAGCGCTGGCCGGTGGTCCGCCGATCCTCGGCATCTGCCTGGGCCATCAGCTGCTGGCACTCGCCGCGGGGGCCCCGACCCGCCGCCTGGCAGTGGGCCATCACGGTGGCAACCACGCCGTCATCGAGACCGCGACGGGCCGCGTGGACATCGGTGCGCACAACCACGAGGTCGCGGTCCACGAGGCACCCGCGTTGGCCGCTGCGGGCTACCGCGTCAGTCACCGCGATCTGAACGACGGCACCGTCGAGGGCCTGGTCCACGCCTCGGGCCGGATCGCATCGGTCCAGTTCCACCCGGAGGGGGCGCCCGGGCCGATCGACGCCGAACGCGTCTTCGACCTGGCCGTGGCCGGGCTGGCGGGCCACGCGTGACACTGCCGCGCCGCGTCCTGGTCATCGGCTCAGGTCCCATCGTCATCGGGCAGGCGGCCGAGTTCGACTACGCCGGGGTCCAGGCCTGCCTGGCGCTGCGCGCCGAGGGCGTGGACACGATCCTGGTGAACTCCAATCCGGCGACGGTCATGACCGATCCTGATGTTGGCGGCACGGTGCTTATCGGCCCCTTATCCATCGCTTACCTGGAGCAGGTGATTGCCGAGCACCGGCCAGATGCGCTGCTGCCGACCCTCGGCGGCCAGACCGGGCTGAACCTGGCAGTCGCGCTCGACGACGCCGGGACCCTGCAACGGCACGGCGTCCGGGTGCTGGGCACGCCGCTGGCGGCGGTGCGCGCCGCGGAGGACCGGGGCGGGTTTCGGTCGCTCGTGACGGGCATCGGCGAGCCGGTTCCGGAGAGCGCCGTGGTCGAGTCGCTCGAGGATGGGCTGGCCTTCGTCCGCCATCTCAACGCGCCCATCGTGGTGCGCCCCGCCTTCACGCTGGGCGGCGGCGGCGGCGGCTTCGCGATGGACGAGGAAGAGGCCCGGGAGCGGATCGCGCACGGCCTGGCCGCCAGCCCGATCCACCAGGTTTTGGTCGAGCGCAGCCTGCTGGGCTGGTACGAGATCGAGTTCGAGGTCATCCGCGACCGCGCCGACACGACCATTGCCATCTGCGGCATGGAGAACCTGGACCCGATGGGGGTGCACACCGGCGACTCGATCGTGGTGGCGCCGATCCAGACGCTGCCCGACCCGGTGGTCCAGCGGCTGCGCCGCTGCGCGCTGAAGATCGTGCGCGCCCTGCGACTGGAGGGTGGCTGCAACGTCCAGCTGGCGGTCTCGCCTGACGGCAGCGACTACCGCGTCATCGAGGTCAACCCCCGGGTCAGCCGCTCCAGCGCGCTGGCGTCGAAAGCCACGGGCTACCCGATTGCGCGCGTGGCCGCCCTGGTCGGGCTCGGCAAGCGGCTCGACGAGCTGCCGAACCCGGCGACTGGCATCGGCTCCGCCGCTTTCGAGCCGGCGGTCGACTACGTCGTCGTGAAGCTGCCGCGCTGGCCGTTCGACAAGTTTCCGACCGCCGATCGCAGCCTCGGCGTGCAGATGAAGGCCACCGGCGAGGCGATGGCCATCGACCGCGAGTTCGGCTCGGCGCTGCTGAAGGCCATCCGCTCCCTGGAGCCGCGCGGGCGCGGCTGGACCTGGGAGGATCCGGCCTGGAACCTCACCCATCGGCCCCCGGACGACCTCGAGGCCTTCCTGGCGCCGTCCGACACCCGCCTCTGGCGCCTGGTCGGGTTGCTGCGCCATGGCTGGGCCGATGCCTCCGCGCTGTCGGCAGCCACCGGCATCTCGCCATGGTTCACCGAGCGGCTGGCCGAGCTGGTCGCCGCGGAGCGCGTGGTCGTCGGTGCGCCGCTGGCGGAGGCCAAGCGAACCGGCTTCGGTGACGCCGACATCGGCATCCTGTCGGGTGTCCCTGCCGTCGCCGTGCGTCGGGCGCGGGCCCGGGCGGGGATCGCGCCGGCCTACCGCCGGGTTGACACGTGCGCCGGCGAGTTCCCCGCGGAGACCCCCTACTTCTACAGCTCGTACGCCACCGGTGAGGTGCCGCCGCCCACCGATCGGCGCAGCGTGATCGTGGTCGGCTCGGGGCCGATCCGGATCGGGCAGGGCATCGAGTTCGACTACTGCAGCGTGCGCGCGGCGTGGGCCATCCGGGACATGGGCCTGGACGCCGTCGTGATCAACAACAACCCGGAAACGGTGTCGACTGACTACGACGCCTGTTCGCGGCTGTACTTCGAGCCGCTGGACACGGAGGCCGTGCTGGACGTCATCGACCACGAGCGGGCGCTGACCGGCGAGCCGCCACACGTGGTCCTCACCTTTGGCGGGCAGACGGCGATCGACCTGGCCAAGGACCTGGCGTATGCCGATGTGCCGATCGCCGGGCTGACCGCCGAGGCCATCGAGACCACCGAGGACCGCGAGCGCTTCGCGCGACTGCTGGATGCGCTGGGGCTGTCGGGCCCGCGGGGACAGCTGGCCGAGGACGAGGCTGGGCTGCTCCGGGCCATTGACGAGCTCGGGCTGCCGGTCATCGTGCGGCCGTCCTGGGTGATCGGTGGTCGGGGAATCGCGGTCCTGCGCAGCCCCACCGACGTGCAGGCGCTGCTGCGGACGGAGATCGGCTGGCCGCTGCGGGTCGACGAGCTGGTGGCTGGCGTGGAGCTCGACGTCGACGCGATCAGCGACGGAACCGACTGGTGCGTCCCCGGCATCCTGGAGCAGCTCGACCCGCCCGGAATCCATTCCGGCGATTCGGTTGCCGTGGTGCCGCCCCAGACGCTCAGCCGCGCTCAACAGGAAGTGGCCGCCGAGGCGGCGGGCCGGATTGCGCTTGGCCTGAAGCTTCGCGGCATCCTGAACGTGCAGATGATCGTGGCCGGTGAGCGGGTGGTCGTCATCGAGGCGAATCCGCGGGCCAGCCGGACGGTTCCGATCGTCGCCAAGGCGACCGGTCGCGACATCGTGGCGGATGCCGTGCGCTGCGCGCTCGGCGCCTCGCTGGCCGAGGTCGGGCTGGGCCCCGGGCTGGCGCCCGATGCGCCGCTCGTCGCGGTCAAGGCACCCATCGGCTCACTCTGGCGCCTGCCGGGCGTCGATGCGGCGCTGGGACCCGAGATGCGGTCGACCGGCGAGGTGCTGGGCCTGGCGCTGTCCTATGCCGATGCGCTGGCCGCGGCGCGCGAGGCCGAGCTTGCGCACCTGGTGCCCGGGACCGTGCCGGCCGTGCCGGTGTTCGACAATGGGGGAGCTCCCGCGGGGATCGCCGGGCAAGGTTAGGGGGCCGTCGCGGCTCCGGTACGGAGGGTCCCGGACCGCGACGGCCCCCAGATCAGACGTCGGGCGAGCTCATCGCCGCGACCGACGGGACGGACCTTACGTTGTCACCGCCGGCCCGAGCTTCCATTGGCGACGGTCCAGGTCCCGTGGGTGCCGGTCGGGCGGAACACGCTCGCCGACGTCCTCGGCGAGACATATCTGCAAGAAGCGTGCCGAACCGTCCAGCACCGTTCAGCGGCGGCGCTGGCGGGTCCCTGCCGGTCGCTGGGCGGCGAGCCGGCGGCGGAAGTAGCCGGCGTACCAGCCCATCAGGGCGGCGTACAGGAGGCTGAGCTGCGCAATGGCGACGACGACCGCGTAACCGAACCACTGCAGCGCCGCACCGCGCTCGATGTTCCC
Organism: Candidatus Limnocylindria bacterium; assembly: GCA_035701185.1. Lineage (GTDB taxonomy): Bacteria > Chloroflexota > Limnocylindria > QHBO01 > QHBO01 > DASSCW01. The sequence continues at coordinate 12,697 of DASSNX010000014.1, forward strand.
CGGCACCAGGGCCAGGAAGATGCCCTGGATCACGCTGCCGGCCAGCGCGGTGGCCAGGCCGAAGAGCCACGGTCGCTGCCATCCGATCCAGCCGGCCGCCAGCGCGGCCAGCACGCCCGCCATCTGGAAGATGAGGCGCGGGACCACGATCACCGTGAACATGGACAGCGTCTGCGCCATGGCCCACGGGATCGCCGGCAGCAGCCAGGCCCGCGGATTGGTGGCCAGCAGGTACAGCCAGGCGACCTGGTTGCGCAGCGGCCCGCGGTAGGTGAAGCCGGCCAGCGGATCCGGCTTGTTCGGCAGCGGCGGGGCCGGCGGAAAGATGGAAGTCAGCAGGCCCGGGCGGGGTTGTCTCGCCTGGTCGCCGGCGGCCTGCGATTCGGAGGCCTCGCCTTCGGCCACCTCGTCGCCGCGCTCGACCTGACGGCTCCGGCGGCGCGCCTCGGCGCGTGTCTGCGACTCCCGGCGAGTGGTCTTTGGCATGGCCGGCGGATTGTACGCGACGCGCCCGCGCCGGACCGATGTGGACGATAACCGCCCGGTAAGCGTGCCGTAAGCGGCCACCTGCCACCATCGGCCGCCTCGACCCGATGCCCGCCTGACGCCTCCCACAGCGGAGGTGCTCAGTGATCTCGAATCGTCCCAGCCGCCCCCATGGCAATCCGCCGGCCCGTATCGGCATCGCGCTGGCTGCCAGCCTGTTGATCGCGTTCGCCGGCCTGCGGACGGCCCTCGCCTTCCACGACTCGACCGCGGATGGCGCCTTGCTGGTCGTCGATTTGCCGATTGCCCACCTGGTCGTCAGCGAGGTGATGACCGGCGGCGCCAGCGCCTCGGACGAGTTCATCGAGATCTACAACCCGACCGCAGGCGGCCTTCCGCTGGAGGGCCTCGAGGTCGTCTACGTCACCGCCTCGGGCGGGACGGTGACCCGCAAGGCCTCGTGGTCCGCGGGCGCCGCCGAGCTTCCCGCCGGCGCCCACCAGCTGGTCGCGAACAGCGCGGGCGTGTACAACGCCAGCGCCGACCAGGCCTACACCGGCGGCCTGGCGGCGACCGGCGGCAGCGTCGCGATCCGGATCATCGGCGCGGCCACGGCCATCGATGCCGTCGGCTGGGGGAACGCCACCAGCGGCTGGCTGGAGGGAACGCCGGTGGCGGCAATAGCCGCCGGGCATTCCGTCGAGCGGCTGCCGGGCGGCGCCGCCGGATCCGGCCAGGACACCAACGACAACAGCGTCGACTTCGTCGACCGCGCGACGCCTGATCCGCAGAACGCCGGCTCGCCACCGGTGGTGCTGCCGACGCCGACCCCAACCGCCAGCATCGGGCCAACGCCCACGGCGGACGTAACGACGAGCGCCAGCGCCAGCCCGACGCCAGCGGCCACGACCACGCCGACGGCGACGGCGTCGCCGACTGCCACCGCGACCCCTTCAGCGACTCCGAGCGTGACGTCGACCGCATCGCCGACGGCCACGGCCACGACATCGACCCCGGTACCGACGCCGACCCCGGCCGCCCCACTGACCATTGCTGCTGCCCGCGCGCTGCCCGACGGCACCACGGTGACGATCGAGGGCCTGGCGTTGACCGACTCGGCCTTCACCGACGGCGGCGGGTACGTCGCGGACGGCACGGCCGGCATCGCGGTCCTCGTCAGCGGCGGCACCTTCGCCCGTGGATCACATCTGCGCGTCACCGGCGACCTCGATGACCGCTTCAGCCAGCGCACCATTCGAGCCGATGCGTCCGGCATCGAGCCGCTGGGCGGCGCCGCCGAGCCGGTGCCAGTGGAGCGTGGCACGTCGGCCATCGGCGAGGACGACGAGGGAGAGCTGGTCACGACCAGTGGCACCTTGACGAGCGGGCCGACGGTCCTGACCACGACGGTCGCCTTCGACGTCGATGACGGCAGCGGGCCGGTCCGCGTGCTGGTCGGCAACACGTCGGGGATCGAGCTCGGGCAGTGGACGCGGGGCAGCCTGGTTAGCCTGCGCGGCGTCGTGGGCCAGCGCGACTCGTCGGGGACCGGGACGGCCGGCTACCGGCTGCAACCGCGCGACGCCGGCGATGTCGGATCCGTTGCCGTGCCAACCGCCTCTCCGACCGTGTCGGCTGCGCCGAGCGTCACCCCCACCCCTTCGCCGACCGGCAACCCGGATGCCATCACCATCGCCGCGGCGCGTGCGAGGCCCTTCAACAGCCGGGTGCTCGTCCGCGGCGTCGTCACGCTGCCCTCGAACCTGGTCGACACCGGCACCGCCGCGATCCAGGACGCGACCGGCGCGATCGTGCTCCGCCTGAGCGACGAAACCGGTGCCCTCCGCATCGGCGAGCTGGTGGAGGTGGCCGGCACCCGTGCCACCAAGTCTGGGATGGAGACGCTGCGGGTGGTGGCGGCGCCGCGCCGGCTCGGAACCCAAGCGCTCCCTGATCCGCGCCGCCGGGGGACCGGCGCGCTCGGCGAGGCCGATGAAGCGGTGCTCGTCTCCATCCGCGGCGCAGTGTCAACGACCCCGCGCCGGACCAGCGCGGACAACGTCTACTTTGACGTCGACGACGGCTCCGGGCCGATCCGCGTCTTCGTCGCCCCCGATGCCGGCGTCGACACCGAGCGGCTCCTGTCCGGCACACAGGTCGACGTCGTCGGTGTGCTCGGGCAGGAGACGACCGGCAGCCTGCCTACGCGCGGGTACCGCCTGTGGCCACGGCGGGGCGCGGACGTCCAGGTCGTGTCGCAGCCGGCCGGCGCTGGCGGGTCGATCGACGGCGGGGGCGCGACGGGTCCCGGCGGCTCACCCGTTGGCGGGACGGGGACACCGGCGGGAAGCGGCAACGGCGCGGCTCCCGGCCGGGCTGTAAAGCTGCCGCAGCAGGCGCGCCCACGCCTGCGGCTGGCCGGCGTTGCCCCAACGCCGCTTGCGGAGCCGACCACCTCGGCGCCTCCCAACCACACCACCGAGTCGGAGTCGGGTACCCAGCCGCTGGGCGCCGGAATGCTGCTGCTCGGCGGGTTGCTGTTCATCGGCTCTGGCGTGACCGTCGGCGGTCCCGGCCTGCCGGCGCGGCTCTTCGCCTGGCTTCGCGGCCAAATCGACCGCCGCCGCGACGACGAACCGGACGACGACGAAGCGGACGACGAGGAGGCCGACGTGGACGATGCCCCGTTGCCGGTCGGCCTGCCACGGCTGGTGCCGCTGCCGGTGATCGAGGGCGCCGAATCGGCGGCGTCCCGCGGTCCACGCTCAATCCACGAGGAGCGCGAGCGTATACTCCCGCCGACCTGAGCGCCGAGCACGGCTCACGCTCGGGCCACGCTCAATCGACGCTCGATGCCAGGAGGGGCGGCCGCCACGTGACGGAGGGTTCCAGCGCTGACCGGCCGATGACCGGCACTCGCCAGTACCACATCGCCCTGGAGCGGGGCGAGCTGGCCGAGTACATCCTGCTGGTCGGTGACCCGGGCCGCGTCGCGAAGGTCAGCCGCCACTTCGACTCCGTCGACCTGGAGCGCAGCAACCGGGAGATCACCACCGCCACGGGCACCTACCGCGGCATGCGGGTGTCGGCCATGTCCACCGGGATGGGCACGGACAACGTGGAGATCGTGCTGGCCGAGGTGATGGAGATCACCGATGCCCCGGCCTTCATCCGCATCGGCTCATCCGGAGCGCTGCAACCGGAGATCGCGCTCGGGGACCTGGTGGTGTCCATCGGCGCCGTGCGATTGGAGAACACCACCGACTTCTACGTGCATCCCGGCTACCCCGCCATCGCCCACCGCGACGTCGTCGCAGCCCTCGAGGCGGCCTGCCAGGAGCTGGGCTATGCCCACCACCTGGGCCTGACCGCCACGGCGAGCGGCTTCTACGCTCCGCAGGGAAGGCAGATGCGCACGCTCCCAGTTCGCTATCCTCAGCTCGCGGAGGAGCTGCGGCGCCAGCGCGTCGCGAACCTCGAGATGGAATCGTCGGCCCTGTTCGTGCTGACGGCCCTCGCGGGGCTCCGCGCAGGAACGGTCTGTGCGGCGTACGCACAGCGAGTCGACGGGACGTTCCTGGAAGGTGCGGCAAAGGAGGCCGCGGAGGCACGTTGCATCGATGCCGGGCTCACCGGTATCCACCTGCTCTGGCAGAAGGACCAGGGGCAGGACGGAGATCCCCGACGCGGGTCGTCGTTGACCGGCGTGCGAGGCGGGGAGCAGTAACCGCAAACCGGCGCGATCAGCCGGAGTAAGGAGGCAACCGACCGATGGCGACCAATGCCTACTGCGTCAAGTGCAAGGCTAAGCGCGATATGCAGGACGAGCACAAGATCACGATGAAGAACGGAAAGCCCGCCACCGAGGGCCGTTGCCCGGTGTGTGGGACCAAGATGTTCAAGATCGGCGGCTGAGGACAGCCTTCGACACTCTCTGCATCGCGCCACTTACGCGATTCGGCCGCCCGGCCGCGCGACCCTGGAGCTGATCCGGAGCCGCCGCGCCGGGCGGTTCGCCGTTCCCAGGAGCATGTCGTCGGACCTCAGGGCCGCTCGCGATACAATGAGCGTGGTGGATGACGCAGCCGGCCAGCCGATCCTGGCGATCGACCTGGGCGGCACCCAGATCCGCGCCGCGCACGTCAGTCCACGCCTGGTCGTTGCACAGCGGCGCGCGGTCGCGACCGACGATGAGGAGGGCGTGGATGCCGTCATCGAACGCATCTGCAGCCTGGCGCGCGAAGTGATGGCCGCCGCGCGAGACGACGGCCTGCCGGATCCGGTGGGCGTCGGCATCGCTGCGCCCGGCCCGCTCAACCCGTGGACGGGCGTCGTCATCTCCCCGCCGAACCTGGCCGGCTGGCAGGACGTCCCACTGGTCGCCGAGGTGGCGACGCGGCTGGACCGGCCGACGTTTCTGGAGCGCGACACCAACGTGGCCGTCATGGCCGAGTGGCGCTACGGCGCTGCGCAGGGCACCGATGACGCCATCTACATCACCGTCTCGACCGGCATCGGGGGCGGCGTGATCAGTGGCGGCCGCCCGCTGATCGGCAAGGATGGCGACGCTGGCGAGGTCGGCCATCTCACCGTGGACATCGACGGTCCGCTGTGCGGCGACGGCATGCCGGGGCACGTCGAGGCCATCGGCTCGGGGACGGCCATCGCCCGTGAGGCCCGCGCCCTGCTCGACGCCGATGGCTCGCCGCGGCTGGCCGACATCTTCCGTGCCTCCGGCGACGAGGAGCTTGGTGCGGTGCACGTGGCCCAGGCCGCCGATGAGGGCGACGAGGCCTGCCGCGCCATCCTGGACCGCGCCTGGGTCGCCATCGGCGCGCTGTGTGCCAGCCTGGTCAACCTGCTCAATCCGGAGGTCATCATCCTCGGCGGCAGCATCGCCGCCCATCGGCCCGAGCTGTTCGAGGTCGTCCGCCGCGAGCTGGAGCGGCGCGCCTTTCCCATCCCGGCACGCCGGGTGCGGATCGAGGCTGCGCAGCTCGGCGGCGACGTCTCCCTCATCGGCTGCCTGCCGATCGTCAATCAACGCCTGCACGACCCTGCCTTCGCAGCATCGCGAGCACACACGAGGACAAGTCAGTGACCCGCATCGGCATCAACGGCTTCGGCCGCATCGGCCGCCAGTCGCTCAAGGCCATGCTCGAGCGCCATCCGGACGAGCTCGAAGTGGTGGCCATCAACGACCTGGCCCCGACCGCCACCAACGCGCACCTGTTCAAGTACGACTCGACCTACGGCCGCTACGACGGCGAGGTCAGCGCCGGTGACGGCGAGATCACCATCGACGGCCACACCATCAAGGCCTTCAGCGAGAAGGATCCGGCGGCCCTGCCCTGGAAGGACCTGGGCGTCGACATCGTGATCGAGTCGACCGGCATCTTCACCGATGCCGAGAAGGCGAAGGCGCACCTCGCCGCCGGGGCGCGGAAGGTGATCATCAGCGCCCCCGCCAAGAACGAGGACGTCACGATCGTCCTCGGCGTGAACGAGGCCAAGTACGACCCCGAGCAGCACCACATCGTCAGCAATGCCTCGTGCACGACCAACGGCCTGGCCCTGCCGGCCAAGGTGGTGTGGGACTGCTTCGGGATCGAGCACGGCCTGATGACGACCGTCCACTCCTACACGAACGACCAGAACGTGCTGGACGTGGTGCACAAGGATCTCCGCCGCGCGCGCAGCGCCGGCCAGAACATCATTCCCACCACCACTGGTGCGGCCAAGGCGCTGGCGCTCGTCATCCCCGAGCTGAAGGGCAGGTTCGACGGCTTCTCGCTGCGCGTGCCGACCCCGACCGTGAGCGTCATCGACTTCGTGGCCGTCACCTCCCAGCCGGTCAGCGCGGAGGGCGTCAACCAGGCGCTCCGCGAGGCGGCGGATGGGCCGATGCAGGGGCTGCTCGGCTACACCGAGGAGCCGCTGGTCAGCATGGACTTCAAAGGCGACGAGCGATCGAGCATCGTGGACGCCGCCTCGACCATGGTGACCGGCGACAACCTGCTGAAGGTCATCGCCTGGTACGACAACGAGTGGGGCTACAGCTGTCGCGTCGCCGATCTGGCCAAGTACATGGCCGATCGGCTTTGAGCTCGCCGCGGCCCGCGGCGGGCATGAACAAGAAGACGGTCCGGGACGTCGATGTCAGCGGCAAGCGGGTCTTCCTGCGTGCCGATCTGAACGTCCCGATCGACGACGGGCGCATCACCGATGACTCGCGCATCCGGGCCAGCCTTCCCACCCTGGTCTACCTGCTCGAGCAGGGCGCCAGCGTGGTGCTCGCCAGCCACCTCGGCCGGCCCAAGGGCAAGGTCAATGACGCACTGCGCCTGAAGCCGGTGGCCGATCGGCTCAGCCAGCTGCTGGGCCGCCCGGTGCGGATGACCGGCGACGCCCTGGGGCCGGGGGTGATGACCGCGGTCGAGAAGCTGCGCCCCGGCGACCTGCTGCTGCTCGAGAACCTGCGCTTCCACGCCGAGGAGGAGGCGAACAACCCGGAATTCGCGAAGTCGCTGGCCGAGATGGCCGACCTCTACGTCGACGACGCCTTCGGTTCCGCCCACCGCGCGCACGCCTCGACCGAGGGCATCACCCACTACCTGCCGGCCGTGGCCGGCCTGCTGATGGAACGCGAGGTCACGGCGCTCTCCAACCTGATGCAGAAGCCGCCCAAGCCGTTCCACACCGTCATCGGCGGCTCGAAGGTGTCCGGCAAGCTGGAGGTCCTCGAGTCGCTCCTCTCGCGCTGCCAGGCGATCCTGGTGGGTGGCGGCATGGCGAACACCTTCCTGGCGGCCCGCGGCCTGTCCCTCGGCAAGAGCCTGGTCGAGACCGAGCAGCTGGAGAACGCGGAGCGGATCGTGGCCGAGGCGCGTCGCAAGCGGGTGCGCTTCATGCTGCCGACCGACGTGGTCATCGCGGCGCAGGTCCATCCCCGCTCGCAGCGGCAGGTCGTGGCGGTCGACAAGGTGCCGAAGGACTGGACCATCGTCGACATCGGGCCGGAGACGTTGAGCGCCTACACCGAGCACCTGACCAAGGCGAAGACGATCTTCTGGAACGGCCCGCTTGGGATCTTCGAGATCGCGCCATTCGCCGAGGCCACCAACGCCATGGCCCGCTTCCTGGCGGAGCGGAGCAAGGCCGGCGTGGTGACCGTCGTCGGGGGCGGTGACTCGGTGGCCGCGGTCGAGCAGCTGGGACTGGTCGACCAGATGAGCCACGTCAGCACCGGCGGCGGCGCATCGCTCGAGTTCGTGGAGGGCAAGACGCTCCCCGGCGTGGCGGCCCTGCTGGATGCCGATGCCGAGCCGATCAAGCTGAAGCCGGCCACCAAGCCGGCGACGCGGCCACCCACGGCCAGGCGCCGATGACGACGCTGGTCGAGGACGTCATCGCGCGCGAGGTCCTGGACTCGCGCGGCAACCCGACCGTCGAGGTCGAGGTCTTCCTGGACGGCGGTGCGGTGGGCTCGGCGATCGTGCCGTCCGGTGCGTCGACCGGGGCGCACGAGGCGGTCGAGCTGCGCGATGGCGACCGCGAGCGCTACGGCGGCAAGGGGGTGCTGACCGCGGTCCGCAACGTGAACGACGCCATCCGGCCGGAGCTCATCGGCGCCGATGCGGTCGATCAGGTGAGCGTCGACCGCCTGCTGATCGACCTCGACGGCACGCCCAACAAGGGCCGCCTCGGTGCGAACGCCTTGCTCGGCGTGTCCATGGCGGTGGCCAGGGCAGCCGCCGAAGCCGTGGCGCTGCCGCTGTACCGCTACCTCGGTGGCGCCGGTGCCCGGGTGCTGCCGGTCCCGCTGGTCAACATCCTGAACGGCGGCAAGCACGCCGTCGACTCGACCGACTTCCAGGAGTTCATGATCGCCCCGCTCGGCGCGCCCAGCTTCCGCGAGGCGCTGCGGTGGGCGGCGGAGACCTTCCACGCGCTCGGTGCCCTCCTCCATGAGCGCGGCTTCGCCACGACGGTGGGGGACGAGGGCGGCTACGCGCCCAGCCTGGAGAGCAACGAGGCAGCCATCAGCGTCGTGCTGGAGGCGATCGAGCGCGCAGGCTATGCCCCGGGCACGCAGATCGCGATCGCGCTCGACCCGGCGGCGACCGAGCTCTACGCCGATGCCAACTACGTCCTCGCCCGCGAGGGGCGCACCCTCACGCCTGATGACCTCATCGGCTTCTGGCTGGACTGGGTCCATCGCTATCCGATCGTCAGCCTGGAGGACGGGCTGGCGGAGGACGATTGGGACAGCTGGCGGACGCTCACCGAGCGTGCCGGCTCCCGGCTTCAGATCGTGGGCGACGACCTGCTGGTCACGAACACGGAGCGGCTGGCGCGGGCGATCGAGCTGCACGCCGCGAACAGCATCCTGGTCAAGCTGAACCAGATCGGGACGGTGACCGAGACGATCGAGGCGGTCGAGATGGCGCAGCGGGCGGGCTGGACGGCGGTCATCAGCCACCGCTCCGGGGAGACCGAGGACACGACGATTGCCGATCTGGCGGTGGCGCTGAACACCGGCCAGATCAAGACCGGGAGCATGAGCCGCGGCGAGCGGATCGCAAAGTACAACCGCCTGCTGCGGATCGAGGAGGAACTGGCCGATGCCGGCGAGTACGCCGGTGCCACGGCCTTCGTCGCCAATCGCGGTGGCGACGCCTAGCCCGTCCGGAGCCGAGGCTCAGGCCTCGGGGGCCGGCTCCTCGTCGGTGGTCGTCTGCTGACGACGGCGCGCCGCCGCAGACTCGCGCGTCGCGCGGGTGACCGCGACCTTGGCCTTGCCGGCCGCCGTGCGCGGGCGATCGGCAGCCTTCGCCGCGGCAGCCTTCGACGCCTTGGCGGCGGCGACCTTCTTCCGCTGGGCGGTCTTGGTGGCCGCCGACTTCTTCTTCGGAGCTGCCTCGGCCACGGCCCCGTCGAGCAGGTGCGCCTCGTTGGCCTTGGCCATCAGGCGGCTCTTGCGCCGGGCGGCGTTGTTCTTGTGGATGATGCCCTTCTCGGCGGCGCGGTCGAGCGCGCTGATCGCGGCGGTGATCGCCGTCGGTCCGTCGCCCTGCGTGCGGCCGAGCGCGATGGCGCTGGCCCGCTGGACGAGCGTCTTGGCCTCGCTGCGCGCGCGGCGGTTCACCGCGCGACGGCGCTGCTCCTGGCGGACGCGCTTGAGGGCCTGGGGAGTGCGCGCGCCCTTCCAGGTGCGAGCTTTTCTAGCCACGAACGATCCTCGAGTGAATGCGTGTTGAGCACGAAAATGAGCGCCGGCGAGAACGCGGCAGCTCGGCGGCGGAGTATAGCATCCGCGCCCCCTAGGGCCAAACGACCGTCCCGCGCGTGCACGCGCCGATGGTCCGCTCGACAGAATCCGGCACGCGTCGCACAATCCGGCGTGCACCGCCGTCCCGACTGCGGCGTCGCAACGCCGCGAGGGGAGACGGCGTCATGGAGGGAATGGGTCTGATCAAGCGCCACGGCGCAGCCAGAGGGCTGTGAGCCGATGACCTCCCCGTCGGTCGCCACCCGCCTCCGCTTCGTTCCGGCTGCCTTCCGCACCCGCCGTGGCTTCATGCTGGGCTTCCTGGCAACGCTGCTCCTGGGGCTGCTGCTGCTCATCGGCGCCTCGGTCGGCATCGCCATCAGCCACGCCAACCGGATCATGCCGGGTGTCTCGGTGGGCGGCGTGAACGTCGGCGGCCTGGATCGGGAAGCCGCGGCCGCCCGCCTGCGGGCGGAGCTGCCATCGCTGTCAACGGGCAACGTCACCCTGAACGTCGACGGGCGCACGACCACCGTGCCGCTCAGTGACCTGGGCCGCGAATACGACATCGATGCGACCCTGGACGCTGC
>DASSNX010000015.1:0-2093 GCA_035701185.1 Candidatus Limnocylindria bacterium
CGCCGCCGAGCCGTCCGCTCCGAAGAAGGCAGCGGCGCCGGCGGCCGCTGTCCCGGTCGAGCCGCTGGCCAGTGGCGACGTGGCCGCGGTGCGCGCCCGCTGGGCGGAGATCGTCGATCACGCGTCGCCGGCGCTGAAGCCGCTGTTGCGGGAGTGCCGGCCGGTGAACCGGGACGGCGCGCGCCTGACCCTGGCCTTCCCCGAGGAGCGCGGCTTCATGCGCGAGAAGGCGCGGCTGCGCGCGGCCGCCATCGAGGGGCTGCTGGGCAATGTGCTCGGCGGGACGTGGGCGGTGGATTGCGTGGCAAGCAACGTGGAGCTCGAGCCGCTCACCATCCAGGAGGCAGTCGCCGGCGACCCCGCCGACGCCGAGGGACAGGCACTGCTCGAAGGGGTGCTGCGCATCACCGGCGGTGAGCTGGTCGACGCGCCCGAAGTACGCTGAACGGACCTAGTTGGAGATGCCAGCCGTGAACATCGGCCAGATCGCAAAGATGGCGCAGCAGATGCAGGCGCAGATGGCCCAGGTGCAGGAGGAGCTGCGCGACACCACCCTCGAGGCCACGGCCGGTGGGGGAGCGGTCCGGGTGGTGATCACCGGCGCGCAGGAGATCCGCGCCATCGAGATCGATCCCGGCGCCGTCGACCCCGACGAGGTCGAGATGCTGCAGGACCTCATCCTCACCGCCATCAACGACGCCATCAGCCGCAGCAAGGAGCTGGAGCGCGAGCGAATGGCCAGTGTTGCCGGTGGCCTCGGCCTGCCGGGCATGCCCGGCCTCGGCTCCATTCCCGGCCTGCGCTGACCTCGTGACCGGGCTGATCGCGCCGGTCGCCCGGCTGATCGACGAGCTGAGCCGCCTTCCCGGCGTCGGTCGCAAGACGGCCCAGCGCCTGGCGTACCACGTCCTGCGCGCGCCCGCCGACGAGGCCCGGGCCCTGGCCGATGCGCTCGTCGCGGTGAAGGAGCAGGTTGCCTACTGCAGCATCTGCTGCAACATCACCGACGTCGGCGTCGACCCGTGCGCCATCTGCTCGGACGCGCGGCGCGATCCGTCCCGCATCTGCGTGGTCGAGGAGCCGCTGGACGTGCTGGCCATCGAGCGCACCGGGGAGTTCCGCGGCCGCTACCACGTTCTCCATGGCGCCATCAGCCCCATTGACGGCATCGGCCCCGAGCGCATCAAGGCGCGCGAGCTGGTGGAGCGCGTGGCCGCCGGAGGCGTGTCGGAGGTGATCCTGGCCACCAACCCGAACCTGGAGGGCGAGGCGACCGCCATGTACCTCGCCGACCTCATCGGCCGCCATGTGCCGGTGGTGAGCCGCATTGCCCGCGGCCTCCCGGTCGGCGGGGACCTCGAGTACGCCGACGACGTGACGCTCATCCGCTCACTGCAGGGGCGTCGCCAGGTGGAGCGCAGCTGACTCCCTAGCCCCGGGCCAGGGCAGCCTCGATCTCGTCCAGGTGCTCGCCGCGATGCTCGAAGCGCGCGGGGCTGATGGGGCTGGTCGGGTCGTTCGGCCAGAGGCGCGCCAGCGGCAGGGCTGCCGCGCGCGCATCGGCCTCCTGCGCCAGCCGCAGGGCAAGCTCGGCCGCGGCCCGCGGCGCGATGGCGTGGATGAGCGGACGGGTGGAGTCATTGAGCCAGTCGCCCTCCGGCTCCTGGTCGCCCTCGGCCCAGGGCTCGCCACGGTCGATCTTCTCGGCCAGCGTGAGGAAACGGCTGTCCCAGTAGGCGACGTGGCCCAGCACGCCGGCGACGGTCCAAAACTCGTTGGCCGGCTCCGCGAGCTCCTCGTCGGACAGCCGCTCCACCAGCGCGCGGAGACGGTTCAGCTGCTCGGCATTCGGCTCCAGGTAGGGACGGTCCTCGGCCATGTCATTCCTCCTTCGTGCAGGCTGGCGCCCAATCCGGACACCGTCCGGCAGGTTTCGGGCCGATTGACGCTTCGAGCGTGGCCGTGTAGGATTCTCCTTCGCGCCGGCGGATGTACCGGCCGGTGCTGCACGAACGGCGATCGAATCACGGTCGCGCCGCGTGGGCACCGCGAGATCCCTCATCTGGAGGCCTCGAATCGAACGAAGCCGATGC
>DASSNX010000016.1:0-19540 GCA_035701185.1 Candidatus Limnocylindria bacterium
CGCCTGGCGGTCGTAGGCGTCCTTGTCGGCCCACGTCTCGCGCGGCTGCAGCACCTCCGACGGGACGTCGGGGCAGGTGGTCGGCACCATCAGGTCGAAGTTCGGGTCACGCGTCATGGGCACGTCATCGAGCTGGCCCGCCAGCGCCGCGCGCACCATGGAGCGGGTGTAGTTGATGTTCATCCGCTCCCCGACCCCGTACGGCCCGCCCGTCCAGCCGGTGTTCACCAGCCAGACCGGCACGTCGTAGGCGTCCAGCCGCTCACCGAGCATGGTGGCGTACTCCTGCGGATGACGGGGCAGGAACGGCGCCCCGAAGCCGGCCGAGAACGTCGCCTTCGGCTCCTTGATCCCCACCTCCGTGCCGGCCAGCTTGGCCGTGTAGCCGGAGATGAAGTGGTACTCCGCCTGCTCACGGCTGAGGCGCGAGATCGGCGGCAGGACGCCGAAGGCATCGGCCGTCAGGAAGATGACGTTCCGCGGCTGTGGCGCCATGCCGGTCTCCGAGGCATTGCCGATGAAGTGCAGCGGATACGCCGCTCGCGTGTTCTCGGTGATCCGGTCGCTGTCCAGGTCGAGCTCGCGGGTCTTGGGATCGAGGTCGACGTTCTCCAGGATCGTGCCGAAGCGCTTCGTGGTGGCAAAGATGTCCGGCTCGTACATCGGGCTCAGCTTGATGGTCTTGGCGTAGCAGCCGCCCTCGAAGTTGAAAACGCCGTCAGGTCCCCAGCCATGCTCGTCGTCGCCGATGAGCGTGCGCTCCGGGTCGGCGGAGAGCGTCGTCTTGCCCGTGCCGGAGAGGCCGAAGAAGATCGCCGCGTCGCCGTCCTTGCCGACGTTCGCCGCCGAGTGCATCGGCAGCACGCCCTCCTCCGGCATGAGGTAGTTCATGACGGTGAAGGCCGACTTCTTGATCTCGCCGGCGTACTTCGTGCCGACGATGATGATCTCCATCCGCTTCAGGTGGAGCAGGATGGCAGTCTCGCTGCGCACGCCTTCCGTCTCGGGATCGGCCTTGAAGCTCGGCACGTTGATGATGGTGAAGTTCGGCTTGAAGGCGCCCAGCTCCTTGGCCGACGGCCGACGGAACAGGTTCCGGGCAAAGATGCTGGCCCACGCGGTCTCGGTGTAGACCCGCAGGGAGCGACGGTGGGCCGGATCGGCACCGATGAAGAGGTCCTGGGCGTAGACGTCACGCTCGCTCAGGTAGTCGACCAGCCGGTTGCGGAGAAGGTCGTAGTGCTCCTCGCTGATCGGATGGTTGACGTCGCCCCACCACACCGTCTTCTCGGTGGCGGGCTCGAAGACGACGAACTTGTCCTTCGGCGAGCGCCCGGTGTGGGTGCCGGTGCGGACGGCCAGCGCCCCGTCGGCGGCGATGATCCCCTCGTCCTCGCGGACGGCACGCTCATACAGCTCGGCGACGGGAAGATTCGCCCGCACGGAGCGGCCAAGGGCTCGCGGGGCGGCAGTGACGGTGGTCATCGGCTACTGGGTCTCCTCTGCTACGCGCGCTCGGGTGCGGCGCTGTGGGAGGTGGACCGGCCGCGCTTGGTCGGGGCAGGACCCCGAGGAGTCGGCTTTCGCAGCCACCAGGTCTTTGGTTTCGCCTAATCCTACGGCAGGCGGCGTGCCAATGGCACCCTACGCTTGGCGGCTCACCGGCTGAGCCGAAAGTTCTGCCACCCACTCCTCGAGGCGCGGCAGGTGCTCCATGACGTGGTCGGGCCCGGCCTTGTGCACCCAGAACTCGGCTGCCGATGTGAGCTCGGGCAGCTCGTGCCATGCGCGGAGCAGCTGGCTGCGAGCGGAGGCCAGCTGGACGTGGACCGTCTCCCACGGCACGTCGTGCATGGCCTTGAGATACCGCTCGTTGGCGGCATCGACGTCCAGCTCGCCCTCGACATAGGTCCCCGCCGCGATCTGGCGCAGGACCTGCGCACCCTCGGCCATCCAGGTACCGATATGCGCGACGGCATCCTTCGCCGTCCAGCCCTCCTCGAAGTAGCCGGGTTGCTCGGCCATGGCCGGCGTGATGCGCGCCACGGTGTCATGCAGCCGCCGCCACAGGGCAGCTTCGCCGGGGAGCTCGCGGCGGTGGGCGGATGCCGTCATGCGTCCGAGTCTACGACGCCGCGTCGCCATGTGCCCGTTTGAGGCTCGAAAGTTGCTTGTGCAACAATCGGCACGATGGATTACGAAGCGTATACCCGGAACCTGAAGCAGGACATCCGGACCAACGGACGACCCACCGAGGGGCCGATGGCCGGGCGCCCATTGATGATCCTCACCACCGCCGGCGCGCGGACCGGCGAGCCGCGCGAGGCCCTCGTCACCTACACGCGCGATGGCGACCGGTACGTCATCGCTGCCTCGAAGAGCGGCGCGCCCACCAACCCGCACTGGTACCACAACATCCTGGCCAATCCCCTCGTCACGGTCGAAACCGACGGCGAGAAGTTCCAGGCGCGGGCCACGGTGGCGAGTGGCAACGAGCGCACCCGCCTCTGGGACCAGCACGCCGAGCAGCGCCCGGAGTTCCGGGATTACCCGACCAAGACCGACCGGGTGATCCCGGTGATCACGCTGGAGCGAATCGCAGCGAGTTAGCGCGGAGCGCCCACGGCCTCACCGCGGTACGCGGCCTCCAGCTCGGCGATGTCGAACTTGCCGAAGACGCGCAGCATCGCCTCGTTGACACGCTGCGCCTTCACCGGATCGGGGTCGCCGATCATCTCCTCGAGGCGCGTGGGCACGATCTGCCACGACACGCCGAACCGGTCCCTCAGCCAGCCGCAGGGCTGTGCCTCGCCACCGTCGATCAGCCGCTCCCAAAAGCGGTCGACCTCGTCCTGCGACTCGCACGGGACGACGAACGAGATCGACTCGTTGAACGTGAACTCCGGGCCGCCGTTGAGCGCCACGAACGGCTGGCCGTCGAGCTCGAAGTCGACGGTCATCACCGTGCCCTCGGCCAGCGGCCCGGCCGCCCCGTAGCGCGTGACCCGGCTGATCTTCGAGTTCGGAAAGATGGACGTGTAGTGCTGTGCGGCTTCCTCGGCCTGGCCGTCGAACCAGAGCATGGGGTGGATCTTCTGCATCTCAGTCCTCCTCGCTGTCCTGACCCAGCCTGCGGGACCGATGGCCCGGCTGCAACTCACCGCTCGACCCCGCGAGCGGCTCCCAGGAAGATGTCGAAGGCACTGTTCCGGATCGACGTGGCGCGGCCGCGGGCGTGGCACAATCGGCGGCAGAATGACCGCCGCCGAGCCGACCACCCGTCAGCGCGAACGGCTGCGCCAGAGCGTCGCGCCCTTCCTCGCCTTCTTCAACGGGCCGTTCTCCCAGCTCAACCTGGAACCGGACGTCGCGAACTTCGCCGTCGGCAATCCCCAGGAGATGCCGCTCCCCGATTACGTGGCGGCGCTGCGGACGCATGTCGAGCCGCGAGACAAGGACTGGTTCGCCTACAAGCTCTCCGAGCCGGCCTCGCAGCGCACCGTGGCCGACACGCTGACGCGGCGGACCGGCATGGACTGGGATCCCGCCGACGTGGCGATGACGAACGGCGGCTTTGCGGCCCTGGCCACCGCCATGCGGACGCTCGTCGACCCGGGCGACGAGGTGATCTTCCTCTCCCCGCCGTGGTTCTTCTACGAGCAGCTCATCCTCGCCTCCGGTGGCGAGCCGGTGCGGGTCAAGGTCGAGCCGCCGGCCTTCGACCTGGCCGTCGACGGGATCGCCGCCGCCATCGGCTCACGAACCCGCGCCGTCATCGTGAACTCGCCGCACAATCCCAGCGGGCGCATCTATGGCGCCGATGACCTCCACCGCTTGGCCGATGTCCTGGCTGACGCGTCGGGACGCATCGGCCATCCGATCTGGATCATCAGCGACGAGCCATACAACCGGATCGTGTTCGATGGGCGGGAGTACACCAGCCCGTCACAGCTCTACCCGCACACGATCATCACCTACTCCTACGGCAAGACCCTGCTGGCGCCGGGGCAGCGGATCGGCTACCTGACGGTCCCGCCCACGCTGCCGGAGCGCGCGGAGATCCGCGATGAGATCGTCCTGCAGCAGTTCGCCGGCGGCTACCTGTTCCCGAACGCGCTGCTGCAGCACTCGCTGGCGGAGCTGGAGAAGCTGTCGATCGACGTCGGCGCGCTGGAGCGGCGGCGCGACCGGCTGGTGCCGGCGCTGCGCGACATCGGCTACGACTGCACACTCCCGGAGGGGACGTTCTACTGCATGGCCCGCTCGCCGATCCCTGACGACGTGGCCTTCGCCGACATCCTGGCCCACCACCGAGTGCTGGTGCTCCCGGGCACGGTCGTCGAGGTCCCCGGCTGGTTCCGGATCAGCCTGACCGCCAACGACCAGATGGTGGAGGACGCCATCCCGCGCTTTGCGGCTGCCTGGGCGGAGGCGACTGCGTCCTAGCCCGGCGCGAGGCCGCCATGGATCGTCCGACGGTGGCGGCCTTCCTGCTGATGGTCCTGCTGGCCGGCGGCAACGCGGTCGGCATCAAGATCGCCTCGGATGAGCTCGAGCCGCTGTGGGGCGCCGGGCTCCGCTTCGCCGCCTCCGGCCTGATCTTCGCGCTGATCGGCGCAGCCTTGCGCGTGCCCGTTCCGCGCGGTGCGGCGCTCGGCGGGGCAATGCTCTATGGCGCCTTCGCCTTCGGCGCGGCGTTCGGGCTGGGCTTCACTGCCATTCCCATGATCGGCGCCGGAACCGGCCAGCTGCTGTTCGGCCTCATCCCGCTGCTGACCCTGATCCTGGCGCCGCTCCACGGGCTCGAACCGGTGAAGCTGCGGGCGCTGCTGGGGTCGCTTGTCGCGCTGGCGGGCACCGTCATCCTGGCCGTTGACCGGATCGAGCTCGACGTTCCGCCGCTCGGGATAGGGCTGGCCGTGCTTGCCGCGCTGATGCTGGCCGAATCGGGCATCGTGGCCAAGATGACGCCACGGGCCGACCCGATCGCCACGAACGCGGTGGGGATGCTCACCGGCGCCGCGATGCTGCTGCCGCTGTCCCTGGTCGTTGGCGAGCACTGGGTGCTGCCCATGCAGGACGACACGCGCCTCGCCCTCGCCTATCTCATCGTTGCCGGCTCGCTGGCCGTGTTCTGGCTCTTCCTCTACGTCCTGCGTCGCTGGGACGCCTCGGTCGTCTCGTTCGAGTTCCTGCTCATCCCGCTGGCGACGATCCCCTTCTCGGCCCTGCTGACGCACGAGCTGATCACGCCGATCATGCTGCTCGGCGGCGCACTGATCCTGGCCGGCGTCTACGTCGGGGTGCTCGCGCCCTCGCGCTCGTCGGCCTGATGCTTGTGCACGCCCGATCGTGACCCGATACTCGCGCGCATGGAGCTGAAGGACCTCCTGCCGGGCATCATCGGCTCCTTCGTGGGAGTCATGGGCTGGCTGGTGGTGGGCATCTACATCCAGCGCCGCCAGTTCGTGCGCCAGGCGCGCAACGCTGCCAAGGCGGTCTACTTCGAGCTCGATGTCAACCGCACCGCCATCGCCGTGGCGCACGACCTCGGTGCGTTCACGCCGCTCAACCGCTCTGCCTTCGAACGGCTGCTGCCCGAGCTCGCCACCCTGCTCTCGGCGGCGGACCTCAAAGCGGTTGTGGCGGCCTACATGGCCCATGCCGGCTACACGCAGCTGTCGGAGGCCGATGGATTGCCGGAGGCCGTGCGCCGCGGGGCGCTGTCGGAGATCACGCGGCTGCATGCCGTCGCGCTCGAGACGCTGGCCCGACGCGCGTTCAGCCGGGAGGAGGTCCGGCTGATTCACGCGAGCGCCGCCGACGCGCAGCGCAGCGCTGAGGAGCTGCGGAGGGCGACGCCATGAACGCCGCCGAGCACCGCCAGCTACTGGGCACGCTGGCCGAGCTGCTGGGCACGCAGCAGTACGACCGGCTGGACGAGGTCTACGCGGCCGACGCGGTGACCGAATATCCGCAGTCCGGCGAGCGCTTCCGCGGCATCGAGAGCCTGCGCGGTCAGTTCGCGAACTATCCCGGCCTCGAACGTGGGACCACCGAGTTCGAGGACGTGATCGGCGGCGACGCGTATGCCCTGACGCCGATGTACACCGTGGTGGCCGTCGATGGCAGCGGCGACAGGGGAACGGCGCTGTTCCGCACTCGTTATCCGGATGGGACGCTCTGGTGGGTGATCAACGTCTACGAGCTGGACGGCGGACGGATCGCGCGGACGCGGGTCTTCTTCGCGCCGGAGTTCGAAGCGCCCGAGTGGCGCGCGCCCTACTGGGACAAGACCTAGCCGCGTTCGCGCGCGAGTCGACCCAGGTACGCCGACATCAGATAGCCCCAGGCCGGGAAGAGCAGCAGGTACGCCACCGCGCCGGCGTAGGTCAGCAGGCCGCTGGCCCCGCTGACGATGGTGCCGAACCCGTAGACGGCGATCCCCAGTCCGACCACCACGCCGACCCAGCGGATGCCCGTCAGCCACGGACCGGCAAGCAGGGCAGCGCCGCCGATCCAGAGGCCGATGTAGACCAGCGCCACCGACTCCACCAGGTAGGCTCCGGTGGCCGCCGATGCGTCGTAGTCGATCTCGACCACGCCGAGCACGAACAGCAGGTGCGTGAGGCACCAGATGGCCGCCGCGAGCCAGCCGAGCACCTGGGCGGTGAGCGCCAGCGGGGTGGGCGTCAGGCCGCCCAGCTCCCAGAAGGCGAGCATGAGGACGGGCAGGGCGCCGATGGTGACGGTCAGGAGCAGGTCGTTGATCGTGCCCCACGGTTGGCCGGTGGTGAAGAAGAGGACCAGCACCACGACGGCCAGCAGCCCGGCGAAGGCGATGACCATCCCTGCCCTGCTTGCTCGGCGAACGATCGCCTGCGTGCCGCCCACCGGTGGATGGTACGTCGCCACCTGCGCACGGGCGGAGCGTTACGCCACTCAACGGTAATGATTGTCACCAGGTGCGCATGGACGGCACCTTGGGCACGGAGCAAGGGCCGCAACACCCTTGGCGCCGAGTGCGCGCAGCTCACAGAGTGGCCGTCTTCACCGCCGAAGCGTGGGCCAGGCCCCGTAATGTGCCGACGATGCGCAGCTGGCAAGTTCGCGCATGCCTGGTCCGCTCAGCGGACGGGATTTCGCTTGTTTCGCGCCGGCTTCAGGCGGCGTGCGACGGGGACGATTTGTCGGCCGGCAACTCGCCGTGCGAGAGGCTCGCCGCTCAGTCGCGGATCGGTGTCGGGTCGTAGCCGCGCCAGCCATCGTGCTGGCGCAGGAAGAGGCCGGCCAGGAAGGTGAGGATCGCCGACCCGAAGGTGCGGGTCGTGATCTCGGCCACGTCCCGGTGGGGATCCAGCTCCACGAAATCGATGGCCGCGACCCGCGGATCCTGACCCAGGACGAAGAGCGCCTCCAGCAGGTCGTTGGGGGCGAGGCCATCCGCCGTGGCGGCCGCGGTGCCGGGTGCGTAGCCGAGCTCCAGCACGTCGATGTCGACGGTCACGTAGATCGCGTCCGTTCCGCGGCCGGCAATGTCGAGCGCCGAGGCCACCATCGGCCCGATGCCTGCCTGCCGAATGGCGCGCGCCGTGTAGATCGTGCCGCCCTGGCCCTCGACCCAGCGCTTGTAGTAGCTGGCGTTCATGAAGCCGTGGATGCCGAACTGCACCAGGTTCTGGCCGCTGACCCGGACGCCCGACTCCAGGATGCCGCGCACCGGCGTGCCGTTGGTGGGACCGTGATCCATGACCCGCACGTCGTTGTGGGCGTCGAAGTGGATCAGGCCCACCTGCTGGTCGGGGTGCGCATGGCAGTAGGCACGCACCGCCGGTGCCGTGATGGCGTGATCGCCACCGATGATCAGCGGGAAGAAGCCCTCCGGCTGGCTCATCACCGCCTGGAGTGACTCCTGGATGTCGGCCAGGCCCTGGACCAGGTCCAGGACCGGGGTCTGGATGTCGCCGATCTCCCGCACCCGCATGGCCGCGATGTCGACGTCGTAGTCGGGGGTGTAGGTCGTGAAGATGGCCCACGCGTCGCGGAGCGCGTTCGGCGCCGCGAAGGCGCCGTTGGGCAGGATGGAGGTCTTGCTGAACGGGACCGACACGATCCCCACGTCCAGTGGCGACTCGAAGTCCCACGGCTCGATCCAGTTGTTGACCCGCATCTCGAAACGGTCGTTCCAGTGCGAGATCTTCCGCTTCTCGGGGAGCAGCAGGTGCGGGATGCCACGCGGCGGCAGCGGCCGCTGGAAGCTCGAGCCCGCTTCGGGGCGATCGGTGGTGGTCACGACGCCCGCTCCAGGTCGTCATCGGCCGGCGGCGCGGATCCTCCACCGCCCGGTCGCTGCGGCGGCGGCAGCAGGTTCATCTCCACGAACTCGTCCGACAGGCTGCCCAGCGGGTTCTCGCGCGTCGGCAGCCCCTCGACGAACGGCAGCAGCTGGTGGCGGGCGATGTCATGGACGCGGCGCAGCTCCGCCACCGGCTGCGGATGCTCGTCGACGCGCAGGTCCCAGAGCGGGTACTCCTCGCGGTCCACGACGAGCAGCGCGGCGCACTGCCGCCCACGCTTGTCGCCACCACCCGCCTGGCCCGCCTCGAGCGCGCGGAGCAGCCGCTCGGCAAGGTCGAGCTCACTGCCCTCGGTGGCCACGAAGGACTCGGCCATGGCCGTCACCGTCTCGCCACGGATCAGCATGTTGCCCTGGGCCGCGAAGTTGCGGCCGCTCACCTCGCCGTACCAGGTCGTGCACTCGTTGCCGGAGAACGACGCGCTCTCCCCGGCCGCATCGACGATCCCCAGCTGGCGAACCTCGCGTCCGGGGTCATCCGCCAGCACCTGTGCCATCGCCTGCGGAGCCGATGCGCCCCGTTCCATGGCGGCCAGCGCATCGATGGCCAGGTAGAGGCTCGGCCACGACTGCGTCGCGACCGCGCCCACCCCGGAACGCGCCCAGCACACCAGCCGGCCGGCGCCGACGTCAGCAGTCGAGACGACCACGCCCAGCTGCCCGGTTCGCTCGCAGCGGCCGACGATGCTGAACGTCGACAGCCTATGCGGAGGCAGTTGCGGCCTCCGTCTGGGCCTCTCCCATGGCCTCGAGCTCGGCCGCCTCGGCGGCTGCCAGGCGACGCTCGTCGGTGAGGTCAAGGTTCCGGCACAGCACCCAGTACAGGACGGCCGACACCGGCAGCCCCACGAACAGGGAGATATCGGCTCCGTCCAGGGCACGTGCCGCGAACCCGACGAAGACCTCATCGGCCCCGTTGAAGATCGCGAAGAACGGGACCATGACCGCGATGCCGATCACGTACGAGACCAGCCCGCGCCAGTTCCACGGTCCGTAGATCCCGTTCTGCTTGAAGATCTCGAGGATCGCGTAGTCGCCCCGCCTGACGAAGAAGAAGTCGACCAGGTTGATGGCGGTCCACGGGATCAGCGAGTAGAGCAGGATCGTCAGGAAGACGTTGTAGCTGCCCAGGAAGTCCGCCGGCAGCAGCAGGCTGCCCGCCGTGCCGAGCACCAGGATCACGCCGATGGCAATGGCCCGGGTGGTCACGCTGGCACGCACCGGGGTCACCGTGTCCACGCCGGCCAGCATGGCCAGCGAGCCGCTGTACAGGTTCAGGGCGATGACCGACACCAGGCCGATCAGCGCGGTGGCCAGCACGATCGTGCCGAACCCGTTGAAGATCGCGTTGCCAGCGACGTTCACCGCGCCGATGGCCATGCCCTGCTGGTCCGGGTAGCTGGCCAGCAGGAACGCGCCCAGCCCGATCATCCAGAAGGAGCCGGCGGTCGACCCGAAGTAGCTCCACAGGAAGGTGGAGCGCACGGTCGAGTTGCGCGGCAGGTAGCGGCTGTAGTCGCTGACGTACGGCGCCTGCGACACCTGGTAGCTCGCGACGACCACGATCACCACCAGGAACGGCGTCCAGGCGAAGTCGCCGTTGACCTGCTCTGGCGCCGGGTGGCCGGTCAGCAGCACGCCCACCGTGAAGATGCCGAACACCACCAGGAACAGGTAGGTGCCCCACTTCTGGACGAAGTGAATCCAGTCATAGCCGCCGATGGTCAGCACCAGGGCGGCGAGTGCCATCACGATGATGCCCACCTGGTTGCTGAGCCCGGTGACGGTGGCCAGCGCCTGTCCGCCGATGATCGTGTTGAAGACGTTGAAACCGACGTACAGGAAGAGGCCGATCACCTGCGGGATCAGGGCGCCGAAGTAGCCGAACTGCGGCCGCGACTGGAGCAACTGGGGAATGCCCATGCGCGGTCCCTGGACGGAGTGGAAGGCCATGAAGAAGGTGCCGAACACCTCGCCCAGGATGATCGCCACCAGCACCCACAGGAGGGGCAGGCCCAGGCTCATCGCGATCAGGCCGACCGCGAGCGTCGCGAGGTTCGCATTGCCCAGGAACCACAGGGTGAACTGGTCGGTGACCTTCCCGTGTCGCTCGGATTGTGGGATGTAGTCGATCGAGTGAACCTCGACTGGACTTGACGCTCCGGCCTGGGACTGCGCAGCGCTCATATGGATCCTCGCCTCCGCCCCCGTCAAACCCCTCGACGCGCATTATCGCTTTGGGATATTCTCTGCGCCGATTCTATCGGAATGGGTCAAGGCGTCTAACATGACTGACGGAACCCGATACACCCGGGCGATTCGACACCGTCTCGACGCCACCGAGCGGGGCATGGTCGAGCTGCTGCAGCAGGACGGCCGCATGACGGTGACGCAGCTCGCCAAGGAGCTCGGCGTCACTGAGGTCACGGCGCGGCGCAAGCTGAAGCGGCTGCTCGGGGACGGCGTGATGCGCGTGGTCGCCACCGTCGACCCGTTCGACGTCGGCTACGAGACGCCGGTGATCGTGGGCCTCAAGGTTGCCATGGGCTACCTCGACAGGGTGGCGGAGCGCCTGAGCGAGCTCCCGCAGGTGCGGTACGTGGGCGCCAGCACCGGCCGCGTCGACCTCATCATCGAGGTGGTGGTCCGCACCAATCTCGAGCTCGCCGACTTCCTGATGAACCAGATCTCGGGGATCGAGGGCATCCTCGACTCGGAGACGAACCTGATCGTGCGCATCTACAAGCAGTCCTGGCACTGGGCCGTCAACCCCGACTGAGCGGTATCGGCCGCCCGATTCAAGCGCACTGTTGTCAAGCGGGCCGTAAAAAGTTGCTTGACCTTGCTACAGTATCGGAAACCGATAGCGCCCCTGGGCACGCGACCGGCTGAGGTGCCTCGGAGGGAGGGTCCCGTGCCCAGGGCCCGTCGGCTGCCGTCGCCCGCCAGGTCAGTGCCGCGGGCCCCCGCTTCTCTCTACCTGCTCCGCCAGGACCGATACCGCGGCGGCCATTCGTCCGCCTTCCGCTCACCCAGAAGCGCGTGCGCGATCTGCAGCTCGTAGAGCGGGTAGCCGTTGGAGACGGTGAAGAACCACTGGCCCGCCGCGGCGTCCCGGACCGCGCCGTCGGTGACGAGGCGAGCCTCGCCGCGCACCAGGAACTCATCGGGCTGCTTCTCGTCCTGGTGGGCGTGCAGGGCGTAGTGCGGGTTGGCGGCGAGGTCGCGGGCCTTGGCCGAGAAGTCCTGGACGAAGACCAGCAGCCGGCCGTCGACCACCCCGACGTTCAGTGGGTGGATCCGCGGCGTGCCGTTCGGGGCAACCGTGGCCAGGAACCCCTCGCCGTCGCCGCGCTGATAGAGCAAAGCGCGGCCGCGCTCCGCCATCTCGGGCTCGGCCGCCGCGAATGCCTTCCAGGAATCCATCGTCGGCAATGGTATCGCGGCGCGCTCGGCTGCTCCGCCGTGGGCGTATCGGGCCATGAAGGATGGGCGGGGGCCCGAAGGTACCCCGCCGGTCAGGGATTTACGCGCCTCTCCGGGCACCCCCATCCTGCGGGGCCTGCTGCCCACGCTGGCACCCCGCTAGAGGAGATCGCATGAAACATCTCAGACACCTGGTCGTGGCCATCGTGGTTCCCGCTCTCATCCTCGGTGTCTTCACCGTGAGCGCCGTGTTCGCCGGTGGCCCGCAGGGGAAGAGCGACGTCTGCCACCACGCAGGGTCCAAGTACGTCGAGATCAACGTCTCGAACAACGCGGTGCCTGCCCACCTGCGCCATGGAGACGTCCTGCCCGACGAGTACGGCAGCTGCCCGTCCTGACGTCGAGACAGGGATAAGCAGGCCGATGGCGCCCGACCGGGCGCCATCGCGCTTGCCCGGAGGACTGATCAATGGGCATTGGATCAGCTGCCATCCAGCCGGCCGTCCAGCCACGGAATGAGCCGGCAGCCGCCGAGGCAACCAATCCGAGCGTGTCGATCGTGATGCCGTGCCTCAACGAGGAGGAGACGGTCGGCGCCTGCGTAGCGAAGGCCATAAGCTGGCTGAAGCGGACCGGCACCCCGGGCGAGGTGCTCGTCATCGACAACGGCTCCACCGACCGCTCGGCGGAGATCGCTGCCGCCGCCGGGGCGCGGGTCATCCACGAACGGCGCCGCGGCTACGGCCAGGCCTACCTGCGCGGCTTCGCCGAGGCCCGCGGCGACTACATCGTCATGGGTGACGCGGACGACACCTATGACTTCTCGGACCTCTCCCCGATGCTCGCGCCGCTGGCCGACGGAGCTGACATGGTGCTCGGCAACCGCTTCGCCGGCGGCATCGCCAGCGGCGCCATGCCGTGGGCCCATCGGTACTTGGGCAGCCCGATCATCAACTTCGTCATCCGGCTCTTCTTCGGCACGCATATCGGCGACAGCCAGAGCGGGCTGCGCGCCTTCCGGCGCTCCGCGGCCGAGTCTCTGGGCCTGCGGTCGACCGGCATGGAAATGGCCTCCGAGATGATCGTGCGAGCCGCGAACTCGGGGATGCGGATCGTGGAGGTGCCCGCGCCCTATGCCGTGCGCCGCGGCGAGAGCAAGCTCAACAGCCTGCGCGATGGGTGGCGGCACCTGCGCTACCTGCTCCTCGCCGCGCCAGACTTCCTGTTCACCTTGCCGGGCACCGCGCTCGTGGTGCTGGGGGTGGTCGCGAGCGTCATCGCGCTGGCCGCACCCACCGGGCTCCACGTTGGGCCGATGACGTGGCGGCCGGTCTTTGCGGGCACCATCCTGCTGGCGATCGGCGCCAATGCGACGTTGTTCGGCGTCATCGCCAAGCGCTATGGCGTGTCGCGGGGATTGCTTCGCGAGGACCGCTGGTCGCGGCTTTACCAGCGCTGGTTCAAGCTCGAGGCAGTGCTGGTCCTGGCGGCCGTGCTCTTCGTGGCGGGCCTGGTGCTCGAACTGCTGCTCTTCGGCGCCTGGACCGCAAACACCGTCCGTGTCGACGGTCTGCAGCAGGCCGCGCTGGCGCAGACGCTGATGATCGTGGGAGCCGAGCTCGGCTTCGGCGCGTTCCTCCTCGTCACGATCGAATCGACGTGAGCGACCGCCTGCGGATCGCGTTCGTGTACGACGCGCTGTTCCCGTACGTCCACGGCGGCGCCGAGCGGCGGAACCACGAGCTGGCCCGCCGCCTGGCGGCCCGTCACGAGGTTCACATCGTGACCTGGAGCTGGTGGGACGGGGCGCCCGACACGTCGCTGGATGGCATCACACTGCATGGCGTCGGGAAGCCGCCGGGCCTCTACGGATCCGATGGCAAGCGCACCGTGCGCGAGGCGCTGGCCTTCAGCGCGCGCGTTTTCCCCGTGCTGCTGCGCGGCCGGTGGGACGTCATCGACTGCGCGGCGACGCCATATCTGCCGCTCTGGAGCACGTGGCTGGCCACGCGGCTGACCGGGACGCGGCTGGCCGTCACCTGGCACGAGTTCTGGGGCGACCACTGGCTGCGCTACCTGCCGGATCGGCCGGCGATCGCGCGTGCCGCGCGGGCGCTCGAGTCCGCCAGCCGCTGGATCGGCGACGACGTTGTGGCGGTGTCCGCCTTCACCGGGCGCGCCCTGGGGCGTGGATCGGAGGCGGTGCGGGTCGTTCCGAATGGCATCGACCTCGACCTGATCGACGCGGCTCCTCAGCCGCCCGGCCCTGCCGACATCGTCTACCTCGGTCGCCTGATCGACGAGAAGCGCGTCGACCTGCTGCTGGAGGCCGTCGGGATGCTGCGCGATCGGCTGCCGCAGCTGCGGGCGGGCATCATTGGTTCCGGCCCGGAGCTGCCATCGCTCACGGCGCGTGCCGAGCGCCTGGGCCTCGCGGAGCGCGTGACCTTTCACGGGCCGCTGGACTCACCGACCGCCTTCGGCCATCTCAGGGCGGCCCGCCTGCTGGTGATGCCGAGCATCCGCGAGGGATTCGGCATGGCGGTGGCCGAGGCACAGGCCGCGGGCACCGTGCCGATCGTGGTGCGCAGCCGAACGAGCGCCGCTCCAGAACTCGTGCGCGACGGCGTCGACGGCTTCATCACCGACCCCACGCCGGCGGCCCTCGCCAGCGCCATCGAACGGGCACTGGCCGATCCCCGACGGCTCAGCCAGATGGCAGGCGCCGCGCGGGCCGTCGGGGCGGAGCGCGATTGGGATCGGCTGGCGCTGCGGATGGAAGCGATCTACGGCGCCTCGCCGTCAGCGACGCCCTTACCCGCCATGGAGAGCGCCAGATGACAGCACTCGAACGCGCGCGGCAACTTGCGGCGCCGCGCCTCCACCTCGGCACCATCATGCGCTGGCGACCCTCGCCTGCCGATTCGGAGCGCGGACTGCCTCTGGCGATTCTTGTTGCGATTGGGCTGGGCCTGGCTGCAATCGTCGTTCTCACTCCCATCGCCGGCCGGGGTGACTACGGGCAGTGGTTGATGAGCTCGCGGTTTTACCTTGGCCAACCGATTCCCGCGTATCGCGACGTGACGGCACTGCCGCCGGCCGTCCCCGCGCTGCTGGCTCTCATCCGTCTGCTCATCTCCGATCCGGTGGTCGCCCTCGAAGCGCTGAATGGCCTGTTGCTGATGGGGCTGTTCGCATCCCTGTACCTGCTCGGCGCGGTGCTGCTGTCGAGCCGATGGGCCGGCATCTTCGCTGCCCTCATCGGCTTCGTGGTGACCGATCGATTCCTGGAGCTGTTTGCATTCGGTGGACTGCTGCAGTCATCGGCCATCATGTTCATGGGGCTGAGTGTGGTGGCCTTCGCGCAGGCCGGCCGCACCCCGCGGCTCGAGCGCAGATGGTGGCTGGCAGGCACCGTAATGCTGGCCCTGGCGGTCCTCTCGCACGTCGCCACCGGGTTGATTGCGCTGCCCGTAAGTTTCGCCGCAGCGGGGCTGGCGCTCCTTCCACGCCGGAACCTCGGCTGGCGGGCGCTGGCGCATGCACTGCTGCCGCTCCTCATTGGCTTGGCGGCCATTTCTGCGTACTGGCTGATCGTGCTCCTGCCAGCCAGTGCTGATTACGTCACCAACCCGGCGAGCCTGGCGTACCGCGGGCCGGATCGGCTGTTCGCCTCACTGTTCTCGTACTGGCCGACCAGCGTGGTCGTCGCGCTCGGCGGCCTGGCCATCGGCCTGGGATCGCTCGGCGCTCTCGTGCGCCGCCACGTCGATGGGTACGTACTCCTGCTGCTGTGGGTTGCCGGGACGTGGGGCGCGCTGGCCTATTCGATGCTGAGTGGAGCCGCGACCGACTATCCGCGCTTTGCGACGGTGCTGCTCGCCCCGCTGGTCGTCGGCGCAGCCGGCAGCGTGCTGTGGCTGGTGAACGCGCTTGCGCGATACATCCGCGAGCTCGAGCCCAGGGCGCCACAGGTCGCCTTCGTCATCGTCACAGCCCTCGTGCTGTGCGGGGTGGCGACGCCGTTTGCGGTGCAGCGCTACGCGCGCCAGGCCGCGGTCTACCAGCCTCGTGATGCAGCGTCGCTCAGCGCCGCCGCCGAAACCATCGACCGCGCACTCGGAGAACAGCCCGGCGCCGTGCTGGCCGACGTTCGCGATGGCAAGTGGCTCGAGGGGCTGACGGGGCGTGAGGCCCTCTTCAGCCTGCCAGTCCGTTACGCCTTTCGGCCGCTCGAGTGGCAGCGCAGCCTTGACGCGGACGCGCTCCTGCGGTCCACAACGACGCTCACCAGCGGCCTGGTCACGGCCATGTTCATCAACGACCGGATGCGCGAGGGCGCGGTCGTGCCATCAGACCTCCTGTTGCGCGCAAACCACGGCGGCGAATTCGTGGATGTCCTGCGGTTGAACCAGGCCGCCATCGAGATTGGTACGGGCAAGCAGCGGGTCTCCGCCGCCAGCCTCTCGCCCGTCCGTGCGGCGCCCGGCGAGGACCCGCAGAGCGTGAGCCTCAGCACGATCTGGGCGACCCAGTCGCGTCCACGGATGACGTTCAGCGAGCGAGCCACGGTCTGGAAGGACGGGGCCGCGCTCGGCATCCTGCTCCAGTCGCCCGGGCAGCGCCTGTCCGCCACGCTCTCGCCGCCGGCGGGGAGCACCTGGACAATCAGCGATGCGGCGGGGAACCAGGCGACGGCATGTCTCCCGCCGGTCGGCAATGCGCAGCCGTGCATCGGGGTGTGGGTAGGCCAGTCGGAGAGCACGCTGGCGGCGACCGAGGGCGGCGGCCTCCGGGTGACCGCCCCGGGCGGGCGGGCCGATGTCCTCGTCACGGCCCTGACCGCTGGTCGGGCGTCGGTCGGGATGGATCTCATCTCACCCCCGCGCCTCATCGCCGAGCGCAACGTCAAGGCCGCGCTGCTATGGATGTTCGATCCCGCCTTCAACGACCGCGTCCGGCGTCTCCAGGAGCTGGGCTTCCACGTCGCATCGATCAGCGGCCCGTACGAGGTCCTGCTGCGCGACGACGTGGGCGGGGCCGCGCCATCCCCATGACGCTGAGCCGGCCAATGACGGTCAGCCGCGGACGCCTGCCCGACCCGGTGCTGGTGATCGGCGGCTACGGGTATGGCAACGTCGGCGACGAGGCGATCCTGCGTGGCCTGCTCACCCGCCTGGCCGGCCACTCGGTCACCGTCGTGTCGCGCTCCCCGACCGAAACCGCCGTGATGCACGGTGTCCGCTCCATCGGCATCGAGCAGGCAGCCGCTGCGCTGCGCCGGCATCGGTCCGTGCTGATCGGAGGCGGCGGCCTGTTCGGTCGCGACATGGGCCGCATCGGCCGGATGCTGCCCGCCTTCGGCCTCCTGGCCATCGGCATGGGCAAGACGGTGGTGATCGACGGCGTCGATGTCGACCCGCCCCGGTCTCCGTCGGCGCGAGCGCTGCTGCCCCTGCTGATGCGTGGCGCGCGGGGCGTTGGCGTGCGCGATCGCACCTCGGCCAGAGTGGTCCAGCGCTGGGGCGTCACGCCATCGGTCCGTCCTGACCTGTCGGCGTGGATGGCGCCGGCCAGCGCCGATGCCGGCCGCCAGCTCCTCGCCCGCGCCGGCGTCGATACGGATCGGCCGACGGTGGGCCTGGCCCTGACCGCGGTCGATCGTCGCCTGGCAGAGCCAGTGCTGCTGGCGGTCTCGCGGACCATAGAGCGGCTGCCGCATGTGCAGTTCTGCTTCATCCCCATGAGCCGGCACCCCTGGGTGGCGTCCCACGACGACAGCCGCCTCGGCGCCCACCTCGCGGCGCTGCGGCCCCAGGTCCACCTCCTTGAGGGGCCGATGCCGCCGGACGTGGTGCTGGCGGCATTCGGCCAGCTCTCCGCGGTGGTGGCCATGCGCTACCACGCGATGCTGTTCGCGGAGCGCGCCGGGACGCCGCTGGTGCCGATCAGCTACGCGGACAAGACGCGACGCTGGCTGACCGAGCACGATCGCGTTCCCGTTCGCATCGACGCGCAGGCCGTGACCCACGCGCTCACCCAAGCGGTGGCGACGTCGCGACGGTCCGGCGCCTTCGTCCGGGCGGCCTCGTGACCAGGGCAGCTCGCTACGCCGTCGGCGCCGCGCTGCTGGCCCTCGTCTGCTTCGCGGTGAACCCGGTTGCCATACTGCAATCGCTGGCCCACGCCGACCTCCGCCTGGTGCTCGTCGGCGTGCTGGGCCTGGTCGCCATGCACGCCGTGATGGCCGCGGGCTGGCGCTGGATGATCACCGAACGGAGCGGCGTGCGGCTGTCACTGGCGGACGCGCTCCGCGCCCACTACGCCGCACAGGCGGTGGGCAGCGTGACGCCGGGCAACCTGGGTGCCGACGTGCACCGCGCCGCGCTCCTGCGACGGGCGGGCCACGGCTGGTCGGCCGCCGTCGATCCAATCGTCGTCCAGCGCGCCACCAGCTATCTGGCGCTGAGCCTGCTGGCCGCGGCGGCCCTCGTCGTCCTGTCGTCGAGCAGCCCCGCGAGCTGGGGGATCGTCGCGATCGCCACGGCCGTGGCCATCGGCCTGGTTGGCGCCAGCTGGCTCCTGCTCGTTCCCGGCGGACGGTTCGGAGCCATTCGGGCCTGGCTGCTGGCGCGGTTCGACCGCACGGGTGCATCGGCCTCGGCGGCGGCTCCCGCGCCAAGCGTGACGCTCATGGCCGGCGGAGTGGCCAGCGGATTGGCCTTCCACGCGGGCAGCATCGGCCTCACCTGGCTGCTGGTGCAGGCGATGGATCCGGCAACGCCGCTGTGGCCGATGCTGGCCGCCATCACCGTCGCGCGCCTGAGCCTGGCGATCCCCATCTCCCCGAACGGCCTCGGCGTCCAGGAGGGCGCGCTCGCCGCCCTGGTCGCCGGGCTGCACCTCGCCCCGGAGCCGGCGCTGGCCGCGATGCTGGTGGGGCGGCTCTCCACGCTGCTGCTGGCAGCGCTGGGCGTGCTGCTGCTCATGCTCGGCAGCCGGCCGTCCACCACCGGCAACCACTCGGTGGCCACCGCCGCGCAAATCGCAACCGGCCGCGGCAAGCTTCCCTAGGAAGAGCGGGACCGGCGCATTCCATGCATGGCGGCTTGGCCGACCTCGGGATCGGTGGCAGCGCCGAGTGACCGCGTTCATGGACGAGAGGCTGGCGAGCCGTTTTCACTTGCCCGCCGCTCTGATCTGACGGCGCAGCCGATTCGGCGCGACCCGTGCATGCTTACGCATGCATGACCGATGAGCCGCGCCTCGAGCGCAACGCGGAAGAGAGCCGATACGAGCTTTGGCTCGGCGACGAGCTCGCCGGCACGTTGAAGATCGCTGATCAACAGGGCGCAACCGTGCTCATCTCGACTCGAGTCGATCCCGCCTTCGAGGGGCGCGGATACGGGAGCCAGCTCGTCGCGCGCGCGCTGGCGGACGCACGCGCCGCCGGGGAGAAGGTCATCGTTGAGTGCGAGTTCGCGCAGGCGTACCTGCAGCGCCACCCCGAGCAGCAGGACCTTGTCCTGGCGTCTTAGATCACCCGATGCCGAGCTCGTCCAGCGACGCGTCCAGCTCCTCCGGATCGCGGTAGACGCGGAACGCGCCGGCACTGGTGAGCTCGTCCTCGCCGTAGCCGCCGGTGAGGAGTCCTACCGACAGCATGCCGGCGCGCCGCGCGGCAAGCAGATCCCAGACCGCGTCGCCGACCACGGTGCAGTCGCGCACGGCCACGCCAAGACGTTCCTGGCAGGCGAG
>DASSNX010000017.1:0-17116 GCA_035701185.1 Candidatus Limnocylindria bacterium
CGCCAGGCTGACGTCGCTCATCAGGATCCGCTCAGTGGGGGACGAACGCGGCCGGGGCGACGCCCGGCTCCAGGGTGATCGGCGCGGCGATGATCCACAGCGACAGGATCGTGTAGCCGATCATCAGGATGACCAAGGGCAACCCCGCCAGCACCGGGCGGGACGGAGCGTCGCGCAGGGCGATCCGGTGGGCGAGCACCACGGCCACGACGTGCCCCAGCACGATGGCGCCCACGGAGAGGTACCAGACGCCACTGACCGGCATCCAGTCCAGCGGCGGGGCGGCGGTGTCGAGCGGATCGGCCAGCAGGCCGGGCAGCCAGATCAGGCCCTGCACCAGCAGCGTCAGGTAGTGGGCGATCAAGTAGCCGCCGGCGATCGGCAGCAGGGTCGAGGCGTAGACCCCCGCCATGGCGCCCATGCTCGGCGGGTGATGTGCCGCGTCGTGCAGCGCCCGGGTGAGCGCCGCCGCCAGGCTGAAGGCGGCCAGGAAGAGCAGCCAGGTGCCCAGCAGGCCCATGGTCTGCACCGCCAGGATGCTGTCCAGCGTGCCGAACACGCCGGAGACGGCGGGGAACAGGAATGAACCGATCGAGCCCCACAGGACCGTCTCCTTCAGCCCGTCGAAGGTGACGCCGGCCAGGGCCAGGACGATGAAGGCGGCGTCGGACCAGCCGACCCGGCGCACCTCGGTCAGGCCGGCGAACCAGGGGCGCAGCTCGGCTTGCCGTTCGCCGGGCTCCGCGGCGGTGGCGCACTCCGGGCAGTCGACGCAGCGCTGCGGGTCGCAGGCCTCGGTGCAGCCGTCGCAGACCGTCGGCTCCACCACGCGCCTTCCAATGGGGCCGATGCGACCCAGCCAGCCGAGCAGCACCTCGAACAGCTCGGCATTGCGCAGCCAGGCGACCGGACCAAACACGAGCATCCCGAGCAGGGTGATGACGGTGTACGCCAGGAGCAGGGTGGCGACCGTGGTCGGCTCCACCTTCCCGGGCAGGATCAGCTCGCACCACAGCGCGGCGAACAGGAGCACGACCGCGGGCCAGCGGCCGAGTCCCGCGGGGTAGGCGATCCCAAGATCGAGCCGCTGCAGCCCGCCGCGCCGCGCCAGCCAGGCGAGTGCCCCGTAGGTCGCCCGGAAGGGGCTCATGCTGGGCCACGGATTGCCGAGGATCACGGCCGAGAGTGGCAGCCCCACCCAGACGCCGATCCAGAACAGCACGGCGGGCAGCGGCGATCCGGGATCGACGACGTAGCCCGCCACGATCGTGCCGTACCACCACACCAGGCCGAGCACCAGCAGGACAACGGAAGCGGCCCGCGCCAGGCTGGGGGCCACTGGCGCGACCGGGTAGCGCGGCTCCGGTCCGGCGGGGCGGACGAGCACCACGCTGACCACGAACGACGCCGCCACCGCCACGGCCGCACCAGCCAGGTAGAGCACCAGCGGCACCGGCAGGGTGAACACCTGGCCGATGGCGTGGCCGAGCGCGACGGGTGGCGCCAGCAGGCTGGCCACCAGGACCACCGCGAAGGCGACGAGCCCCCGTCCGATCACGCCGACCGAACGCCGCACCGCGTCAGGGCTCCTGGACGACGAGCTTGGCGACCTCCCGTTCGTCGGAGCCGTCGGCTGGATGCAGCTCGACCGAGAACTGGCCGACGTGCGAGGCGGTGAACTTCACCGTCACGCTCTGGCCGGCCTGGAGCTCCTGCTCCGGAATGTCGGTGTCGTAGCCGTGGAAGTGCAGCTCGCCGGCGACCTGCGAGGCGACGGTGATCGTCACCTCCTGATCGCGGCAGACGTCGAACTGCGACGGCTGCATCCCGCTGTCCGACAGCGTGGCCGAGATCGTGACGGCGGCCTCGCTGCAGGTTGACGGCAGGGTTGTGGACGGAACGCACGCCGCACCCGTGACGAGCACCAGGACGAGTGTGGACACGGCTGCCAGCGGGTGGCGGATTGGCACGCAAACCTCCTAACCGGGCGACTCGGGCACGCACCTTCGGCGGTCACGCGAGGCCGATGGCTGCGCCGACAGGGTAGCGGAAGGCGGGCTCGCGAGGAGCCCGCCTTCATGGGTCGCCGGGTTGGTCGCTAGCGTGCGGCCTTGGCGACGTCAGAGTCGTTGTCGACCTCGATGTCATGCCGCTTCGCCGCGCGGATGATCTTCTTGGCCGCCTGGTCCTTGGCCGAGCGGCTCTCGAAATCGGTCTGGTTCCAGCGCGCCATGGCGTTGCGGATGTGGTCCTCATCGTTGATCGGCAGGTGCTCGCCGCCATCCTTGTCGACGTAGGCGAACTCGTCCTTGTCCAGCTTGTCCCGCTGCTTGGCTGACAGCTCCGGCATCGGCGTATCTCCTGTTCGTGCGTACGCCGTTCACGGTGCAGAAGCCGTGCCGAGCGTCAATCCTCGGCAAAGAAGGGGTCGTCGCCATACAGCTCCAGCCAGCGGCGCCGCATCTGGCGGATGGTGGCCACCACCACCTCGTCCGGAATGCCCGGCGGCAGAAGCGACGCGATGGCCATCCGCACCTGCTCGGCGCCTTCCATGCCCAGCAGCATCAGGTAGTCGTGCACGCGCTGGGCCGCCGTCTTGCCCTCGGCCCGCATCCGGACCAAAACGTCGGCCTCGTGGTCCAGGGCCTGGGCGTAGTCCGCATCGGGCCGTTCGAGGTCGGCCATCAGAGCGGGGACGTGGTCGAGCCGCGGGTCGGAGTAGGCCCAGCGCACGAAGGAGTCCATCACGCCGGCCGGGCGCGAGTGATGGTCGGCATGGAACTGCTGCAGGTACTGGCGCCGCTCCGCCTCGGTGCGGGTCAGCGCGATCTGCGCCAGCTGGCGCATCTCCGGCGTCCAGCGACGGAGCGACTCGACGAACTGGCGAAGGGTGAGGCTGCCGGCCGGCTGTGGCCGGAACTTGTGCTCATGGGGTGCCTGCACGGCGACCTATACTAGCCACCGCATGCCCCGCCTGACCTCGGCGGGCCCGTGGACCCGCCTGGCGGTCGGGGTCGTCGTGCTCGCCGTTGCCCTGACTTCATCGCTGCCCGGTGAGACGGCGCATGCCGCCAAGGACGTGCTCCGCTACCTGGGCGGTGACGTCAAGACGCTGGATCCCGCCTTCATCGGCGACGCCTCGGACGTCCAGCTCCTGCTCCAGCTGTACGCCGGTTTGACCCGCCTCGACGAGAACGGCGAGGCCTACCCGTCGCTGGCGGCGTCGTGGACGGTCAGCGACGGCGGGCGCACCTACACCTTCACGTTGCGCAGCGGCCTGCGCTTCTCCGATGGCACGCCACTGACCTCGGCTGACGTTCGGCGCTCGTGGCTGCGCCTGCTCGATCCGGCAACTCGCAGCACGGCGCCCGACGTTCTCAGCGTGGTCGAGGGCGCCCCCGAGCGGCTGTCCGGTGGGCCGGAGGCAGGCGTGGGGATCCAGGCGCCCAATCCGCAGACGCTGGTCGTGCATCTGCGGCATCCGGCCGGCTACTTCCCGGCCATCACGGCCACGCCGGCCACCTTCGTCGTGCCGCCGGCCGCCGATGCCTCGCGCGACTGGCAGCAGGTGGAGGACTTCGTCGGGTCTGGCCCGTACGTGGCGCAGAGCCTCGACGACCAGCGGCTGGTGATGGTGGCCAATCCCGACTACGTGGCCGGCCCGCCGCCGATCCACGAGATCGACTGGCTGGTCACGGTCGAGAGCGATGCGGTGGCCGCCTATGCCGATCGCACCGCCGACCTGGCCGGCGTCCCATCATTCGACGCGTCGTGGATGGCCTACGACCCCGACTTCGGGCCGGCGCTGCACCAGGGCGCGTCCCTGTCGGTGCAGTACATCGGCTTCGACACCACTCGGCCGCCGTTCGACGACGTACGGGTGCGCCAGGCGTTCGCGCTGGTGCTCGACCGCCAGCGGCTGGTCCCGCTGTCAGAGGGAAACGGCGGCAGCGCGGCGTCGAGCATCGTCCCGCCGGCGCTGTGGCCCACCGGCCTGCCCGATGACTTCGCCTTCGACGCGGACGCCGCCCGGCAGCTGCTCGACGAGGCGGGCTTCGCGGATCGCAGCCGGCTCGGCGAGATCACGGTCGGGGACGAGGGCCTCGGGATGGGCCCGGCGGTGGCGGTGTGGCGCAAGGAGCTCGGGGCCCGGATCAGCATCGAGAGCCGGGGCTTCGACGACTTCCTGAGGGCGCTGGAGACGGAGCCGACGAACATCTTCAGCATCGACTGGATCGCCGATTACCCGTCGCCCTACGCGCTCTACAGCCTGCTGCTGCTGCCGAACGCGGCGAGCAACTACGGACACTGGCAGGACGACCATTTCGTCGACCTGCTGCAGGCCGCCTCATCGGCCCGCAGCGACCAGGAGCAGGCGGCGGCCTACGCCGATGTCGACGCCTACGTTGACGATCAGGTCCCCGTCATCCCGTGGTCGTATCCCGCCAGCTGGTGGCTGGTGCGCCCCGGCCTGCGCGGGCTGGGCAACCTGACGACGGGCATCCTCGATTTCGGGCGCGTGTCATGGGACGGCTGAGTCGGCCGCTGCAGGTCATGGCCGCGGCTGCGCTGGCGACGCAGCTGTTGGCGGCGTCGGCCGGGACGGCCCTGGGCTTCAGCGGCTTCGGCGCCTCCAGTGCCGATGCGACCTTCGGCCGCCAGATGACATTCCGCGTCGCGCTGGTGGGCGGCGCACCACAGCAGGTGGACCTGCTGCTCCGCTTCGCCGGCTCGGACTCGACGCTGGTTGCCCCGGCGCAGGTGGCGGGTGACGAGGCGCAGTACGTCTGGGACGCGGCAAAGCGCTACGTCACCCCCAACACGCGGATCCGCTACCAGTGGCGCGCCGCCGATGGCGACACCGTGCGGCTCAGCCCGGAGGCGACGCTGCTGTACGACGACGACCGCCAGGGGCTGGACTGGCACTCGGCGGTCATCGGCCGCGCCACCGTGCACTGGTACGGCGGCTCGGAGGACGAGGCGCGGCGCTTCGGCGAGCTCAGCGCGGACGGAGCCGCCCGCGCCGAGCAGCTGCTGCAGCACGAGATGGTCGGCCCGGTCGACATCTTCGTCTACGACTCCCGCGACGACTTCTTCGGCGCGCTCGGTCCGGGCGCGCGCGAGTGGTTCGGGGCCGCCACCTTCCCGGACATCCGCACCATCTTCATGTGGCTCGGCGCCGGCTCGACCGACTACCTGGAGACGACCATCGTCCACGAGGTGACCCACGTCGTCTTCCACGACGCCACTGACAACCCGTTCCACGAGCCGGCGAAATGGATCAACGAGGGCTTCGCCACCTGGTCCGAGCATCGTTCGGCGGATACGCAGCGCGGGATCGTGCAGGCCGAGGCCGACAGCCGCGGGCTGTTCAGCTTCGACGCGATCGCGTATGACTTTCCCTTTGGCAGCCGAGGGTCCAGTCTGTCGTATGCCATGGGGACCACCATGATCGACATGCTCATCCGCAAGTACGGCGAGGGCTCCATTGCCCGCCTGGCCGATGCGTATCGCGGCGGCGCCTCGGATGCGGAGGCGCTGATGGTAGCCAGCGGCATCCCCGCGGACCGGCTGTTCGCCGATTTCTACGCCGAGTTTGGTGCAAATGAGCCGCGGCCGGTGCCGGCCGCCTCGATGCTGCCGTCCGACGTGCGCAAGCCCGGCGCCGCGTCCGGCGCCAGCCAGCCGGAGGCACCGGGTCGGGCGCCGGGTGCCGGCTCGACGGGGAGCGGCAGCCTGGGCTGGGTGGTCCTGCTGGTCGTGGTGGTGGTGATCGGCGGCATCGGGGCAACGGTCCTGGCCACCCGCCGGGTCAGGGGTGCCGGCCCCAGCGGTCCGGGCGGCCCCGGCAGCACCCCGCGGAGCGGCCAGTGACGGCGGCGGCGCGGCCGCGGCGGCGACCACAGGCCGGCTGGGCGCTGTCGATCGCGTTGGCCCTGTGCGTGGTCGGCTTCGTGGGCGCCATGCAATGGAACAGCTCCGTGGCCCGCGAGGCGTTCACCACCTCGGCCCAGCAGACGCTGGCGCGGCAGGTGACCGCGCTGGAGGCGGAGCAGAACGACCTCCGCTCCCAGATCGCCACTGCCCAGGCCGATGTGCAGCGGGTGCAGGCCGAATCCACCAGCGATTCGGCGGCCCTCAAGCAGGTCAACGACCAGCTGTCGGCGGCGCGCCTCAGCGTCGGGCTCACGGCGGTGACCGGGCCCGGCGTGATCGTCGAGATCGCCGATTCGAAGCGGGTGGTGCCGCAGGGCGAGAACCCGGCCAACTTCATCGTGCTGGTGGACGACCTGCGCGACATCGTCACCGCCCTGTGGGCATCGGGCGCCGAGGCGATCTCGATCAACGACGAGCGGCTGGTGGCCACCTCGTCGATCTATGGAGTCGGCGCATCGGTCCTGGTCAACACCGCCTTCCTGTCACCGCCGTTCCGGATCCAGGCCATCGGCCCCGACGGGCTGCTGCAGCGCTTCCAGGACCATCCGGCCTTCCGCGGCCGGGTGGGGCACCGCATCGAGTTCTTCGGTCTCGAGTTCGCGGCCGAGGCAAGCGGGAACCTGCAGATTCCGGCGTTCGTTGGCAGCACCCGGTTCCGCTGGGCGGTGCCCCGGGAGGACGGGCCGTGAACCGGCCGCTGGCACAGATCAGCCTCTTCGGCGTGGCGCTGATCATCGGCATCCTGCTGGTCGGCCAGTTGCGCTCGCAAGCGCGGCCGACGGAGATCAGCAGCCTCTCGGCGCAGGAGCTGTCGCAGCTCGTCGACCAGCTGTCCCAGCGCAACCGCGAGCTGCGTGGCGCGCTCACCGACCTGCAGCAGACGCTGCGCGAGTACAACGCCGCCGGCACGCAGGGCCAGAGCGCGCTGGACGTCAGCCGGGAGGACCTGCGCCGGATCACGGCCTTTGGCGGCCTGGCGCCAGTGGAGGGGCAGGGAATCGTGCTGCACGTCACCGGCGACCTGGACGCCATCGCGCTGAACGACCTGCTGAACGAGCTGCGCAATGCCGGTGCGGAGGCACTGGCCGTTGACGACATCCGGATCACGAATCGGTCCGTGGCGGTCCAGGGCCCGGTGTCGCTGCTGATCGACGGCAAGGAGGTGGGCCGGACGTTCACGCTGAGCGCCATCGGCTCGCCGGACGGCCTGCTGTCGACGATGGAGCGGCCGGGCGGGATCATCGCCCAGTTGCAGCAGTTCATCGACGCCTCGATCGTGGCCAGCCAGTCAAACAGCATCAGCCTGCCGGCCACCGACCTGTCACTGGCCCCGCAGGTCGCGCAGCCCGTCCAGTGACGGCGCCGCTGCGGTTGACCCTCTCGTCGCGCAGGCCGTAGAGTGGCCGCCGTCCAACCGTTCCTCGAGGCCGCCCGCGGCCCGTTCGGTGCGCCGCGTCGGCGCCGGCGTGGGCCGTCACCAGTATTCGGGTAGCCATGAACGAGCTCGTTGACCACGCCCTGGATGTTGCGCAGCGCGCCGGTGCGGGCTACGCCGATATCCGCGTCACCGAACGCGAGACCGAGTCGGTGACCGTCAAGAACGGCGCGCTGGAGGCTGCATCCTCGAACCTGTCCACCGGCTTCGGCGTCCGCGTGCTGCTGGACGGCGCGTGGGGATTTGCCGGTTCGGCGGTGATGACGCCGCGCGAGGTGGAGCGCGTCACCCGCGAGGCGGTCGACATCGCCCGGGCCAGCGGCCTCGCTGCCGGGGAGCCGGTCGTCCTGGACGACACGCCGCCGCAGGTCGCCCGCTACGTCACGCCGGTGGCGGAGGATCCGTTCGCGGTCTCCGTCGACGAGAAGCTGCGCATCCTGTTCGAGGCGGACGCCGCCATGGCGGCGGTCAAGGGCATCGCCGTCCGCGAGGGCTCCATCGAGGCGGCCAGGGAGCGCAAGACCTTCGCCTCCAGCGAAGGGGCGCGGATCGAGCAGGAGCTGACCGAGGCGGGTGCCGGGATCGAGGCGATTGCCCTCAACGAGTCGGAGCAGCAGGTTCGCAGCTGGCCCAACTCGTCTGGTGGCCAGCACGTCACCGGCGGCTTCGAGGCCATCCGTGCCATGGAGCTGCCCGCCAATGCGCCGCGGATCGCGGAGGAGGCGGTGGCACTGCTGAGCGCGGAGGACTGTCCGGCCGAGGTGACCACGCTGGTCATCGACTCCTCGCAGATGGCGCTCCAGGTCCACGAGTCGTGCGGCCACCCAATCGAGCTCGACCGGGTGCTCGGCATGGAGGCGAGCTTCGCCGGCACCTCGTTCCTCACGGTCGACAAGCTCGGCAACCTGCAGTACGGCAGCGAGCTGGTGAACATCGACGCCGATGCGACCGCGCCCGGCGGGCTGGGGACGTTCGGGTTCGACGACGAGGGCGTGCCGGCCCAGAACGTGCCGATCGTATCCGCCGGCCAGTTCGTGGGCTACCTGACCAGCCGCGAAACCGCTCCCATCATCGGGCGCCGCAGCATGGGCTCCAGCCGCGCGTCCGGGTGGAACGTGATCCCGCTGATCCGGATGACGAACGTCAACCTGCGGCCGGGTGGGGCGGGCACGCTCGAGGACCTCATTGCCGATACCGACGACGGGCTCTTCATCAGCACCAACCGGTCGTGGAGCATCGACGATCGGCGGCTGAACTTCCAGTTCGGTACGCAGGCCGGCTGGCGGATCCGCCACGGCAAGCTGGCCGAGATGGTCAAGAACCCGACCTACACCGGTATCACGCCGGAGTTCTGGGGCAGCTGCGACGCGGTCTGCGGTCCGTCGGAGTGGCGGCTGTGGGGCGTTCCGAACTGCGGCAAGGGTGAGCCGATGCAGACGCATCGCGTCGGCCACGGCGCCGCGCCGGCGCGCTTCCGGAACGTACGGGTCGGGGTCGGCAAGTGGTAGCCAGCCACGTCGACCGCCGGGCGGCGCCGGACGAGGTCGTCGACCTGGCACTGCGCATGGTCCGTGGCGAGGCCGAAGCCCTCTATCTTGCTCGCGACGCGGCGCTGACCCGCTTTGCCGGCTCGCGCATCCACCAGAACGTCTCGGAGCACGACGCCACCCTCCGCCTGCGCGTGGTCGACGGCGGGCGCACCGGCGTGGCCAGCACCAATCGGCTCGACGACCAGGGCCTCGCGGAAGTGGTGGCGCGAGCGCAGGAGATCTGCCGCCGGTCCGCGCCCAACTCGGAGATGCCGCCGCTGGCGCCCGCCGAGGCCGGCTGCGGCGAAAGCGACCTGGGCTACGTGGCCGCCACCGCCGAAGCGGAGCCGGATCGACGCGCGGAGGGTGCCCGGGCGGTGATAGCAGCCGCCCAGGCCGCGGACCTGGTCGCCAGCGGTGCCTTCTCGACCGAGGCCAGCACCATCGCCATCGCCAACAGCAACGGCCTGCGCTCGCAGCACACCAGCACGCAGGCCAAGCTGCTGACAGTCATGACCGGCCAGGATCGCGCGTCGGGCTACGCGCAGGCCATCGGCTCCGACATCGGCGCCATCGACGCCAGCGCGGTGGGGGAGGAGGCTGCCGACAAGGCCGTCCGCTCGGTGGGTGCCACCGACCTGGAGCCTGGCGAATACGACGTCATCCTGGAGGAGTACGCCGTGCAGACCATCCTCGAGTACCTGTCCTTTGCCGGGTTCTCGGCCCTGGCCGTCGAGGAGGGGCGGAGCTTCATGGAGCTGGGCAAGCAGGTCATGGGCAGCAACGTCTGCCTGTGGGACGACGGCAACGATCCCACCGGCCTGCCGAGCGCCACGGACTTCGAGGGCGTCGCCAAGCACCGGGTCGACCTGGTGACCGATGGCGTGGCAACCGGCCTGGTCCACGATTCGGCGACCGCCCGACGAGCCGGCGTCCCGTCCACCGGCCACGCCCTGCCGCAGCCCAACACCTTCGGACCCCTGTCGTGGAACCTGTTCATGGCGCCCGGCTCGAGCTCCAAGGACGCCATGCTGTCGTCCATCGATCGCGGCCTGTGGGTCACCCGCTTCCACTACGTGAACATCGTCCATCCCCGGAAGGGTGTGCTGACCGGCATGACGAAGGACGGCACCTTCCTGATCGAGCACGGCCGCATCGTCCGCCCCGTGCGCAATCTCCGCTTCACCGAGGAGATCCCGGCCGCCTTCAGCCGGATCGAGGCCATCGGATCGGAGACCAAGCTGGTCGGCGCCGAGTACAGCGGCATCAACGCGCGCGTGCCGGCGCTGCGCATCGGCCGCTTCGCCTTCACCGGAGCCACGGCGGCGGAGTCCGGGGAGTGACGTGGCGGCCGTCGAGCTGCACGTCGGTGACCTCATCCGCCTGCGCAAGGCGCATCCCTGCGGGAGCCACGAGTGGCGGGTGCAGCGCATCGGGGCAGACATCGGCCTCGTCTGTGCGGGCTGCGGGCACCGGATCCTGATGGACCGGCTCGACGTCGAACGGCGCTACCTGGCCCACCTGGAGCGCGGCGAGTGACGCACCTGGATCTGCCGCAGGACATCGGCAGCCAGGACCTCTCGGGCGCCGGCGGCGTCTTCCGCAACCGCGGCTTCGTCCTGCTGTGGACCGCGCAGCTGCTGAGCCAGCTGGCCAACAACATGGTGCTGGCCGCACTGATGGCCACCGTGGTGGCGGCCACCGGCTCGAACACGGCCAACGCGGTGCTGATCCTCACCTTCCTGGTGCCCGCGGTCATCTTCAGCGCCGTGGCGGGCGTCTTCGTGGAGCGCAGCGACGCGCGGCTGATCATGCTCGCCGCCAACCTGCTGCGCGGCGTGGGCATGGTGCTGTTCATCTTCGTCGGCACCAACGTGGCGCTGATCCTGTTCATCAACCTGCTGGTTGCCACCGTGACGGCGTTCTTTGCACCGGCCGAGCTGACCGCCATTCCGCGCATCGTCGATCGCCGCAACCTGATGGCGGCCAACTCGGTCTTCGTGCTGACGATCAACGCGACGTTCGCCATCGGCTTCGGCTTCCTCGGGCCGCTGCTGCTGACGACCGTCGGCGCGGACGCGGTGTACGTCGTCGTGGCGGTGATGTTCGGCCTGGCCGCGGCGGCCATCGTGCCGCTGCCCGCGTGCCGGCCGGAGCGCGTCGCGCTGCCCGAGCGGTCGACCGCTGCCCACGCGCTGCGCGCGGTGTTCGACGAGGTGCAGGAGGGGATCGCATTCGTGCGCGCCAATCGGCGCATCGCCTGGTCGCTGGCCTACCTCGGCATCGCCGCCAGCCTGATCGGGGTCATGGGCGCCATCGGCCCCGGCTTCGCCACCGACATCCTTCGCCTGCGACCCTCGGACTTCTTCTTCGTGATGGGCCCGGCCGGCCTGGGCGCCGTGATGGGAATCCTGTTCCTCAACGCCTACGGCAAGGGTCTGCCACGCCGCCTGGTGATCGACCTGGGGCTGGTGGCCATGGGGATCACCTTGATCGGGCTGGCCCTGGTGAAGCCGATCACCAGCTGGCTGGGGCCCGCCTTCGGGCCGATCCAGGACAGCCTGCCGGACACCCTGTCGCCGATCATCTCGCTCATCGCGCTCGTGGTCGTCATTGCCG
This sequence comes from Candidatus Limnocylindria bacterium, assembly GCA_035701185.1. Taxonomy (GTDB): domain Bacteria; phylum Chloroflexota; class Limnocylindria; order QHBO01; family QHBO01; genus DASSCW01. The sequence continues at coordinate 11,521 of DASSNX010000017.1, forward strand.
TCACCGCCGGCGTCGAGTACGCCTTCGTGGCCATTCCCTCCCAGACCGCCCTCCAGGAGGAGCTGCCGACCGGTGTCCGCGGCCGGATCTTCGGAATCCTGAACACGCTGCTCTCGGTTGCCTCGTTCCTGCCGGTGCTGATCGCGCCGGCCGCCGCGGACCTGCTGAACCTCGTGTTCCGCGGGGCCGGCATCCCGGTGGTGATGGGGATGCTGGGCCTCGCCACCCTGGCGGCGGGGATTGCGTCGTGGCGCCACAACGCAGCAACCGGGCTGCATCGGCAGGCCGCCGGCGGCGGAGACGAGCCGGCGGACGAGGGGGCGGCGAGCGGGGATGGGGAGTAGGCTCCTCGCCGGAGCCATCCTGGCCGGTGCGGCGCTGCTCGCCTGGCTGTCGATCACCTCGCTCGTGGTCGCCCGGCTGCTCCAGGGCGTCATCCTCCTGTCGTTGTGCTACGTCGGCTACCTGGCGTGGCGCGGATACCGAGTCATGCGGGCCGCCATCGCCGGACGTGCCGCCGGCCGGGACCCGGAGGACGAGCCGGCGCTGAGCGTTGTCGTGCCCGCCGCGGACGAGGCCGGGGTGATCGGCCCATTGATCCGGGACCTGGCGGCCCAGGAGTACGGCGGATCCGGCTTCGAGGTGCTGGTTCTCGACGACGGCAGCACGGATGGAACCGCCGACGCGGTGCGAGCCGCCGGCGCCACCACCGACGTTCGACGGCGCGAGCCGGGGTCAGGGCCGGCCACCAAGGGCGCGGTGCTGGCCTGGGCCGAAGAGGCGGTGCGCGGCGAGATCGTCGCCGTGCTGGACGCGGACTCGCGGGTCGGCCCGGGGTTCCTGCGTGCGGCGCTGCGTGCCTGGCAGCGCGACCCGGGCGCCGCGGCGCTCCAGGTCCAGCGACGGGTCAGCAACCGCGGCCGCGGCTGGCTGCCGGCCGCGCAGGACGAGGAGCAGCTGATGGACATGGCCAGCCAGTGCGGGCGCTGGGCGACGGATGGCACCGCCGAGCTACGCGGCAACGGGATGTTCGTGCGCCGCTCGGCACTGGAGCGCGCCGGCGGCTGGCCGCGGAACGCGCTGACCGAGGACCTCGACCTGTCGACGCGCCTCACCGCAGTAGGGGAGCGGGTCACGCTGGCGCCCGAGGTCGAGGTCCAGGAGCAGGCGGTCGAGCGGCTGGGCGACCTGTGGCGGCAGCGGATGCGCTGGGCGGAGGGCAGCCTGCGGCGGCTGATCGAGCACGGCCCGGGACTGGTCACCGACTCCCGGCTGCCGTTCAAGCGGCGGCTGGACTTCGTGCTGTTCATCGGCGAGTTCCTGATCCCACCGGTCTTCGTGGCCTCCATCGTCGCCAGCCTGCTGACCATCCCGCTGCCCGAGCCGGCCGACTGGACCGTGCCGGTGACGTTGTTCGTCGGTTACGGGCTCGGCACCTACCTGCTGGCCCTGGCCGGGCTGGCGGCGCGCGGCGAGCCGCTGGTGCCGCTGCTCGGCCGCGCCACGCGCGGAGCGCTGTTCCTCTCGCACTGGCTGCTGATCGTGCCGGCGGCCCTGCTGCGTATCGCCTTCGGCCCAGCCACGACCCGCTTCGTACGGACTCCACGGAGCCGATGACCACGCCGCGCGCCACCACCGTGCTGATCGGCCAGGTGCTGGTCAGCGCCGAGCCGACGGGACTGCGAACGGCGGAAGCGATTGCCCTGGCCGATGGCCAGGTGGTGGCCGCCGGCGGCCGCGACGAGGTGCTGAATGCGGCCGCCCCCGGCGCCGAGGTGCGCGACTTCGGTCCGGTGGCGATCGTGCCGGGGCTGTGCGACTTCCACCTGCACCTGGTCGGCATGGCGCACGCCCGGCGTGAGGTGCGCCTGGACGACGTCACGACGCCCGACGAGCTCATGACGGCCATGGCCACGGCCGCCGCTCGCCTGCCGCCGGACGGCTGGCTGCGCGGCCGCGGCTGGCACGACGCGGTGCTGGCGGCGACCGACCTCGCCCGGCTGGACGAGGCGATCGGGCGGCGGCCGGCGCTGGTGTCCAGCCACGACGGCCATTCGGCCTGGGCTTCGTCCGCGGCCCTGGCGCGTGCCGGGGTCGACGCCTCGACGGCCGACCCCGCCGGCGGACGGCTGGAGCGGGGCTCAGCCGGCGCACCGAACGGCATCCTGCGGGAGCGCGCCGTGGACCTGGTCGAGGGCATTGCCGGCGCGCCTGCGGGGGCCGAGCTGGAGACTGCCCTGGCCGAGACGCTGGCCGAGCTGGCCGCCGCGGGGATCACCGCCGCCGTCGACGCCGGCGACGCGACCGCGGAGGGCGGCAGCGGCACGTACGCCGCGCTCGGCGATTCCGCCTCCACGCTGCTGTCGAGCTCCGTGGTCGACGGGCGGCTGCGGCTCTGGGCGAACCTGCCTGCGGCGGCGATCGGCGCGGCCACCGAAACCGGTCTGCACAGCGGCGCGGCGCTGCCAGAGCGTCGAACCGTGCGCATCGGCTGGGCCAAGGCTTTCGTCGACGGCGCGCTCGGCTCGCGCACCGCGGCGCTGTTCGCGCCGTACACCTGCGGGGAGCCGGGCGATACCGGCATCGCGCGGATGACGCCGGAGGAGCTCGACGCGTTGGTGGCCGCGGCGCGGAGCGCGGACATCGGCCTGGCCATCCATGCCATCGGCGACCGCGGCGCCGCCATGGTGCTGGAGGCGCTGGAGCGTGGACCACGGCGGCGGCCCGACGTGCCGGCGGACCGGATGGAGCACCTCCAGCTGCTCCGGCTCGAGGACGCCCGGCGCCTGGCCGCGGCAGACGTGACCGCCAGCATCCAGCCGATCCATTGCGCCTCGGATCGTGCCCTGGTCGACGCCTGCTGGGCCGATCGGACCGCGCGGGCCTACCCATGGCGCGACCTGCAGGCGGCCGGCACGCGCCTCGCCTTCGGTTCCGACGCGCCGATCGAGTCAGCGAACCCGTGGCGCGGCGTGTTCGCCGCGCTGCACCGCCGCTTCCCGGCCGACGGCACGCCGGACTGGCAGCCACAGCAGGCACTGGACATCACCGCCGCACTGGCCGGCTACACCAGCGGTCCGGCGGCGGCCGGTGGCTGGACGGAGATCGGCCACCTGCGGCCGGGAGCACGAGGCGACCTGGCGGTGCTCAGCGTCGGCCTGGAGGCGCTGCTGCGGGGCGACGACGAGCTGGCCGCCGTGCAGTCGCAGCTGACCCTGGTCGACGGCCAGCCGACCCGCTCGGCGTGATGTGGAAGACCACATATTGCGGTGGCCCACCGCGGCGGCTAGCATGCCCGCCAGCCGGGCGAGCGAGCCCGAGCGCCGGAGGCGATCATGGCGGAACAGGGCGACGAGCAGCAGGCCTTCCACATCGAGCTTGACGGGCTGAAGCCCGTTGGGCCGGGACCGGAGAAGGCTTCCTTCGACCCGGCCGTCCTGGACTTCGGCCACTACGCCGGACGGACGATCGCGGAGCTGGCCGAGGCCGATCCGGACTACCTCCGCTGGCTGGAGCGCCACCCGTCGGGCGTCCGCTATCGGGCCGAGATCCAGCGCGCCCTGGGTGTCGTGCGCCACTCGTACGACTGGCACGATCGCTGAGCACCTGGCCGCTGAGCGACTGACCGCCTGATCGCCGTGCGTGCCGCGCGGCACGCCGCTTGCATTCGAGGCGCCGCGTGAGCAACGGCACGCCCGCGCCCAACCCGAACCCCGGCGATCCCGTCATCCGCCTGTCCGGCGTCAGCCGCCAGTTCGGCGACCTGTGGGCGGTCCACGACCTGAGCATGGACGTGCCGGCCGGCACGATCCTGGGTCTCATCGGCCCCAGCGGCTCCGGCAAGACCACGACGATCCGCATGTTGACCGGCACGCTCCAGCCGAGCGCGGGTCAGATCCGGGTGCTGGGCGAAGATCCGGCGCGCTTCACGATTCGGACCCGCGAGCGGATCGCGTACATGCCGCAGAGCTTCTCGCTCTACGAGGACCTGACTGCCGGCGAGAACGTGGGGTTCGTGGCGTCGCTGTACGGCTTCTCGTGGTTCGGGCGACGCAAGCGGGTGAAGCGTGCGCTGTCGATGGTCGAGATGTGGGACAAGCGCGGCCGCCTGGCGCGCGACCTCTCCGGCGGTGAGCAGCGGCGGCTGGAGCTGGCCTGTGCCATCGTCCACGACCCCGCGGTCCTGTTCATCGACGAGCCGACCGCCGGCCTGGACCCGATGCTGCGCCGCGCCGTCTGGGACGAGCTGCGGCGGATGCGCGACGAGGGCCGGACGCTCCTCATCACCACCCAGTACGTGGCAGAGGCCGCCTACTGCGACAACGTCGCGCTCCTCGCCGACGGGGAGCTGGTCTCGCTGGCCGATCCGGAGGAGCTGCGCCGCAGTGTCTACGGCGGCGACGTGCTGCAGGTCGAGACCGACGGCCCCGTCTCGGCGGACGTGCTCGCGAATGTGCCGGACGTGAGCTCGGTGCGGCAGGCCGGCCCGCGGCGACTGGTGGTGGTGGTGGAGGATGCCGGCGCGGCGAGTCCGCGGGTGACCGATGCGCTCACCTCGGCCGGCGTGGGGCTCCATAGCCTGCAGGAGTTCCAGCCTGACCTGGACGACGTCTTCACCGAGCTCGTCGCGCGCCGGCGGGCCAACAGCGGCAATGGCAACGGGACGGGGAACGGGAGCGGCCAGCATGCTGCGTGACTTCTGGCGCAGCCTGGTGCGCGTCACCTCGTTCCTCGGTAAGGAGCTGCGCGAGACCGTCCGCCGGCCGGGGATCCTGGCCGCGCTGGTCATCGGCCCCTTCCTGATCATGCTGATCTTCGGGCTCGGCTACACCGGTGCGCGACGCCCGTTCGAGGCCGAGGTCGTCGTCCCGCAGGGCAGCGACCTGCCGCGCGACCCCAAGTTCTACGAGGACCTGGCGCCGGGGCGGATGGACGTGGTTGGCGTGACGGAGGACCAGGACGCGGCCGAGCAGCGCCTCCGCAACCGTGAGACCGACATGATCATCGTGGCGCCGGCGGACGCCCAGGCCAGCCTGGAAAAGGGCAAGCAGGCGCAGATCGTGGTCGCCTGGAACGAGGTCGACCCGGTCCAGGACCAGCTGGCGAACCTGGCGGTCGACAGCATGGTCAGCGCGCTGAACTCGTACATCATCAAGGAGGTGGCGGCCAAGGGCCTGAACGGCGCCGGCAACGGCACGCCCACCAACCTGTCGCCAGACCTGATCGCCCACCCGACCACGGCGACGACCAAGAACCTGGCGCCGTCGACAGTCAACGTCCTGAACTTCTTCAGCCCGGCGGTGCTGGCCCTGGTCATCCAGCACCTGGCCATCACGCTTTCAGCGCTGTCGATGGTCCGCGAACGCCTCAGCGGCCAGATGGACCTCTTCCGGGTGGCGCCGGTCAACGCGGTGGAGGTGCTGACGGGGAAGTACCTCGCCTACGCGTTGCTGTCGCTGATCGCCACCACCGCCGTCGGGGCGGCCATGATCTACCTCCTCCACGTGCCGCTGATTAGCGGCTACCTGCTGCCCATCGGCATCATCCTGCTGCTCACCTTCGCGGGCCTGGGAGTCGGGCTGCTGATCTCGCTCGT
>DASSNX010000018.1:0-12194 GCA_035701185.1 Candidatus Limnocylindria bacterium
TCCACGAGGTTGGCGGCATCCTCGTTATGGACGATGGCGGTGACGAGCTTCATCGACGTTCGCTCAGATGCGGGCTGCGCCCGATTATGCCGCAGGGGAGCGACCGGGGGCCACCCGCCGACTGCCCCGCGGCCCGCACCCCGCCCCGCGCATCAAGCGCGGGAAGCCCTACGCCGGCCGCCCGAACGCGGCCTTGACGTGCGGCTGGAACAGGTACCAGATGATGGCTGCGGAGATCGCGATGCTGATGATCACGCTGACGAGCTGTGAGCCGTTGTTGATGAACTGGATGACGTCCAGCACGATGCCGGCGGCCTGCAGCGCGACGCCCATCGACCACGCCCAGGGCTTGAGGGTCCAGAAGCCATAGCCGAGGATGAGCTCGAGCACGCCGAAGACCAGCAGCAGCAAGCCGAGGATGGTGGCAAGCCCGCCACCGCCACCCGCGGCCGCGGCAATCGCCCCGGACAGCCCAACCAGTGCGAGGCCTGCGAAAATGGCCAGCACTCCGCCGATGAATGACAGGATCGCGAGGACCGTTATGCCCGTTGGTCGCTGCATGCTCTCCTCCGTTCGGGCGGCGTCTTCACCCGTTGCCGCCTCGCCTGGCGAGTATAGGTACGGGTTCCGCCGCCGGGTCAGTGTGCGGCGAAGATGATCGGCTCGACCAGCTCGCGGATGCGCTCGTCCGTGGCCTCGACCGAGCCCGAGCCGTCGACCACGCGGAAGCGCTCCGGCTCCGCGGCCGCCAGGTCGAGGTAGGCCTGGCGCACGGTCTCGAAGAAGGCAACGCCCTCGGTGTCCTCGAAGCGGTTCCATTCCCCGGCCCGCTTGCGTCCGAGGCCGATCTCCACCGGCACGTCGATGAGGATCGTCAGGTCCGGCAGCAGCCCGAACGTGGCGAACGCCTGCAGCTGGCGCAGCTCGGCGGGGTCGTTGCCGTAGCCGGCGCCCTGGTAGGCCAGTGACGAGTCGAGGTAGCGGGCGCTGATGACGTGCTCGCCCCGCTCGAGGGCGGGCAGGATCACCCGGGCCGTGTGCTGCGCGCGGGAGGCGGCATAGAGGAGCGCGTCGGCGCGGGGGTCGAGGTCATCGGAGACGTCGCGCAGGTGGAGCACCAGGCGCCGCACCTCCTCGCCCAGTGGCGTGCCGCCCGGCTCGCGGGTGACGAGCACCGGCTCGCCGCGGGAGCGCAGCCACTCCCCGAGGTGGCGTGCCGCGGTCGTCTTCCCGCTGCCTTCGGATCCCTCCAGGGTGATGAACCGGCCGCGCCGGCTCAGCGCCACGCGCGCCCCTCGTCGGGCAGCAGCTCGACCCGCCGGTTCGGCTCGCTGCCACGGGAGCGCGACATGATGTTGTTGCGCTCCGCCATCTGGTGCTGCAGGCGCCGGATGTAGGCGTTCTGCGGATCCAGCTCCATCGGCCTCCCGGAGGCCTGCACCAGGCCGATCGCCTCCGCCGTTTCGCGCAGTGCCGCCTCGGACGGATCGGCCTCGAGGTCGAACAGGCTGGCCAGCAGGTTCTCCATCTGGATCATCGTGTTCGTCTTGAGCACGTAGATCGGGATGCCGTTCGACTCGGCGTCGCGCAGGGCCGACGGCTTGCGGCGGTAGTAGTTGCGCAGCGTGACGACCGCATCGGCCTCGTCGAGCTCGCGGGCGGTGGTGACCGGCACGCCCAGCTCGCGCACCGCCTGCTCCAGGCGCTTGCGGCTGACCCCGAAGGCAAACAGGTTCAGGGGCCGATGGTTGCGGTTGGCCGCGGCCCGCGGCCGGCTGGCGCCCACCGGCTGCTCGACGAGCGCCTGCTCGTTGGCGGTGGTATCGCGGAACGCCTGCTCCAGCGAGCGGCGCGGGTCGGAGGCCTGGGTCGGCTCGAAGCGCTCCGTGCTGCCGGCCCGGTCGCCGGTCAGCCGCTCGCCCGGCAGGGTGCGGCTGTTGCGCCCCTGCCCGCCACGCCCCGGAAGCGGCCGCAGGCCGCTGCCATAGGTCCCGCCGGCACCGCGACTGCCGCGCGAGAACGCACCGAAGCCGCCGGTCGGCTCCAGGGTGGCGAAGGCCGGGTTGCCGGCCGCCGTCTCGCTGATGCGGTAGTCGTACTTCGTCTGCGCCCGCAGCTCGCCGCCGTCCTCGCGCCAGCGCGCCTCGGGTGGGACCATGTGGCCGCGCAGGATGGCGTCGACCGTCTCGGCCACGTTGCGGTGCACGATGACGCTGTCGCGCTCCACGATCTCGACCACCACGTCGAACGTCGGCGGCGCCTTCCGCTCCAGGACGGTTTTCTGCGTGCCGCGCCGGCGGGCCTCCTCGTCGCCCAGGGTGACGGTCTGGATCCCGCCGATCAGGTCGGACAGCGTCGGGTTCAGCATCAGGTTGTCCAGCGTGTTGCCGTGGGCGGTGCCCACCAGCTGCACGCCGCGCTCGGCGATGGTGCGGGCGGCGCCGGCCTCCAGCTCCGTGCCGATCTCGTCGATGACGATGACCTCGGGCATGTGGTTCTCGACCGCCTCGATCATGACGCCGTGCTGGTCGGTGGGCGTCCGGACCTGCATCCGCCGTGCGTCGCCGATGCCGGGATGCGGGATATCGCCGTCGCCGGCGATCTCGTTGGAGGTGTCAACCACGATGACGCGCTTGCCGAGGTCATCGGCCAGGACGCGGGCCACCTCGCGCAGCATGGTCGTCTTGCCCACGCCCGGCCGGCCGAGGAGCAGCACGCTCTGCCCGGACTCGACGATGTCGCGGATGATGTCGATCGTCCCGAACACCGCTCGCCCGATGCGGCACGTCAGCCCCACCACCTTGCCGGCCCGGTTGCGGATGGCACTGATCCGATGCAGCGTCCGCTCGATGCCGGCCCGGTTGTCGTCACCGAAGGCGCCGATGTGGTCGATGACGTGGGCGATGTCCGCCTCCATCACCTCGCGCTCCAGCAGCAGCTCCTCGCCATGCGTGAAGCGAGCCTCCGGCCGGCGGCCCAGGTCCATCACGATCTCGAGCAGGTCGGCGCGGTTCGCGAAGGTGCGCAGGCGGTCCACGATCTCGACCGGCAGCGCCTCGAGCAGCGCGTCCAGGTCGTCCGTCGTCTCCAGGCGGGTCACCCGTCTACCCGGTGCCTCCATCGCTCGTCCCCTCGCATCTTCGTCGTTTGCCGCTCATGCGGGTGCGCTCAAATGGCCGGCACCAGGGCCGGCTGCCGCGCGCGGGCACGAACGTCGCGGACCAGCAGCGTCACCCGGCCGATCGGCTCGAACCCGGTGGCAGTTGCAGTCCGCATGCCCGCCGACTCGTATGTTCGCACCGGCGAGAGGATGCCCGCAGCGAGCGCGTCGCTGCCCATTGCCTCGAGGACCGCGCCAAGGAACGCGGCCCCGTCGGTGCCTTCGCGGACCAGGAAGCGCAGGTAGTGCGGTCCCTCGCGGCAGCTGCCGTGCTGGGCGAAGCCGCCGGCCCGCTGCTCGTGGGGCAGGAACCACGCGTCCACGCTCGAGAAGTGGAGCAGCGGGTTGAGGCTGCTGCGCGGCACCACGGCCTCGTGCGCGGCCGCTTCCCAGTCCTCGGCGGTGTAGTCCTCGATGCGGGCAATGGCCGGCGGCGTGGCATGGGTCCACAGGTCGAACAGGTGCCACGCATCCGGCGCGCCGGCGTGCTGCAGCGCGACCTGCGGGGCCTGGTGGGCCGCCTCGGTGCGGCCGCGGCCGTCACGCCCGAGCACCCCGCGCAGCCAGGAACGCGGTCCGCTGGTCGGCTCCGGCGGCCGGTAGATGATCTCTTCCTGCGCGTAGGCCATGAAGCCCAGCTGGCCGAACAGCTCCAGGTTGTCGCGCACGTCGCTGCACGCCGCGTGGAAGCGCGCCACGCTGCGGCTCTCGCCCTCGTCGATCAGCGCGCGCAGCAGCGCGTAGCGGACTTCGGCCGCCATCGGCCCATCCGCCGCATCGAGCTCGATGATGGCCCAGTCCTCGCGCCGTGGTTCCTCGATGGCGCGACAGGAGCCCACCAGCTCGCCGTTTGATTCGGCCACCAGGTGCAGCGACGCCTGGCGCAGCGGCAGCCAGGACGGGATGAGCGCCGAGAGGCTGATGCGGGGCAGGGTGGCGGACGGGGCGGGCACGCCCAGCGAGCGGCGGTAGCTGTCGTCGGAGAGATGCACCCGCCGCGACAGCTCGCCCAGGGCCTGGCGGTCGGTGATGCGGGCGGTCCGGATGGCGCCCTCGGTGGTGGTCAAGCGCCGATGAGCTCCACCAGCAGCCGATGCAGCCGCCGATCGCCGGTCAGCTCGGGGTGGAAGGCGGTTGCCAGCACGCGGCCCTGCCGCACAGCGATGGCCCGGCCCTGGTGGTCGCGGGCCAGCACCTCGACCTGCGGCCCCGCCTCGGCCACGACCGGTGCGCGGATGAAGACGCCGTGCAGCGGCTCGGTGCCCAGCGCGGGCATCTCAACGTCGGCCTCGTACGAGTCGAGCTGCCGGCCGTAGGCGTTGCGCTCGACTGCCACGTCGAGCAGGCCGAGCACCGGCTGGTCGCCGTCGGTCAGCCGATCAGCCAGCAGAATCATGCCGGCGCAGGTGCCCAGCATCGGCGCGCCGCGGCGGGCCATGGCCAGGATCGGCTCACGCAAACCGTATCTGTCGATCAGGCGCCGCATGGTGGTCGACTCGCCGCCGGGCAGGACCAGCGCGTCCAGGCCATCGAGGTCCGCGGGCAGCCGCACCATGACCGGCTCGGCACCGACGTCGCGGATCGCCTCGACGTGCTCCCGCACGGCGCCCTGCAGGGCCAGCACGCCGATCCGCGGCGGGCGGGGCGGAATGGCTGCGGGATCCTGCGGCGCGGATGGCGCCGGTTGCGCCATGGGTGCTCCGTCTACCAGCCGCGAACGGCCAGGCGCTCCTCGGCCGGGATCTCGTTCAGGTCGAGCCCACGCATCGGCTCGCCCAGCCCGGTGCTGACCTCGACCAGGATGTCCGGGTTGTCGTAGTGGGTGGTGGCCATGACGATGGCGCGGGCCACGCGCTCGGGGTCCTCGGCCTTGAAGATGCCCGAGCCCACGAACACGGCCTGCGCGCCGAGCTGGCGCATGAGGCTGGCATCGGCCGGAGTGGCCACGCCGCCGGCCGAGAAGTTCGGCACCGGCAGCTCGCCCAGCTGGGCCGTCTGCTTGACGACGTCCAGCGGCGCGCGCAGCTCCTTGGCGGCGGCGAACAGCTCGTCGTCGCGCATGCCGGCCAGCTCGCGGATGCCCTTCATCACGGCCCGCATGTGGCGCACCGCCTCGACGATGTTGCCGGTCCCGGCTTCTCCCTTGGTGCGGATCATGGCCGCCCCCTCGCCGATGCGGCGCAGCGCCTCGCCCAGGTCGCGGCAGCCGCACACGAACGGGACGTCGAACTGATGCTTGTCGACATGGTGCTCCTCGTCCGCCGGGGTCAGCACCTCCGACTCGTCGATGAAGTCGACCTCCAGCGCCTGGAGCATCTGCGCCTCGGCGATATGGCCGATGCGGCACTTGGCCATGACCGGGATGCTGACTGCCTGCTTGATCTCGCTGATCAGCTTCGGGTCGCTCATGCGCGCCACGCCGCCGTACTTGCGGATGTCCGACGGCACGCGCTCGAGGGCCATGACCGCCACGGCTCCGGCCTCCTCGGCGATCTTCGCCTGGTCGGCGGTGACGACGTCCATGATCACGCCGCCCGCCAGCATGCGGGCCAGGCCGACCTTGGTGGTCCAGGTGGAGCGTTCGACGGTGGTCATATGTGCGCCGATTCTACCCCGAGGTTGGCGAAATGCCGACAACCCGGGGCGAGCGACGTGACGCACCGGCACGTTGGTCTATGATCGGCCCCCTGGAGGCCCTGGCGTGATCAACGCACCCGTGCTGGTGCTCAACCAGAATTACGAACCGCTCAACGTCTGCGACATCAGGCGCGCCTTCCGGCTGCTCGGCGCGGAGAAGGCGGAGCTGCTGGAGCGCAACCACCAGGTCATCCACACCCCGACGCTGGCGATCGCCGCGCCATCGGTCATTCGGCTGCAGTACCACGTCAAGCGGCCGCGTCCCAGGGTCAAGCTGAGCCGGCGCGAGGTGTTCGCGCGTGACCGGCACACCTGCCAGTACTGCGGCACGGTCAGCCGGGACCTGACCATCGACCACGTGGTGCCGAAGCATCGGGGCGGACGGCACGAGTGGGAGAACCTGGTCGCGGCGTGCCGCACCTGCAACCACCGCAAGGGCAGCAAGACGCTGGTCGAGGCCCGGATGCACCTGCTGCGCGAGCCGCGTGCGCCGCGCGCCGACGTCCGCTACCTGTACGGCTCGTACCTCGCCGACGAGCAGAACGACGCCTGGCGCAGCTACCTCTTCCTGGCGGCCGAGCGAGCCGGCTGACGCGGCCTCGGCCTGCCGGCATGGTGCGTGACGGCGACCAACTGATCATCGGGCTGCCCGATGCGGTGCGCGCCACGCTCGCGCGCCTGGCCGAGGCCGGCCACGACGCCGCCCTGGTCGGCGGCAGTGTCCGCGACCTCGTCTCGGGCACGCTGCCGCAGGACTGGGACGTTGCCACCGCGGCGCCGCCGGAACGCGTGGCGCAGCTGTTTCCCGGTTCGACCTGGACGAACCGCTTCGGCACCGTGACGGTCCACGTTGACGGCGGGCCCGATGTCCAGGTCACCACCTTCCGTTTCGAGGGGCCGTACCTCGACGGCCGGCGACCGGCGAGCGTGGCCTGGGGGCAGTCCCTGGACGAGGACCTGGCACGCCGCGACTTCACGGTGAACGCCATCGCCTGGCGGCCAATGGACCTGGCGCGCGGTGAAGGGGTCCTGGTCGATCCGCACGGCGGCATCGCCGATCTGCAGCACGGCGTGCTGCGAGCGGTCGGTGACCCCGAGGCCCGGTTCGGGGAGGACGCGCTGCGCATGGTCCGTGCCGCCCGCTTCGCGTCGCGGCTTGGGCTGGATATCGATGCCGCGACGGCGCGTGCCATCCGCGCCCACGCGGCGGCGGCCGCCGAGCTGTCCGGCGAGCGGATCCGCGACGAGCTGCTCCGCATGCTGGAGGACGCGGCCCGGCCGCCATCGGCTGCCTTCGAGCTGCTCGAGCGCCTTGGCCTGCTCGAGGTGCTCCTGCCGGAGCTCGCCGCGCTGCGCGGCGTGCCGCAGTCGAAGGCGCTGGCCGGCGATGCGCTCGACCACTCGCTGCGCACCGCCGACGCGCTGCCTCCCGACCGGCCGCTGCTGCGGCTGGCCGGGCTGCTGCACGACGTCGGCAAGGCCACGACCCTGGCGGACGGCCACTTCATCGGCCACGAGGTCGAGGGCGCCAGGCTGGCCGAGGCCGCCGGTGAGCGCCTGCGCCTGTCGCGCGCCGAGCTCGGGTGGCTGGTGCGCCTGGTGCGCCATCACATGTTCGCCTACACGCCGGACTGGACCGATGCCGCCGTGCGCCGCTTCATCCGCCGCGTCGGCGTCGACCTGCTCGACGACCTCTTCGCGCTGCGCGTGGCTGACAACGCGGCCAGCGGCGTTCCCGACCCCCACGCCGCCGGCCTGGACGAGCTGCGCAGCCGGATCGAGGCGGTCATCGCCGATAGCCCGCTGACGCAGGGGCAGCTGGCGGTCGACGGTCGCGACCTGACCGCGGAGGTCGGCCTCGCCCCGGGTCCGCTGGTCGGGGAGCTGCTTCGGCGGCTGCTCGAGGCGGTCCTGGACGAGCCTTCGCTGAACCGTCGCGAGCCGCTGCTCGCCCTGGCCGCGCAATGGGCGGCGGAGGCTGGTGCGGGGGCGCACCACGCAGACGCGCGTGCCCAGGCGGGCGAGGCAGTGGCGGATGGAGCCGCTGCTACAATCGGCGATCCCGGGGCAGTGCCCTCGCGTCCCCGGTCTCCGGCCCAAAAGGAGGAATCCCCGCCCTCATGACCGCCATCGGGCGCAAAGTGGCGCGGCTCGAGCAGCGGCTGACACGCCCGAACGCCTCACTCGCCGAGCTCGAAGCCGTCGTCGCCCTGGCCATGGAGCACGACTGCGCGGCGGTGACCGTCAACCCCTGGCTGGTCAAGGCAGCAAAGCGCACGCTCGGCCGCTCACGCCTGCGGCTGGGGACGCTCATCGGCTCGCCATCGGGCACCCAGATCCTGGCGGTCAAGGCCTTCGAGGCCAGCAAGGCGCTCGAGCAGGGCGCCAACCAGATCGACTTCGTGCTGAACGGCGGTGCGCTGCTGTCCGGTGACGACGAGATCGTCTTCAACGACATGCTGGCCGTGGTCGACATGGCCCACTCCGCGCTGGCGGTGGCCGGCGTGGTGGTCGAGGCGGAGCCGATGACGGCCGACCAGGTCAGCCGGGCCTGCCGCATCGCCGAGCGCGCCGGCGCGGATTACGTCATCACCTCCGCCGGTGACCTGGCCGCGCGAAAGGCGGTGCAGCGCACGGCACTGCTGCGCGACAGCGTCGGCCCGCGCGTCGAGGTCAAGGCCTCCGGCCGCTTCCGGACCCTGGCCGATGTGCGCGCCGCGGCCGCGGCGGGGGCCACGCGGGTGTCCGCCGAGTTCAGTGCGGAGCTGCTGGCCGCGGCCGCGGCCCGAGCCACCGAAGCGGACCCCGTGCCCGAATCCATCTCACCCAGCAGCCGACGCCCGCGAGCGATTGCCTCGCGGGCGAGCTGAACCCCAACCAGGAGGGCGCATTGCGCATCCTCGTCGTCGGCGGTGCCGGCTATGTCGGATCCACGAGCGTGGAGGGCTTCCTGGAGGCCGGTCACGAGGTGCTGGTCTACGACGACCTGTCGACCGGCCACGCGGACGCGGTTCGCAAACCGGCGCGGCTGATCCGGGGCTCGATCCAGGACCGCTCCCGGCTGGAGGCGTTGCTGCGGGACGAGCAGATCGACGCCGTCCTGCACTGCGCGGCGAAGTCGCTGGTCGGCGAGAGCATGGCCGACCCGGCGCTCTACTACCGCCACAACGTCACCGGCGGGGTGGCCATGCTGGAGGCGATGCGCACCGCGGGCGTCACGCGGCTGGTCTATTCGTCCACCGCCGCGGTCTACGGGGAGCCGCGGCGCGTGCCGATCGCGGAGGCTGACCGCACCGAGCCGATCAATCCCTATGGCGCCACCAAGCTTGCCTTCGAGGGCGCCATGCGCTGGTTCGCCGCCAGCCACGACTTCCGGGCCATCAGCCTGCGCTACTTCAACGTGGCCGGCGCCACCGAGCGCAACGGCGAGGACCACTCGCCGGAGACGCACCTCATCCCGCTGGTCCTGCGCGTGGCGGCCGGCGAGGCGAGCCACGTCCAGATCTTCGGCCAGGACTACCCGACCCCCGACGGCACCTGCATCCGCGACTTCGTCCACGTCCGCGATCTGGCGGCGGCGCACCTGCTGGCGCTCGAGGCGACCGGCGAGGGCGATCCCTCGCTGGAGGTCTACAACCTCGGGTCGGCGGCCGGCTTCAGCGTTCGCGAGGTGGTGGAGGCGGCCCGCAAGGTCACCGGCCGCGCCATCCCGGCCCGGGTCCTGAAGCGGCGCAGCGGCGATCCGCCAGTCCTCGTGGCCTCGTCGCGCCGGGCGCGCCGGGAGCTGGGCTGGCATCCGCAGCACAGCAAGCTGGACGAGATGCTGACCGATGCCTGGGCCTGGCGCCTGGCGCACCCGAATGGCTACGCGCGCAGCGCGTCCACCCCGGCCGGCCGCGGCGCGGCCCAGAACGGCGAAGCGCCGGGGGTTGCCGCCAATGCTGAGGCCATGGCCCGTCCGGAGCCCGCGCCCAGCGGCAGTGGCCGCCCGCTGTCGGAGCAGCCGTCGCTCAGCTGAGCCGGCGCTCCGCCTCCTCGGTGGCCGCGCACGAGGCGCAGCGGCCGTAGAAGTCCAGCCGCGCGTCGTCGATCACGAAGCCGGTATCGGCGGCAACCCGTTCGGCCACCGGCCGCACGTAGGCCTCGTCGATCTCCTCGACCCGGCCGCAGCGACCGCAGGCCAGGTGGTGGTGATGGCCGGGCTGGCAGGCGGCGTAGCCGTAGACGTGGTTGGCCAGCTCGAAGCGTCGCGCCACGCCGGCCTCGACCAGCGCCTCCACGGTCCGGAACACCGTGGCGCGCCCCACCCGCGGGCTGCGGCGCCGAACGCGGTGCCAGAGCTGATCGGCCGTGAGCTGGCGCCCGGCGCCGGCCAGCGTATCGGCCACCAGCAGGCGCTGGGGCGTGACGCGCTCGCCCGCGGCACGGAGGCGATCGCGGGTTGCGCTGGCGGCGGGCATCAGATGGTGGCGCCCACCACGCCGACCCACAGCGAGAAGAGGTAGATGGCCACCACCCCGGCCAGGGTGGCGACGACGACCATCGGCGAATGGTCGGAGCGGTGCGCCTCCGGCAGCAGCTCGGCAGCGCCGATGTAGAGGAAGAAACCGGCAAAGATGGCCAGCATCGCGCCCAGCATCTGCGGCGGGAACGGGACCAGCACGCCGACCAGCACACCCAGCACCGGCGCCACGGCAACGACCGACACCCAGCGCCAGGTGGCGTCGCGCGTGTGGTGGGTGGCGACCAGGAAGCTGACGACGCCGATCCCGTCGCTGAAGCGGTGGATGACGACGACCGCCGCCACGATCAGGCCCAGCCCGCCGCCGACCACCAGCGCCGCCGCCAGGGCCACGCCGTCCAGGAACGAGTGCAGGCTCATGCCGCTGGCGCCGATGATCCCGACGTGCTCGTGGCTGGGCGCCGTGTGGTCGATTTCGGTGGCCGTCTCGTGGCCCACGTGGAGCGTGGTCGTCTTCTCGATCGCGTAGAAGGCAAGGAAGCCGATGGCCGTGAAGATCATGGCCACTTCCAGCGAGCCATCGAGCTGGACGACTGACTCCGGGATGAGGTCGAAGAAGGCCGCGCCGATGCGGATGCCGGCACCGATCGCGATGATCGCCCCCACGGCGCGCGACGCCCGAATGGCAACGGCGCCACCGGCCAGCGCGGAAAGGAAGGCGGCGGCAGACACGAGCAGGGCGGCAACGGGCATAGGTGAGACCTAGTATCAGTTCGGTGTCAACTCGGCCCGCCGCGTGCTACGATCCGGCGTAGAAACGGAGAGATATTTGCCAGAGATCGACGCCTCCCCGGCGCCGCGCCGCAGTCATACCCGCCGCCGGCGCCGCCAAACGGACAGCACCACCCCGGTCAGCACCTCGGACCTCCCAACCAACGGCGACGCACCGCAGCCCGGCGATTCGCCGCTTCTCGCCGCCGTCCTCGCCGCCCAGAAGACCTACCGCTTCGGCGAGATCGAGCTGCCGCCGACCATCGCCCGCGCCATCGAGAAGATGGGCTTCACCGAGCCGACCGAGGTGCAGGCGCGAGCCATCGGCCCCCTGCGGGAGGGCAAGGACCTCATCGGCCAGGCGCAGACGGGAACCGGCAAGACCGCGGCCTTCGGCATCCCCATCATCGAAAAGGTCGACCCTTCGGCCCGCCACGTCCAGGCCCTGGTCCTGACCCCGACCCGCGAACTGTGCGTGCAGGTCACCGAGGAGATCCGCCGCCTCGGCGCCTTCCGCAACGTGAGCGCGGTGGCGATCTACGGCGGCTCGAGCATGGAGCGCCAGATCACCGCCCTGAAGCGCGGCGTGCCGGTGGTCGTCGGGACGCCGGGGCGGGTGCTCGACCTCATTCGCCGCGGCGAGCTGCGATTGGATCGGGTCAACACCGTGATCCTCGACGAAGCGGACCGCATGCTCGACATGGGCTTCATCGTCGACGTCGAGACGATCCTGTCCCGCTGCCCGCGCAACCGCCAGACGGCGCTGTTCAGCGCCACCATGCCGTACGCCATCCTGCGCATCTGCGATCGGTTCATGGACCGCAACGCCGAGCACATCGTGGTCAAGCCGGAGACCAAGACCGTCGAGACGGTCCGGCAGCTGGTCTATTTCGTGGCGGAGCAGGACAAGGTCCGTGCCCTGGTGGAGCTCGCGGGCGCGTTCGGGATCGATCGGCTGCTGGTCTTCCGCCACACCCAGATCGGCGTCGACAAGCTGGCCATGACCCTGAAGCGCAAGGGCAAGAATGTCGCGGCGCTGCACGGCGGGATGAGCCAGCGCGAGCGGACCCGCACCCTGGCCGACTTCAAGGCCGGGCGCATCCAGTTCCTGGTGGCCACCAACGTCGCCAGCCGCGGCCTGGACATCACCGACCTGCCGTACGT
>DASSNX010000019.1:0-2098 GCA_035701185.1 Candidatus Limnocylindria bacterium
AGGTCGCGCACGATCCATCGGGTCGACGGCCGCGCCACCAGCGACAGGAGGACCAGCACCACGGCCAGCACACCAAGCGTGGGGAGCGGTCCGAGGCGCAGGGAGGATGCGCCGAGCTGTGCGCCGAAGAAGGCGAGCACGTCGCCGGCCAGCCGTCCCAGGTCCATCAGCCGGCGCGCTCCGTGTTGTGGAGCTCCTCGACCAGCGCGTCATACGCATCGTCGCTGGCCACGCCGGCCACCGCGCGGTCGAGGGCGCGGCTGTGCAGCGACCGCACCATCGGCAACAGGAAGACGGCCAGGTTGCCGAGCAGCGGGCGCAGCGGCCGGTGCGCCTCCAGCAAGAGCAGGGCGGGCGCATCGAGGCCCCGGCGGTGAAGCTCGGTGGCGAGCGCGGTGCTGCGCTCGTCGCTCATCGGGAGGCGGCCCGCAACGCCTCAGACGCCGCACGGAAGGCGGCCGCTTCCTGGGGATTGGAGACCGCGATCACCAGCGAGCCCGGCAGCGGGGCGGCCCGGCGACGCCGGTCCTCGATCACCTCCACGAGGTGACCGGCAGCCTCATCGGCACCGAAAACGCCGCGCTCGAGGCCGATGGGGGTCATCGCCAGGCGGCCGAGCGACAGCCGGGCAGCGATGTCGAACGCGGCATGCAGCGCGGCAACCAGGCTGGCGGGATCGTTCCTCAGCTCGTGGCCCACCGCCACCGCATGGATCAGGTACGGCGAGGCCAGGTTTCCACCGCCGGTGACCACGGCCGAGCCCGGCTCGACCGGTCCCTGGCGAACGGCCTCCAGCTCGACGCTATCCCCGGCGGTGCGCTTCACCGCGCGCCCCAGCGGGCCAGTCATGAAGAGGCTCTCGTTGGCCGGCACGATGATCGCGTCGACCTCGAGCTCGGCCACCTCTCCCTGCCAGACGTCGATCTCGATCGGGTCAGCCATAACGCCCTGCTCGTCGACCGCCTTCAGCGGCGGACTACGCTCCTCGATGGAGGCGAGGGAGCCTGCCGCGCAGGGCGGTCGTCACTTCGTAGTTGATGGTGCGACGCTCCTGTGCGACCTCGTCGGCGGTGATGCGCGATCCCATCTGCTCACCGATGAGGACGAACTCGTCGGCGTAGGTTACATCATCGATCTGGCCCAGATCGACCGTCAGGCCGTCCATGCTGATGGCCCCCACCATCGGCGCCAGCTGCCCGTGAACGAGCACGCGGCCGTTGTTGGCATGCAGCCGCGGCCATCCGTCGCCGTAGCCGATGCCGAGCGTGGCGATTCTGGTCGCCTGCCGCGCCCGGTACAGCAGGCCATAGCCGATGGGGGCACCCGCCGGCAGGTCGAAGATCCGGATCGCCCGTGCCTTCAACGACAGCACCGGCTCCAGCGGCGCGCGGTCGACGACCCAGCCCGGCTGCAGGCCGTACAGACCGAGGCCCGGCCGGACGGCATCGGCGAAGACCGCGGCGCCGGCGAGGACGCTGGCCGTGGCAGAGACATGGACCAGCCCGGGATCGACGCCCGCCGAGCGCATGGCGTCCAGCGTCTGCGCCAGGCGCAGCAGCTGGACGTCGGTGTACGCATCGTCCTCGCCCGGTACGGCCAGGTGGCTGAAGGTGCCGGCCAGCGCCAGGTGCCGGCTCCGCGCGATGCTGGCGGCGAGCATCACCGCGTCCTCTGGTGAGGCGCCCTGCCGCCCGAGGCCGGTGTCCACCTTGAGATGGACCGATAACCGTTGCCCCGCGTCCGCCGCCGCCTGCTCGAGGAGCTCCACCGAGCGCGCGTCCTGGACCATGGCCTCCAGCCCGGCGGCGGCGGCCTGCGGCGCCTCCGGCTCGCCCAGCGCCCAGAGGACCAGGATCGGCGCCTCGATCCCGGCTGCGCGCAGCTGGAGCCCCTCGTCCAGCGTGGCGACTGCCAGGCGCTCCACGCCGGCGGCGAGCAGTGTCCGGCTTACCTCCACCGCCCCGTGGCCGTAGGCGTTGGCCTTGACCACGGCAATCACCTGCCGGCCGCTGCCCGCCAGGCCGCGCAGGACCTCCAGGTTGTGCCGCAGCGCCTCGTGATCGACTTCGACCCAGGCCCGGTGGGAGCTCCCCGCGAC